>NZ_JASMRI010000005.1:0-200235 GCF_041431375.1 Flavobacterium sp. Arc3 | reverse complement strand
ATATAATTTTCCAAGTCTTATTTTTTTCTGTAAATCTCGGGAATATTTAATTCCTCCCCAACTTTTGAGATTGATCCCTTTTTTTGTGGAATAAAGTGAAGTATAAAAAAAGAGCTTTGAAATTACTTCAAAGCTCTTTTTTATTTTGTATCAAGGACAACAGTAAAAATCCTTTCGATTTTTTTGGGAGATTCTAAGGTCTCAATTCCTATCGCGAAACCAAGTCTCGCTGTAACGATAATGGAAGCGAGGAGGTGTTCAAATTCTAAATCTATGGTTTATCTACAACAGGTCTGTTTTCTCTATTAGCTAATTCCCATGCCATAGTAAAAGCTAGTTGCGCTCTCTTTGTCAAGGCATCGAATTCGATTTTGTCAGGTGTATCTGTTTTTCTATGGTAATCAGCATGGACACCATTAAATAAAAAAACAGAAGGAACGCCGTGCTTTGCGAAGTTATAATGATCTGAACGCTCGTAAAAATGATTTGGATCAGCGGGATCATTGTATTTATAGTCTAGGTCCATTTGAACGTACTTTTTATTCGCAGCACTGGTGATGTTGTCTAAATCAGTTGATAGTCGGTTTGCGCCGATAACGTACACGTAGTTGTTTGTGTCAGCATGTGCAACATCGCGACGGCCTATCATATCGATATTGATATCGGTAATGGTATTTTCCATTGGATATAGAGGGTTCGCTGAATAATAACTAGAACCTAATAAACCATGCTCTTCGCCTGTTACATGTAAAAATAGAATAGAACGTTTAGGACCGTGACCGTCTTTTTTAGCCTGTTGAAATGCTTGGGCGATTTCCAGTAATGCAACTGTTCCTGAACCGTCATCATCAGCGCCATTGTAGATATCCCCATTTTTAACTCCTACATGATCGTAATGTGCAGATATAACCAAGATTTCGTTTGGCTTCTCTGAACCCTCTATAAAGGCCCATATATTCTCAGAGTCAGGTAGATTTTCATTTCGTTTGGCGTTCAAAAATGCAGCTGGAACTTTTTGGTAAAAGCCATTAGCGGCTTTTGGAAAAGAAATCTTGTTTTTTTTATATTGATTGATAAGGTAAGTTCCGGCTCTTTTTTGGCCAGCAGAACCAGTTTCTCGACCTTCCATTCCGTCTGCTGCCACAATGTAAAGATGTGTTTTTAGTTCATTTGCAGTGATGGTATTCATATATTTTGTAGGATCAGAATTGTCTGCTGAATCAGTAACTTTTGTACTACTGCATGACAGTATAGTGGCTAGTACAAATAGGGAAAGGAGTTTTTTCATTTATGGTTTAGTGAAGATTTATAAAAGTGTAAAAGGAAAACAATAAAAGTAATAAAATTATTATAATGAAGTTTATAAAAAAAAGAAATATGGTTTTTACGAAGGACATGAATCTTGATTCGCCATAAAAACGATGATGTGCCGGGAAAAAATAATAGATCATCCAGCCAAAGCCTGCAAAATTGATTAATCCGCTTATGAAATTTGCAGTATTGGATTCTTCAAATAACAAAAAGATTTTATCGGTGAGAAACAGGATTAAAATAAGTACTAGCAAGAACGAAAAATAATGAAGGGTAAATATACCGTGGTCAAAATAGTACCACCTTTTTTTGTTATGGAAAAGCCATAGAAAAAAAGCGAAAATAGGCAGATAAATAAATAGGACTTTTGGAAAATCATGAAGAAAAGAGGCTTTGAATTTTTCGACAATTTCATCTACGGTATTATTTTCGGTCACTGTTAAGACCTTTTTAATAACTGAATATTCAAAACTGCTGTATTTGTCTTCTACTTTCCCAAATTCTTGAATGGAGTCTAATTCTCTAACTGTTTTAATCCCGAAATTAAATGGTTTTTCGGCTTGGTCGTTTAGTTCAACCGATTTATTGATTGTTTTCTGAATGGAGTCTAAATTGTCTTTTGCTAGTTCACCCGGATGTATAAGTTTATTTATTTTTAAATCGGTCGTTTGTTCTGTGTTTGTGTCAGAGGAGAGTTCGATTTTTTTATCTGGAAAGACACCAATCAAGAAAAACGTAATGAAACTGATAAAAATATAAAGGCGTATCGGTGCCAGGTAGGATAACCTTTTACCGGACAGGTATTCCTTTGTAAGGGTTGCCGGTTTGAGAATAAGGTTTTTGATAGTTTTCCAGAACGCATTTTCGTAATGGGTTAAATCCTCAAAGAAATGGATAAAAAGCTGATGGAAAGTTTTTCTGATGTCTATGTTTTCCTGTCCGCAGTTAGAGCAGAATCTGTTTTGTACAACATATCTGCAATTTAAGCAAGTCTTATCTTTTCTTTGAGGATTTTTACTCATAATAAAGAAATTTTGGGGTTATGAACCCTAGTTATTTTTTCAGAACTTCATGCAGGAAAAGTTTTAAATGTTCAAAAGAGCGTTTGGCCGCTTTCTCATTGTATGCAGCTCCTTTAGAATTGTCATCCCCGTATTCAGGATTGGTAAATCCATGTACCGCATTGGCATAATAAATCATTTGCCAATCGGCTTTTGTATCACGCATTTCTTGTTGGAAAGCGGTAATTTCTTCTTTTGATTCGTACGGGTCATCAGCACCATGACATACTAAAACAGGAACTGTGATAGGTTCAATAGTTCTTGCTGCGTCTCTTGCTAAACCACCATGAAAGGAAACCACGCCTTTTACATTTAGATGTGCACGAGCGGCTTCAAGCGCACCTGTACCACCAAAACAATATCCGATAACTACAATATTGTCAGGATTGGCTCCAGCCTTAATCAATTGATCTAATGCTAATGAAATTCGTTTTTGATATTCCTTGTAGTTCGTTTTATAGTAACCAGACTTTTGACCCGCTTCTGCATTATCTTTTGGATAATTACCCGCTCCATAAATATCGGCAATAAAAGCGTAGTAGCCTAAGCTTGCTAAATCAGCAGCTATATCTTTAGATGCTTTATCAACTCCTCTCCAGGCGGGAAGGATAAGGATACCGGGTTTTTGACTGCTTTTCTTTGCTGGCGTAATTTTGAAACCATTTAAAACCTGATTTCCGTCTTTGTAAGTTGTCGCTTTTAACTGTGCGAAAGAGGTGTTTGAATAGATAAGGAGCCCCAGAATAAAGTATTTTATATTTTTCATAATTCTATAAATTTGTATGTACAAATATCCGAAATTAAATAGTGAAATATTATTAGTCCTACTAATTTACAGTTTTTTTAATAATTGTTTAGCAACAGAATAAAGTATTTTACTATTGATTGCAACTTCTATTAGTGGATAGGAGCTTAGGGGTAAAGGTTTTAAATAAATTATGATCAATCTTTTACTTTTTACAAGGCTAAACTATTTAAAAAAAATAGTACCATTTTATATTATTTCTTTTAATTAGAATTGCTATTTCTATGATTTTCTATGTGGTAAAAAAAGGCTGGTCTTTAATTAGCCACAAAGGCTGGCTGTAACTTTAAAGGCTAATGTTTCTTTTAAAGGCGCACCCCAATTCAATCATGGAATCTGTTTTGGCAATTCCTTGAATGGTATCAATTTTTTCATACAGCAACTTTCTCATGTGTTCATGGTCTCTTGCTATCATTTTTATATATAAGGTAAAAGAGCCTGTGATAAAATAGCATTCTGTTACCTCAGGGATTTTTTTCAACTCATCAATGACTCTGCTGGAATCCTCGTCTTTATTTAAGGTAATTCCTGTAAATGCACCCCAGTCATAGCCAATTTTTTTTTCGTTGATAATGGGTTTTATACCAGTAATAATTCCGTGCTCCATCAATCTATTGATGCGCTGGTGCACCATGGTGTTTGATATTTTTAAAGTAGTAGCAATTGCCGAGTAGGCCATACGACCATCTTTTTCTAATTCTTTTATGATGTTAATGTCAAATTCATCTAATATATCCATGAAATTTTTTTTTAAATTTAAATGCGTAACTTTAGTAAGTATAAAAGTAATTGTTTTTTTTCCTTTTTTCGTTAGAAATACAGATTTAATTTATGTAAAATGACTTTTAAAAACGTATTTTTTAGTAAAATTAACTTTACATAGTAGTTAATAAGTCAAAAACGTCGATTTTCATTGCGAAAGACAAAAATATTTGTAGTTTTGTATTTCAGAATCATAAAAATAAAACATATCATGGAACAAAAACATCAAACACTCTCTTCAAAGGCAGAAGCGTTAATCGAAAAAGAAAATAAATATGGAGCCCATAATTATCATCCCTTACCGGTAGTTCTTGAAAAAGGAGAAGGAGTTTTTGTATGGGATGTAGATGGTAAAAAATATTATGATTTCCTTTCGGCGTATTCAGCAGTAAATCAAGGACATTGTCATCCAAAAATTGTTGGGGCAATGGTAAAACAAGCACAAACATTAACATTGACTTCTCGTGCGTTTCATAATGATCAGTTGGGTGTTTTTGAGGAATATGTGACTAAATATTTTGATTTTGACAAAGTATTACCAATGAATACAGGTGCCGAAGCGGTAGAAACGGCTTTGAAAATTTGTAGAAAATGGTCTTATGAAGTAAAAGGAATTCCTGAAAATCAAGCACAAATTATTGTTTGTGAAAACAATTTCCACGGAAGAACGACAACTATCATTTCGTTTTCAAATGACGAAAATGCACGTAAAAACTTTGGTCCCTTCACAGAAGGTTTTATAAAAATTCCTTATGATGATATTGATGCCTTAGAAGCAGCTTTAAAATCAAGTTCAAATATAGCTGGTTTCTTAGTAGAACCTATTCAAGGAGAAGCAGGTGTTTATGTTCCTACCGAAGGTTATTTGGCAAAAGCCAAAGCACTTTGTGCAGCTCATAATGTATTGTTTATTGCAGATGAAGTTCAAACAGGAATTGCACGTACAGGAAGATTATTAGCCACTTGTGGAAATTGTTCTTGTGAAAAAGGATGTGAAAATAAACCAGAAGTGAAGCCAGATATCCTTATCTTAGGCAAAGCAATTTCAGGAGGTGTATATCCCGTTTCTGCGGTACTGGCTAATGATGCTATTATGAACGTAATCAAGCCGGGTCAACACGGTTCTACTTTTGGTGGAAATCCAGTTGCGGCTGCGGTTGCAGTTGCGGCACTTGAGGTAGTTCGCGATGAGAACTTATCAGCAAATGCAGAACGTTTGGGAATTATTTTAAGAAAAGGACTGAATGAGATCGCTTCGAGAAACTCACTGATCAGTCTGGTAAGAGGGAAAGGTCTGCTGAACGCAATCGTAATCGATTGTGATGAAGAGTCTGATTTAGCTTGGCAAATTTGCTTAAGATTTAGAGACTACGGATTGCTGGCAAAACCAACACATGGAAATAAAATACGTTTCGCTCCGCCTTTAGTGATAACTGAAGCGCAAATCCAAGACTGTCTTGTGATTATTGAAAAAGCATTAAACGATTTCAAATAACACCAATTGTTATGGAACGATTTATAAAATTAATTAAAAACCGATCCGATATCGGAGCTGGGACAAGAGGTTCCGATATGGGAATTGACGCCATCGAAATTGCGGCCATCAATCAAAACAGTGATTATTTCAATCAATTTAAATTTGAAGATGTAAAAACGCATAACGAATCGGTATACAATAAAAACAGAAATACCTTTGCCAAAAGAATCGAACATGTTCTAGAGCAATGCACCCGGGTTTCCTATGCGGTAAAACACAATCTGGAAGGTGATTATTTTCCAATAGTATTGTCGGGAGATCACTCCTCGGCATTGGGAACGATTAGCGGAATCAAAGCGGTTTACCCCACTAAAACATTAGGCGTGATCTGGATTGACGCGCATGCTGATCTGCATTCACCTTATACCTCACCTTCGGGCAACATTCACGGTATGCCATTGGCGGCAGCTCTTGGAGAGGATAATCTGGATTGCAAAATTAATGAAATTACCCCTGAAACGGCACAGCATTGGGAGGACATGAAAAATATCGGTTGTCCCGGTGCTAAAATACTTCCTGAAAATCTGATTTACTTTGGGGTTCGTGATGCCGAAGAACCCGAATTAGAGCTAATGGAAAAATTAGGTATCTGCAATTATAAGGTTGAGGAGGTTCGTTACAGAGGGCTTAAAACCTGCGTTAGTGAAGCGCTGGCGAAACTTTCCTGCGATATGATTTACATATCCTTTGATGTGGATTCCATGGATTGCGACATGATTTCTTACGGAACCGGAACGCCGGTACCCAAAGGGTTTGACCAGTACGAGGTAATCGACATCATCAACCAGATTATCAAATCCAGAAAGGTGGTTTGTTTTGAAGTGGTGGAAGTCAACCCGCTGCTGGACACCAAAGGAAACAAGATGGCCGAAACCGCTTTCCAGGTTTTGGAACAAATTACATCCACTATTATTCTGCCCATCGAATAACATTTTTTTATTCAAATATAAAAGCCCAAAGTCTGGAAATAGATTTTGGGCTTTTCCTTTTTTAATATTTACCAGTATAGACAGTTCTCCATTTCTTTTTTAGTAATGTAAACGCTATCCGTCTTTCCTGATTCATTACTCAATTTTTCAGGAGCTAATCCCGTCATCCGTTGCAACCCATTTGGTTTCAAACCCTTTTTCTAGATGCTGGCAGGAGCTTTTGGTTACCTTCTCCTTCGGAGAGGGGCTGGGGGTGAGGATTGTCGCTCTGCCACTGCCAGTAAAAGTGGTTTTCTACCTCCATGGGGTTTTCACTGCGCCCGGGGCTAGGGTATATATGGTTTATTTAGTGTAAATGTGGTTTCTCGTAAAGTTTATTGTTGCTATTTTCAACAAATTATAATAAACACGGAAATCAAACGAGGGTGAAATTTACCCTAAATAGCCAAACGAGTGTAAATAATCGTTATATTTACACTCGTGTTGAATACAGAGGTAAGTAGCGCCCTTGTTAAAAAGTAATATTATGAGCAATAAATCAATATATAATCCAGAAATACCCTATAATAATTTACCACTATTACCGCCACTAGGGGAAATAGAGAATACGATCCTATTAAAAAAGACAATTAGTGCCAGTAGAGCTTTATCAGAATTAAAAGGCGCTATAACCAACTTACCAAATCCAACGCTTTTTATTGATACTATCAATTTACAAGAAGCACAAGCAAGTTCTGCGATTGAAAACATCATTACTACACAAGATGAATTATTCAGAGCTTCAATAGCAGAAAAAAAGAATGATAATCTAGCCACAAAAGAAGTACTGCATTATAAAGATGCTTTATGGTATGGAGTAGAACAAATTGAAAAGCGGCCTATTTTAACCACAAATCTATTTGTATCATTAGTTCAAATAATAAAAGAAAACCAGTCTAGTATTCGTAATGTACCTGGTACACAATTAAAAAATCCTGTAACAAATACCGTAGTGTATACTCCGCCTGAGGGGGGAAATGTAATAAGAGAAAAGCTAAAAAATTTAGAAGACTTCATTCATGCAGATGATAACTTGGACCCGTTAATAAAAATGGCAATTATTCATTACCAGTTCGAAGCCATTCATCCATTCTTTGATGGTAATGGACGTACAGGAAGAATTATACTTTTATTATACCTTAAAATCACTGGTTTACTGGACTTACCAGCCTTATACCTTAGTAATTATATCATACAACATAAAGACAACTATTACGCTAATTTAAGGAAAGTAACTGAAGAAGGCAATTGGCAAGATTGGATTTTGTATATGCTCGATATGGTAGAGCAAACGGCTTTAACTGCAAGAGCTCAAATTACAGAAATTGAGGAATTAATGAATACAATGGCGATAGAAATACAGCAAAAATCACCAAAAATATATTCAAAAGACTTAATGGAAGAACTTTTTAGATTGCCCTACACTAAAAGAAACCAATTAGAAAAAGCAGGTTTAGGAAATCTAAAAACAGTGGGGAATTACCTCAAGGAATTAGAAAATCAAGGCTTCTTAAAAAGCGAACAGGTAGGTAAAGAAAAGTTGTATCTCAACTTTAGATTATTAGAAGTTTTGAAGCCAAAGAGGAATTAGGATTTATTATTTATCGTAATAAAATATTCGCCTGGTTTTAGAAGCTCTGCCGCCGCCAGTAAAAGTGGTTTTCAACCTGCATGGGGTTTTCACTGCTACCGGGGCTAGGGGATGTGTGGTTTAATTAGGGTGAATGCGGTTTTCCGTAAAGATTAGAAATGAGATGGACATATCTTTGAAAATTAATTAATTTATCAGATTTTTCGGATATTATATGGTATATTTGGTTTGAAGTAATTTATAGTTACTGAACGTTTATTTAAAAGAACACAAATTATGAATGAACAAGATAAAATTAGAAGTCATAAAGATAAAATTAGAATATTTTTAATTCTTTATTATTTTTCTGAAAGTTACTCTGATTCAGATTACCCTTCTCGAAAAAAAATCTTTAAAAGTGAAGTTAGAATTCAAAAAATAGATTTTTTATTAAGAAACCCTGACTACTTCGCGTACGAATTATTAAACATTGCTATCAAAGATGATTCTAAAAAGCCAGAAATCAAACAAATTATAAAAGAAATATTTGATAAAGACGAACCAGTAATTAGACGTCTTGAAATGGAAAGATTTTTTTTTGGGGCATATGAAGATATAGATGATGTTATTGGTTTTTTAAAAAGTATTGACTTTATAGATTTTTCTAGTAAAAAAAGTTCTGATTTAAAAACGATAGAAAAACAATATTTTATTACTGAGACTGCCATTGCAAAGATAAAAAATGAAATTTCAAATTTTTCTTCTTTGCAATGGTATATTTCTAGATGTGAATTAATAAAAAAATATTTTGGAAACTTATCTGGTACTCAACTAAAAGTTTCCCAATATCAAATAGAAGAATACAGAGATACTACGTATAAAAACTATATCGGCAGTATTAAAAATATGGTGGTTGATGACTTTAAAAAACTTTATAACGAACAATTATGACATTTGATCTAACAAAATTCACAAAAGAGCTTTATATAGAATTCAGTAACTCATTAACGTTTGAAGAGGTTGAATCCCTTTTAGAAATAAAAGAGGCATACAACAAAGATACTCCTTTATCAACGGGTAAAAACCTGTCATTAACTTATATTAGTTTTAATGGTGAAAAATCAACTACAGAAAAACAAAGCTATTCAGGAAATCAAATAAATTTTGAGCAAGAAATACAATCAGGTATAAATATTTGGATAGCTGATAACTTAAAGGGTAAATCGAGTGTTTTAAAAGTTATAAAATATGCTTTAACTGGTAATAATTCTTTAAAGCCTAATATTAAAAAATGGATAAAACATATAATTATAAATTTTAAAATAGGGAATAAACATTACACAATATACTTAAATACAGAAGGGAGACTTAATGCTTTTCTTTTAAATGGTACATTTAAAAAACCTAACGAAATCGAAGATCATAAAGATCAAATTATTATCCAAGCTAAAAGTGAAACTGAGTACCAAGAAAAAATTCAAGATTTCTTTTTTAAACAATTTTCGTATTACTCATTAAAATGGACTCAAAAAAGTTCTTCGAAAGACAGTAATGAACTATTAGAATCCAGTGCAAGTTGGAGTACATATTTTAAATCGATTTTTCTTGAATCGAAGGATTCTGCTAGTTTGATTTTTGGAGGGCAGGAAAAAAAAGTTTTTGAAATGTTAATGGGTTTAGAGCTTACTTATCCAATAAATAGATTGGGATTAAAAAAAGATATGCTTAATGATAAAAAAGGAAAACAAAATCTTTTTTCTAAAATGGATATTAAGCAAATTTCTATTGATAAACAAAACTTGGAATTAGATCTTGATATTTTAAACAAGCAACTAGAAACACTAAAAGATGAGAAACCTATAAGTATTAATAAACTTTACTCTGATTACAATATTATTCTAAAGGAAATTGAACTAACAAACAAGATCTCCTTAGACTATGAAAACAATAATCACCTTTTAAGAAAGTTGTTTAATTCTTTAGGTTCCAAACGTTCGTCAAATGAGGTTGAATTGAATAGGATTAAAAAAGAAATTGAAAAGATCAATAAACAAATTATAAGTATCGAAGAATATCTTGATATTGGAATATTTTTTTCGAATCTTGATATTAAGCATTGTCCTAGTTGTAATCATACTGTTAGCGAGCATAAAAAAAGAACTCAAACGGAAGAACATAAATGCACTCTTTGTAATGAAGGTGTAGAAGAATCTGAAATTGACAAAGAAGTATATAATGATAAAATTGATAGATTAAAAAGTTTGAAACTGAAATTTATCGAAGAATCTAATATTTTGATTGAAGATATTAAGGTTATAAATCTAAAATATGATGAAGAAAACAAGAAAATTGTAAATTTAGAAGCTAAAAGAATAGAGCTAAAAGACACAATTCTACTTAATGAAGATTTAAGAAAAATCGAGAAATTGATTAATATTGAAAAAGGGAAAATTACGCCAGATAACTTAAAAAGAGAAAATATTATTAAAGAGAAAGCTATTATAGAATATAAGATATCTGAACTTGATAAATCAACCCAAAAACCTAAATTGTCTATTGATTTCGACAAACAAATTAAGCTTTTGGACACAGCTATTATTAAATTAAATTCATTGAGGTATAAAATTGGTGAAAATATCCTTAAACGCTTATCAGAATTAATGTTAAGTGAAATAAATGATTTTGGGCTTAAATCTATTACAGAAATAAAAATCTCAGAAAAATTTGAGATTCAATATAAACAAGACGGAGATTTTATAAGTTTTAATAATATCGCTGAAGGTGAGCAATTGAGAGCGAAAATTGCTTTTTACTTAAGTTTAATTCAATTAGATATTGAAAAGAATTTTGGACGACATACGAGATTTTTAATTATCGATAGTCCGAGTAAAGAGGAAGCTGACGCTAATTTTTTGAACGGTTTGTCAAGTGTTTTAAAAAGCATAGAGGAAAGATATGGAGACGAACTACAAATACTGATTGGAACTGCAGAAAGAGGTCTAAAAGATGTCGTGAAAAAACAGTACATCACCCGTCTAGATGAATTTGTTTTTTAATGTTAGCTTCAAATTATATATCATTATTTAAAAAACTGAAACTCTCAGAAAAATTTGATTTTTTTGAAAGAAATCAAAATAGTACTTTAGAGTCTTTGGAAGGCACAAGTTTAAATACCTTTTTGAAAGAAATTATTCTTGATAACGAAGAGAACAATAACATTAGAAAAAATGCTCTTCAAACATATATTAATTATACGTTACTAGGTCGCATAAAAATAAGGCAAACCTTAACCTTATTAATAGATGAATGGGATGATAATTGTGATTTATTTTTAAAATCGCAAAGACTAAAGGATCTTTATTTATTTTATAATGAAGAAGAAATTGAGATTGAAAATATTTATGAAAATTCATTGAAAGAAGAGGAAGCTGAACTAATAGCGGAATCCTATTTCAATCTTGGATTAATTAATATGCAAAAAGGGTTTTCTTCAACTGAAAAAGTAAAGATTTTAGCTTTTTTTGAGAAAAGTAGTGAGTTTTTTACGAGTTCAAATCGAATTATTGAAAATCGTGTTGACTCTCAATTTTATAATATTTCCATATTAATAATTATAGATTTAATAGAAGGATCGCGCAATATTTTAGCGTCAAATTTAAAGACGTTAGCTATTTTGCTGTTTAAAAAAGAATCATTTTCTTTCCATTACAATGTAAATACATTTCACATAGGTTTTTATAGAGTGCTGAATTCTTTGAATATAATTCAATTAGAAACACCAAATAATTGGTTGAATTTTAGAGACAGTCTGTCTGAACTTTATTGTCAATATGCAGAATTAACAAACCAGTTAATAAAAGAGCGTCTTAACAAAAGTGTTATTTCATATGAATTTAAAGGTATGGTTAAAAGTCGGTTCATAGAGCCCTATTTTACATTGAACTTTCAAGCACAATTATCAAAAATTGATTCAAGGTTAATAGAAATAGATTCAACAAATCCTGAATTTAGTTTTCTTAATGATATTAGAGAATTAGTTGTAGACCAAAAGAATAAAAAAGTAGTAGAATCTAATCTTGTCAAAAATACATTAACTAAGATTTTCCCAAATAGAAGTCTATTAATTATTGAAGAAAGTATTTCAAAAATAGACACATCAAATCCATTTGATTATTTAGCTGCTTTTGAAGACCTCAAATCTCCTTCAATTATAGAGTTTACTGATAAATTAATAGGAGCTTGCTCAAAGCTTCAGGGGAATAGAATCTATAGGGGGGGGTATTCAGAAGATGATAGAAACACCTATATTACTCATTTACTTGAATCAGCAGATTATATTGTTAAAGATCAATCAAGATGGAGTTTTTCTGCTGCTGGAAAATCTGCTGGGGAACTTGATCTCTTTATTTTAGATTCTAAAGGTTTACCATATACAATAATCGAAGCTTTAAATTTGGATTCTTTAAAAAAAGATTATATAATATATCATTTAGATAAGTTATTTAAATATGATACTACAGGTCTTGAAAATAATTTCATAATTGTTTATTCAAATTCGAAAAATTTCGATTCATTTTGGGTGAGATATATAGAATTTATTTCAGAACATTCATATCTATATAAATTTAAATCTTTTAAAGAAAATTTAAGTTATCAGTTTTCCGATATAAAAATTGGAGTTGCAATTCATGAAAGAAAAGGTAAAGAGGTGAAATTATTTCATATAATGGTTGATCTTTTTAATAGCTAAGTTCACCCCGATCGCTCGGATATGTAAAAAAGTCTCTTATGTGCGATAGCGCGGATTTGCAATCCGTGCCCACAAAGCAAATCTACACGAAAAGAAATAAATTAAAGCTATGTGATTGTTTTATTTGTAGCTTTTATTGTATTTTTAAATAAAAAAATGTCAACAAAATACAAAGCAACAACAACAGATCAGGCATATTTTATAACTATAACAACTGTAGGTTGGGTTGATATATTTACGCGACTCAACCAAAAGTACAATATTGTTAATGGTTTGCAATATTGCCAAGAGAAAAAAGGACTTGAAATATATGCGTATTGCATTATGCACAGTCATATACATTTAATGTGCAAAGCCACAAATGGTTTTATTTTATCGGATATCATGCGTGATTTTAAAAAATATACCTCCAAGAAAATTATTCAGACTATAATGGAAGAACCAGAGAGTCGCAGGGAATGGCTTTTGGCTTATTTTGAAAAAGCGTGTGCGCATCTTAAAAGAGATCAACGTTATAAAGTATGGCAAGACGGATATCACGCTGAAATAATAGAAACCAATTGGTTCATAAAACAAAAGGTTGATTATATACACAATAATCCTATAAAAGATAAAGTAGTCACCTTGCCCGAGGATTATTATTTTAGTTCTGCAAGAAATTATTCAGGCTTAGGAAATGATTTGGATGTTGTAGTGTTGGATTTGTTTTAGATTGTTGCTTTACTGTGCGGGCACGGATTGCAAATCCGCGCTATCTTACGTAGAGACATATCCGCGCGATCGGGGATAAAACCTAATATATCTAAAAATCAAAAAGATAGCTTTTGAAAAACCCTTGACTTAATGACATTGAGCGCGAGCGTCCCGCTCGTGCCAATAAAGTAGATACAATACCTATCGGCCATAATATATAGATATTTTAAAACTGGAGAGCTAAATTGTAATATCACGGTTAATTTAATCAATGAGTAAGATGTTGCATTTGTTTGTGTTCACGAGCGGGGGAAATACCGTTTTTTATCGTATTTTCGTTTAGTCGAAAATACTCGTCTTCGTAAGTCGCAAACGGCTACAGGCGCGGGAACATTGGCGATAATTTAGATAAATCCTATATAGAAATTAAAAATGTACCTAATAGATAAACCATATATTTCAGATTTTCTTATAGATACGATAAAAGAAAATCACTATCAAGTTGTTGCAACAAAAGTGGCTAAAGAATTAGTGGCTGACGCTTCCTTAAATTGGATTAGCGAAGAAGAGGCTATAGCAACTATAAAAAACAACCCTTCTCAGCGGATATATTCCAATTCAGAAAATGTTCTCAGTTGGATAGATAAACACTTTTGGGAAAGTGAATTGTCACAACAAATCAATATCCTCAAAGACAAGGTAAAATTCAGAGAGCAAATTAAATCCATATTTCCAGAATTTAAATTCCAAAAAATCAAGTTAGAAAATATTCAGAATATTGCTACCGAGGAATTGTCATTTCCATTTGTCATAAAACCATCCATCGGGTTTTTAAGTATTGGTGTCTATATTATAAATGATGAAAATGACTGGATTAAGGCAAAAGAGAAAATAACGCCGGACAATCTTAAAAGCATTTTTCCAATAAATGTACTTGATACTTCCCACTTTATTATTGAGGATTTTATTCAAGGAGAAGAATACGCTATAGATTATTATCATAATGATAAGGGTGAGGTGGTTATATTAAATATTTTACACCACGTTTTTTCATCGGGAACAGATACAAGCGACAGAGTATATTCTACTTGTAAAGCAATTATCAATCAATATAAATATGAATTGGAACAGTTTTTAAGCACAATTGGCAATAAACTTGATTTAAAGAATTTTCCGGCTCATGCAGAAGTAAGGATTGATGAGAACGGCAAAATAATTCCTATTGAAATCAACCCACTTCGTTTTGGAGGATGGTGTACTACTGGTGATTTATCGGGAATTACATTGGGGCTTAATTCCTATAAATACTATTTTGAAAACACTTGTCCAAATTGGGATACTATATACGAAGGCAAAGAAGACAAAATATTTAGCTTAATCGTTTTAGATAATAATTCAGGTATTAAGCCTGCTGATATTGCAAGACTTGATTATAAAGCACTTGCTGATGATTTTGAAAACCCTATTTTGATAAGAGCCTTAGATATTAACACATATCCTCTTTTTGGTTTTGTTTTTTTAAAAACTGACAAAAAAAACAAAAAGGAATTATACGATATTCTCAGTTCAGATTTGAGAAAATACATCATTGTTAGAGAATAAAAACTACCGCCAACAATGTATAAAAATAATAAGGTTTAAGTGCCAAACCCAAAGTTGGTGCTGATTTACAAAGTCCGCTAAATTTAAAAGTAAGTGTGTTTTAATATCCGCTACTGCATTCTATGATAAAAAAACAACTGAATATTAAATAGAACAAAAAAAATGGAAATAAGGATTAAACGTATTAGAAAAATTTCTTCTAAGTTCGAATAATTCTTATTTCCATTTCTGGATAAAAGGAATAGGAATTTTTACATTGACCTGTGTTTCTCTGTTCTTTTCTTAAATGCATCAAACATAGCTGCCGCTTTTTTATCAAATTCGAGAGGATTATCACGATTCAATTTTACATTATCTAAGTCACTTAAAATCACATCGATTTCGTTATTTTTTATACCTTCAATTAATTTTTTAGCAACCATTTCAGGAGAATGTAAGCCCCCTGAATTTGAATTTTTCATCATTGGTGTGTCAGTTGCAGTAGGGTATAGGGTAGTTACTTGTATAGGGAAATCTTTTAACTCTCTTCTAATCGATTCAGAAAATGCTTTTACAGCCGCTTTAGTCGCTGCATAGGGAGCGTAAAAAGGCATGCTAATTAATGCTAAACCAGAAGAGACATTTATCAGTGCTGCTTCTTTACTTTTTTTCAATAAAGGAAGCATGTGCTTAGTCATTAAAATTAATCCGATTACGTTGATATTCGTTTGCGCAATGATATCATCATCAGAAATGCTGCTAATTGATCCCGCACTGACCACACCTGCGTTGTTAATCAAAATGTCTACTGTTCCCCATTTCTTTTCAACAATTGCAGCAAACTCTTTAATGTCTTCGACCTTAGCGAGATCGCCACTATAAAGTTCAAATTCGGCTTTAGGAAATTCTTTTTTTAGAGCTTCTAACTTTTCCTTGCTTCTACCTATTACGGCAAAATCTTTAACACCTTCCTGATATAATTCGGCTACAATTTTTTCTCCAATTCCGCTTCCGCCGCCTGTTATTACAACTTTTTTATTTTCAAAATTTTTCATCTTTTGTACTAATTTAGGTTATTATCTTCTTTTTTTTCTCCAGTATGAACTGTCGATCTTTTTACTTGTATTATCTCAAAAATAGGAATAAGAAAATGCAGCAAAGACTAATTAAGATTAATTTAATATAATTGTCTGCTATTTTTTTAGTGTAATAGTGTTTTTATTTAAGCAGTTACTATTTTAAGCATGAAGCAGTTGCTAGCGTTTTTTATACGTAACGATGGCGTTCTACACAAGAGTTTTCGTGCGGTGGCGTGTACTAGTCTCGATGGAAAAATTATTGTGAAAATTACTCGTAATTACTAGCCCTGATGTTAGCGGCATCCTCGTAACGTAGTGTAGAGATACAGCGGACAGCAGGAGAATGGTTTATTAAACACTGGAATCGTACTGCTCCTAAAGCGGAACTAGTTACGTTTCCTAGTGCGGTTACTTTGAAGAATAAGTGAGTAATTTGCGTATAAAGTATCCCATTTCTTGGCCTTAGCTGTCTTATTTTTTCTACTTTTACTGTAATAGATTTTGAAATCTACTATCCGCTTGCGAACCGTCCTGAGTTCGTAGCCTTTGCAATAGGCAATCATACAAGTCAGAAGAAAGTTGTGGAAACGAAGTTGGGAGACCTTGCACATATTTTGGCTACCACATAAAGAACTCTATTTTCTGGAAATGACACTAAAACACAATGAAAAAAAATAAGCAGCTTAGTTTAGTTGAAGTAATATCAATGGCAGTAGGCACGATGATAGGCGCCAGTATTTTTTCGATTTTTGGTTTAGGCGCTAAAATTGCTGGAAATGATTTGCCAGAGGCCTTTATTCTCTCTGGTCTTTATGCTTTGGCAGTGGCTTATTCCTACGCTACATTGGGTGGAAAAATCATCTCAAATGCAGGTCCTATTGCCTTTATATTAAAAGGACTTGGAGATAGTATTGTTACAGGTACTTTAAGCATATTGATGTGGTTGTCCTATGTCATATCTATATCCCTTTTTGTTAAAGGGTTTGCGGGTTATCTACTTCCTTTTATACATGTCGAAAGTACGCCACTAGCTATTGGGTTAGTAGAAGTAATCATTATTTTGTTTTTTACAGCATTAAATTTTTTTGGGAGTAAGGCTGTAGGGAAAGTTGAATTTTATATTGTTTTCATAAAAATATCGATTTTACTGGTGTTTATATTGGGTGGTTTTATGACAATCAATTGGGGAATGGCAAAACCGAGTTTTAATGCTATTCACAGCAGTGGTTTACTGAATGCTTCTATTATCCTTTTTCTTTCTTATATGGGCTTTGGGCTTATTACAAACACATCTGAAAATATAAAAAACCCAAAGAAAAATATTCCTTTGGCAATTGTTATAAGCATCCTATTTGTGCTTATTTTCTATATTTTAATTGCTCTAGTAACCTTTGGAAACCTTCCATTATCAGCAATTATTGAAGCAAAGGAAAATGCTTTGGCTATAGCTGCGGAACCATTTTTAGGTAATTTTGGATTTATTTTGATCACAATAGGCGCCTTATTCTCTATTTCATCAGCTTTAAATGCTACTATTTATGGAGGAGCAAATATTGCTTATTCACTAGCAAAGGACGGAGAATTACCCGACTTTTTTGAGAGAAAAATGTGGTTTAAATCAACCGAAGGTCTTTATATTACAGCTGGCTTAGGTCTTGCATTTGCCTTGTTTTTTAATTTGGGCGCAATTGCTACTATTACTAGTTCGATATTTACTGCTATTTATATTTTTGTGCTCATTTCTCACTTTAAATTACGAAAAGAGTATGGAGGGAATGGCATCGTTATTATATTCAATTTGATTCTTCTTTTGGCTGTTTTTGTCGCGCTAATGAAATACCAATGGGAAAGTCAAAGAAGTGCTTTTTATGCCAGTATCATTATATTCCTACTGGCTTTAATTATTGAATACCTTTTTAGAAAATATAGGGATCGAAAAATGAAAGTGGACAAAATAGATGCCAACTAGTCTTTAGATTTGGTTTCTTTGATATCATTTCATTACAAAGGCAGCTGCGCAAACCCTTCAAAAAGCATTGACAGCTGTAGAAAATACGGATTTAGAAATCTTCTCTGCTTTGTGGGATAATTTACTGTCCTTTAATCAAAATAGGGCACATTTGATTGAACAAAACAAAGAGGAATAAAAGTATGAACTGCTATCAGTACCTGTAAAAAAGGGTTAAATGAGTAGTAACAAAAGACTTTTGTCTTGCATTAAGCATTGTTTGTATATGCAACCTAAAGTACTGTGATATAAAATCGCTTCCTTTGGTATGCTAAACGCTGTATGCCGTTTTAAAAAAATCATCCTAGACTAATACTAAAATAGGAAACATGAAAAATATAAACTTCTTTATACTCGTAATGGCTTTTACCGTATTTTCTTCTTGCAAAGAAAAAGATCAAAAACAGGAAACTACTCCAGAACAAATGGAGCAAGAGAGTTCGAAAGACTACATTGCAGCCGATTTACAAAATGGAGAAATCAATACGAACCTCATTACAGAGAATGGTTTTATGGGCTTTGAAATAGGAGATAAAATCGATCCAAAATCAAAATACTTGAAAAAAAGCGTGCAACGCAATGGAGAAGGTTCCTTTGATGGGTATGCAATACTGGATAATGATGGAGACGAAATAGGATTTATATTTCCTAAATATGAAAATAAAGAGGATATAGGAATGATTGAGATAAGTTCTCCAAAGTTTAAAACAAAAAACGGCATTGGCGTTAGCTCAACCTATCAAGATTTAATGAAAACCTATCCTACTATAGAAACGCACGGAAGTGAAATTGAAAGTCGTACCAACAGTACTATTGGAAATATGTCTTTCCAGTTGGATGTTCCATTTGCTACCTATACAATTGATGAATCTAAAATTAAACCATCTACAACGATACTAAAAATAAGTATTAGCCAACACTAATATTATTTTAAAAACAGCTCTTCCTACTAAAAAAGTACTCTTATTTACTCTCATAATTAATATTCGATAGCACCAAATGTTAACTTAATTACAAGAATAAGTCATCATGTTTGCGATTTGTAGTTGCAGCAATGAGCAATAGCAGTACGTTTCTGAATTATATATAATTATGGAAAAGAGTTGTAATGGCTAGCCCCGATGGGAGCGGAATCTCGCGCTTTAGAAAATTAAGGTTTTTTAGTCGTAGTTTTTATTAAGCGGGAATTTAGCGGATAGCAGGAGGGGTCGTTTTTCAAAACTGCGATCGTATTGCTCCTGCAAAATAAACTGCCCCTTGGTAGCTAGTTATTCCTTTTGATTTACAATTCCTTTACCATACTATAAACTTTTAGTAATTGAAGGGGTGTTGGAATATTTTTTTTAGACAATACTTTTACGTTTTGATCATTGGTCGCTGCTTTATGGGAGTGACCTATAAATTTTAAGACACAGAATAATGAAAAAAGTAATTGTTGGCTTGGTTGTAATGCTATCTATCTCTTTGCATGCGCAAGGGGCTAAAATTGATAAAGGGGTAAATAAAGTGGTGATGATCTTAGTAGATGGCATTGCTACGGACCAATTCTATAAAGCCAATACGAGCTCTATTGATGCGATGACCAAAACGGGAGCTTTTTCGGAGGCGTATGTTGGTGGTAGAAAAGGCGGCTACTCTGAAACGCCAACCATTTCGGCTGTGGGGTACAATAGTATGTTGACTGGAACTTGGTCTAACAAACACAATGTACTGGATAATGCGATTGCACAACCCAATTACAATTACCCAACGATTTTTAGAGTGTTGAAAGATGCTTACCCAAACAAGAAAACGGCTATTTATTCATCTTGGTTAGACAATAGAACCAAATTAGTGGGTGAAGGATTGCCACAGACGAATAATATGCAAATGGATTATCATTTTGACGGTTTAGAACTAGACAAAAAGAGATTTCCGCACGATAGTTTGAACAAATATTTGAAGAGAATTGATGCCGAAGTTGCAAGAGAGGCGGCCAATAATATTTATGAAACGGGTCCAGATTTGTCATGGGTGTATCTAGAACATAGCGATGATATGGGGCATATTTATGGGGATAGTCCGGAGCTTTACAGTACCATTGCCTATGAAGATGCACTGATAGGTTTGATTGCCGATGCGGTGAAACTGAGAGAGAAAGAAACAGGCGAACATTGGTTGGTGATTGTAACTACGGATCATGGAAGGATGCCTGCGGATGGAAAGCACCACGGAGGACAATCGTACCGCGAGAGAAGTACTTGGATTGCTATGAACAAGCCTACGACAAACGACTATTTTAAAAATAATACAGTAGCAATAGTGGATATTTTTCCTACTATATGTGATTTTATGGATATTCCGTTGCCGGACGAAACAGCGTATGAACTCGATGGGGTTTCGCTTACTAAGAAAGTGGACATATACGATTTAGAAGGTTTTTGTTTTAATGAAAAATTCTTAAAACTAAAATGGTTGACAACGGCAAATGAAAGCGAAAAGGCTAAAATATTGGTGAGCTATACGAATGGTAAAAAAGAGGGCAAAAAAGACACCTACACACTGCTAGGGGAAACGGATATTCAGAACAAAGAGTTTAATGGCACGGTTAAACCAAATAAAGCGTTTAAATACATGAAAATTGTGATGCAAACCAAAAACCAGATTACTAACACTTGGGTGAAAACAAACTAAAAAAGAAGCTCAATAAAAGGAGCTGTTTAGTTGTTAGTTTTGGAAAAAGGGGTAAATAAAGTATATTTACTGTAACAGATTTTTGATTCTACAGTCTTATGGTGGAACCTATTGTTACTAAAAAATATAGATATGAAAAGAATTGTTTTAAGCGGTCTTGTCCTTTGTTCCGGTTTAATGGCGCAGGCGCAGTCCATCGATAAAATTATAAGTGTCAAAAAAGTAACCGCAATTGAGACAGTACTTGCTGCTGATGATATGCAAGGGCGCAGAGCCTTTACCCCAGGAATTGATAAAGCTTCGGCTTATATTGAGTCTCAATTCAAGAAAATAGGCTTGCAAACCTTGAACGGTGCCAAAGATTACAAGCAGGAGTTTGAGATGACGGAGGCCAAAAGAAAAAGTCTGGAGGTAACGATTGACGGTAAGGCTATTGATGCTGGATCGATGGTTTCGTTCTCGTACCAACCTCAGGTTTCTTTTACAGAGAATAGTCCTATTGCGGTGGTGAACATTAGAGCGGGTGAGGATGTTAGAGCAAAGTTTTTTGAATATTACCAAAGCGATAAAAACTTATTGGTTTTGGTCGATGAGTCTTTTAGAAAGATACTTCCCAATATTCAACATATGGGGCAAATGGCCGCTACTCCGGGGAAAAATACGGTAGTGTTTGTTTTTGGAACAACCGAAGCAACGCATTATACAATTGAAGTGACCAATATAATCACGACTCAAAAATTAAATAATGTAGTTGGGATGTTGAAAGGAAAAAGCAAACCTAACGAATATGTAATATTTTCAGGACATTACGATCATCTTGGCGTAGGTTCACCTGCAGAAGGAGAACAACACGATTCTACTGATTCAATTTATAATGGTGCCAATGATGATGCAGCCGGAACAACGGCTGTAATGGTACTGGCTGAGTATTTCAAGAAACTAAATAATAACGAACGCTCGATCATCTTCACGGCTTTTGTAGCCGAAGAATTGGGTGGTTACGGAGCGCAATATTTTTCGAAACAACTAGATCCTGCGCAAGTGATGGCGATGTTCAACCTTGAAATGATAGGAACTGAATCGAAATGGGGAAAAAACTCGGCTTATATTACCGGTTTTGAAAAATCGAATATGGGAGAAATTTTGCAGAAAAACCTAGAAGGATCACAGTTTAAATTCCACCCAGATCCGTATCCAGAGCAACAATTGTTCTACAGATCTGATAATGCTACACTAGCTAGACAAGGCGTTCCGGCACATACGATTTCGACTTCTAAAATGGATAGCGAACCCAATTATCATAAAGCGAGTGATGAAATAGGAACATTGGACATGAACAATATGACCGAAATCATTAAAGCCATTGCGATTAGTTCGTCTACAATAATTAGCGGAAAAGACACGCCAACACGAGTAGATACTGCAAAGTTAAGGTAGGTACTTTTGTAATAGATAAGACTTTTATGAAACCATTTAGAAATTAAGAAAATTAAGCATTGAGACTTAATGAACCTTAATTTCTAAATGGTTTTTTTGTTTTGCAAAAGTTGATTAACGCAATTCGACTTGTACTTTGTATTTATTAGAACTTACAATTGATTCTATTGACCCAAAGGAGGCAATACTTTGATGTTCATCTCTTTCTTTTCTTAATGCAATTTGTTTGAGGGCATTTTGAAACCGAGTCACCTCTTTCAAGGTGGTTAAAATAAGTCCGGGAACAGCGGCATTTTTGCCATTACTGTCTTTAGAAACCATCGTAAAATAAGAGGAATTGCAATGATTCACATTTCCGGTTTGAATATTTTCCGACTCGACACGAATGCCCACAATCATAGAACTATTCCCTACGTAGTTCACGCTTGCTTTCATGGTTACTAATTCACCCACTTCAATAGGCATTAGGAAATTCACCGTATCCACAGAAGCAGTCACACAATAATTCCCGCAAAATTTAGAACCACAAGCAAAGGCGATTTGGTCCATCAGCGATAAAATATATCCACCGTGGATTTTTCCGCTAAAGTTAGTGTGGGAGGGAAGCATTAATTCAGATATCGT
Source organism: Flavobacterium sp. Arc3 (assembly GCF_041431375.1). Taxonomy (NCBI): domain Bacteria; kingdom Pseudomonadati; phylum Bacteroidota; class Flavobacteriia; order Flavobacteriales; family Flavobacteriaceae; genus Flavobacterium; species Flavobacterium sp. Arc3. The sequence continues at coordinate 177,376 of NZ_JASMRI010000005.1, read as the reverse complement.
GATGTGCGATGAGCTGACCGTTTTGAAAGTTGTATGCATATTGACGTTTTTTTGAAAATATAATATTTCTGAATCGCCAAAAATAATTTTTTATTTTTTATAAAATACAGTAGGACGATGAATTAAACTTAATTGTCTTTTTTTGTTTTAAAAGTTCAAAATGCTTTTGTAAAATAGTATAAAAGGACAGTAGTTATTGTTACCATTAGGGCATTGAGAAAATTTAGAAATAAGGCTTAAAGAACCTTAATTTCTAAATCGTTTTTAGTTTCACAGCAACTTCGTTGACTATGTAAATCTAGTGGTTACTCAGGATTGATCGGTACACAGACGATTCATTCCTTCATAATAAGGGACTAGCCATTGAAAGGTTATTTCATTTTTTAAGTGGTTGTAAAGAGAGGGAACGATGCGTTTTTAATAAAATAACTCAATATGGATTTAAGTTTTTTTAATGTTTTGAAAAAAGTAGTTTTAATTTATAATTTCGCTGCTTCTAAAACAACGTTCTGTACCAAGATAAAGCGGGTCTCCATGTTTCTCCGACCAAAAACCATCTAATAAATCTTTAGATAGACAACGATAAACGACTACACCCTTAAAGATTTTATCATTTTCTCCTTTGTAATTAAAATTAATAACCAGAATATTATCTTTAAAAAAACCGGTGCCTTTTTGTACTTGTTCATTATTGATAAACCAATTGGCTGTAATTCTGTTGTTGGCATCAGCCGCTAAAGTAAGTATGCCTTTATAATTGTTTTCTTCAGCGTCTTGATTGCTTCCTACAATATTGAAGGTTCCTATTAAATCTTTGATATTCATTTCTGATTGGAATTTTATTTTTATAAAACTGCTACAAGAATAGTACTTTCTTGAGAAATATAAAAAGTATAGGTGTTTTTGTTTATATAAAATAATTGGGGTTAAGGTGAGAACTTGCGTGTTTATTTAGTTTGTGTGCACAGAAAACTTTTGCGTGCTATCGTGTTTCTTAATTTTAAAAAAAAGGGCTATAGAATTTTCGTTTATAGCCAAGAGCCAGTTTAAAGGACGGAGCTAATAGAAACACAAAATCTTAGGTGTTGGTGATTTTAGCAGTTCGTTGATTCCTCTGTTCGTTTTTTAGGTTATCTATTTTAGAGTTTAGTAAGCGCTCTCCCTTTATGGGCAGCAATATGATCCGTCTTACTACTTTTTATTTCGTATTGAGGGTCTTCTTCCTTAGCATGGTGTGTATAACCTTTATAATCAAAATCTTTTGTATGAATTTTAATAATCGTTCCTGAAACTCTCCCTGCTTCAGAGTTCCAGCTTACTTTGTCGCCTATTTTAAATTTTGTTTACATAAATATATTTTTAAATTATAGCTCTAATTTTCTTCAGAATAAAATACTTGACCATCAATTATTATTGCCGGTGAAGTGTATTTATGTTCCTGAGTTTTTCAAGCGGCGTTAATATGTAATACTTTCCAACCCTTTACTTTTAGATAATCGGAGACCATCGAACGATGACATCTCCACAAACTGCTTCGGAACACATATAAGCTGTGGTTTGTTCTAAATCTATATTTTGCAGTTCAGCAACAGCATTTTCAAATATTTCAGTTTCCACATAATCGGCGTATATCGGTAACAATATCAATGTCAAAGGAGTGCGGTATATCTAAAAAACTCAGCTATATTATGTATAGAATGGCCTATGGTATAAATGTTATGTGCCTTTATTGAACTCATTCGACGTTATTCAATGTTAGTATATACTTGTCAATATAAATCTGTTTTTCTTTGAATTTGTATTGCTGGATGTATCGTGGATGTTCAAGGACTTTTATGCTATCAAACAATTTAGCTTCCTTATTTAACTTTTGAATAAAAACTGCATTTTTCTTACCTAAAATAAAAACCTTCGAAGTGTCTAATCCCATACTGATGTGTTTTTTTAAGGACGAAATCATATAATCTTTCACCATTTCAAACAGAACAGGGTCGTCATAGTAATTAGCATTTAACCATTTTCCTTCCTTTGTTTTACGGACAATAGCTAAAGGAAATGGTGAGTTGATATAAAATTGGCTATAGAAATCTTTAGCTCCTCCATAATCAGCAATTAAATCATACATAAAAACAGAGGATACTTCATGCGTATGTGCGGATTGCATTGTGATGCCACAAGCACTCTCTAGTCGTTTGGTATCCGTAAATGGCACTCCTGTTACTCCGGCTCCGTGACGGCTAGGGTTGAGCCCAATAATAAATTGACGTTGATTTGTATCGTGGTAAAATTTAGTATAAAACTGCTGCATTACCTCCATCGTTTCAGGATTATCGAGATAGGGGTTAAGTACACGAAAATTTTCCGGCAGTTGATCTGAATACTGTAAATGACGATTAAAATCAATCACTTTATCTCCAAAGGTTTCTGTCATTAAAAATTAATTTTATTGCTTATCCTGTATACTTATTGTTTCTATTCATCGAAGGAATAAAGAGAAAAATTTCTTAAGTAGTTTATAGGTTTTTTATTTTGCAGTGAACGATAACCGTCAAGTAGTATGAAAAGAAGCGGTTTTTGCGCACTAACTATTCAGATTAGTACTGTACGATATTTTCGTTTTTGTATTTACTTTGCTAATTTATATTTAATTAGAATCTGTAGTGAAAAAACAAACAACAACATGGACTTATTCCATTGTAACTTTTTCTGTTATAGATTTGCCAGAATTGTAATCTTTACCATAAAACAGCACGTATTCAGCTTTAGGCTTAAGGCCAAAAAAACCATATTTAAGTTGTATAAACATCTTGTCTAAATACATCTTGCGCTTATTTGCGGTGACAAATATTCTAGGGCCTCTATCTTCATTATTGTTAAGATAGAAATATATTTTTTTTGAAGCTGCAAGACGAAATTTGAATAAGTTAGGTTGCGATTCTTGCAGAATCATCCCATAAGCAAATTTCCTTTGTAGGGTCGATAAAGGTTTTTTTATACCTTTTTTAGTATAAACTATTTGATATTGATTAATAGGTTGAGACGAATCAATTACTCCTCCTTTCATATTAGCGTCATAGACGTATGTATTATGGTTGTTACTATGTTGAATATAAAACAACCGTGTATTTGTTTTTGCGGGTTCTGGATAATCGCTTTGTGAAAAGCACATATAAGGGCAAAAAAACATATATAAAAGAGGGAATATTATTTTCATTATGATTAACATTTTGGTTTTTAAGGTATTACTGGATTTTAAATATCAATAACGGTTTAAGGTTACTCGAGGAGCAAGGTTCTTGTGAATCTTGAATACTTCTTGCGATAATAAAGGTAGCTATTAAGTTTTTTATATTCTTTTCTATTCGAAATTTATTTTTATAAATGTGGTACAGGGTGCTATTGTTCTTTATTAAAGAGAATTCTGCCCCAGACAGTAGCGGTAGCCCCGACTGAAAAACTGATTTTTTACGGGAGTGGCAGAGCGACCGAAGGAAGCTCCTGAATCGACTTAGTAAAAAAAAGTTTTAAGTGAGGGCTATAGTGAATGGCTGGAATAGGCACAAAAAAAATAAGTATTAGTGGGACTAATTCGGTTTTTGAAAGCTTAGGCTCTTGGCATTTTTTAATTGAAAAGATATTTGGATTGATGTTGGCTCCTGCTTAAAAAATACTTACGTCATTTCTAGTGCTTTTTCCTGATTTTCCATAAGCACTTTAGTCAAAATCCAATTTTTTTCCTTTATAAGCGAGGGACTTACCGCACCTTTATTGTAAGAGCTGTATCAATTTTTCCATACTATCAAATAGCGGAATACCGAGTCCTTGTAAATGTGCTTGATTGCCATGTGGTACAAAACCATAAACTGCAAAACCTCCTGCTAAAGCCGCTTGGACGCCTACGGCACTATCTTCTATAACAACACAATCTTGCACTTCAAACCCCATAGTTTTAGCAGCATATAGATAAAGACCAGGATCTGGTTTAAAACTGTTAATGTCGTAAGCGCTAAAAATGTTTCCTTCGAATTTATCGATTAATTTAGCGGTGGTTAAGTTGAGTCTTATTTTATCAGCAGGTCCATTAGAAGCCACACAAAACAGAACTTTAAGTTGGTTTATTAATTCATGGACTCCTGCAATAGGTTTTAAATCAGATTTAAAGGCTGCAAATGATTTTTTTCGGAACTCTTCTTCAAAAGTATCGGGCAGTTTTTTGTCGCTTAGACTTTGGATATATTCGAAACAAAACTTTAATGATTTTCCTAAAAATAAATCAGCTGCATTTTCTTCATTTAAGGGAACACCAATAGAATTTGCCATAGTTACCATTGTTCCAATCGATATTTTTTCGCTGTCGACCAGTACGCCATCACAGTCAAAAATAATGCACTTGTATTTCATATTATCGGGTATTTATATTTTTTTTTGCTTCATCGGTCAGTAATTCTTGCGTCGATATGTAACCCCATGAAACTCCTACGGCATACATCGCTGCATTATGCAAGGTTTGAATTTGAATCAATATTTGACTAAGCAATACCCTAGTAGTAATTAAAGCGAAAAGATACATTCCCTTTAATTTTTTGAAATTTAGATTTTCGGTAGACTGCTTAATTTTGTTTTTCATAATGAAAGCAAATTATACTAGCTATATTAATTCTATAGTCTCTACTTTCTTGTATAATAATGAATGCTTAATTAGTATTACAATCCAATGGCCTCTTTTATCAGTTGAAGGTTTGTAGCAGAATAGCTGATTTTTAAGGCTTGCTGATGTCCTTTTTCAGACATTTTATTCCAAGTTTTAAGAATGATATTTTTTAGTTTTTCAGCATCGTGTTTTTCAACAAAAGGCTCTAAGTAATAGTCCATGAAAACTAAACAAATCACATCTTCCAGCAATTGGGTTTCTTCGTCTTTTTTAAGTTGCTTTTTTTCAATCAAGAAGGAAACTCTGGCGATAAAATCCTCATCGTATCCTACTTTTTCTAAAATTGCAGCTGTAGTTTGAGCATGAAATTTTTTCAAATCTCCCCTCCATGTTAAATAACCCACACGATCCATCGGGTAGGAGTCTCGCGCGATTTTCCAACGGCAGATGTGTTGTGCTTTTGCCGCAATTTGAACTGCCTCAGAAGCATTTGGTTCAAACTCCATTAGTTTAGTATACATTCTGTTTGAATATAATAATTCTTTTGGATGGCTTTCTGATTGAAATATTTCACTATTTGGATCTTGTCCGTTTTGAACATCAATTAATTCACTAGCGTCAAAAAAGGCTGTTTTTGTCATTTTGAAAGTTATATTATCAAAGGTACATATTTATTCTAAAATGCCTACGAATACCTCGTTTTCAACAATTTTAACGAGATATGTTGCAATTTGTTTTTCATTGTATTTAAAACAACTTCCTCTATTGGATAGGGAATCTGTCATTTTTCCTGCTTTGAACTAAACCGTAACTGATTATAATTATAGGGTTTAATATTTGTCGCTATTGTTTTTTATGATTGTGTTTTTTATTTGCAAGTCGGAATCTATTAATAATTGACAGCTAAATACTAATGTCTTAGTTTAGCCCCTTAATAGTTCGGAGTTTTATTTTAAATTTTGAATTCGTTTATATTTCCAAGATTTTGGTATTTTCTGATCTCTCAGTGAAATAGACTCTATACTGTCCTATTTAATAATAATTTACAAAATTATTGAAGCGATCCATTAGTCCTGGTTTCTCAATATCCTCTTTGCACTCACAGAAGAAAGTATCAAGTAGTTTTTACACTTCAAGTTCTAATGTTTCTGCGATTCCTAGATAATCATTGATTACATGGGTTTTTCTGATAATGGAATATGTAAGACGTATAATTGGGAATTTATAGGTGGGGTTTTTATAAATAAGTAATTCAAATTTTCTTATTCGGGACTATAAAAAAATTTATTTATCGAATTTTTAGTAACCAGGCGAACATCTTCTCAAAGGCGATTTCTCTAACTGGTTTTGGAGATAGAAATATATCATGCAGCGCATTATCTATTTGCATTAGGGTTACCTCATCGCCAAGCGTGACTCCAACTCTTTTTATATCTTCAATATTTAATACAGTATCTCTAGACATCGCTACTTCTGAGAAAGTACTAATCTTTTTGGAACTAGAAGAATGCATAACAAGAATAGGTACTTTGATGTTAGAGTGTGCTAGTTTTTTTTGTGCGCTACTTATCGCGACCACCCATTTAAAATAGGTAGGGAATCCTTTTATCGGTTTCCATTCGAGGTTATAATCCCACTCTCCATGATAGCTTTTATTTACACTTTGTGCATACACGGGTGGTAATGCACCTTCAATTTTGGCATACGGAGCAATAGTCGAAATGATTTTTGAACCCCAATAGCTGAAGAACTTCTCAAATTTAGATTGATAAAAGTCAAGAAATGGTGAATTTAGAATAAGAGCGCTTATAAGGTTTCTTTCAGCGCCACTATTCATGTAACTGCTTGCTGTCAACCCCCCGGTGGAATGGCCTAACAGGTAAATAGGTTCTTTACTAAGGTCATGAATCTCACGGATTGCAATTGATATTTCCTCAAAGTATTCTTCAATGTCTTTGCAGAAATTAGGGTGCTGGTGTTTCAAAAGTGATCGGCCGTATTTTCTAAGATCAAGGGCATAAAAATCAAAGTTGTTTTCATTGAATTTTTCAGCCACATGGGCGTGAAAGAAATAGTCGTTATAACCATGTATGTACAATACACTCTTTCTATTACCTAAATTGTGTTTTGAAGAAATTAATGTAGCAATGGCTTCTCCATCGTAATCAGGAGCTAGTTCTATGGTTTGAAAAGTAAAGTCTCTATCTAGATTCATGTCTGCTTTATTAAAATGATTAGCATTGTGTTTAATGCTTTAGAACTGGGTAATAATGGGTGTGAGTTGACAGTTTTTTTACTGGATTTATTTAATCCATCTTCTCCTTTTAAAATAAATTAAAGCGATTACAAAACTAATTACCATTAGTCCTATTGCTGCTGGATAACCATATTCCCATTCTAACTCAGGCATATATTTAAAGTTCATTCCGTATACTCCCGCAATTAGTGCTGGTAAAGAGATACATACGGTTATAATGGTCAATGTTCTAAATATTTTATTTTGTTCTAAATCAATTTTACTGTTTATATTGTCCTCTAAGTCATCAAGCCTTTCAAAATTAAATTGAATATGGTCTGAAATCACGGCAATATCATCTAGTTCTAAGTTGATTTTAGTTGTTATCGTCTTCAACTCAAATTTACTTTGTATCAGTAAATGAAGTATTCTTTGGAAATTACTTATCGATTCTTTTATCAATAGATTATTGAAGTTAAGTATCATTATTAAATCTAAGTCTTTTTCACTATACTCTTTTGAGTTTAAAATGTTCTCATAAAAACGCTTGATCTTTCTGGATATTATTTCAGTCAAATCGGCATAATAATCTGATATTATTCCAATTTGAAAAACAAAATGTTCTAAATGAGAACTAAAATGGATACTCGTGAAATCATATCTCGTTTTGGTTAGTTTTAAAAAATCGCTATCAATGTTTGAGGATAAAAAATAAAATACTACTTCTTTTTTTATGATTATAAATATTTCTTCCTCTTTAAAAAGAGTCTCCGAATTGTATTTGGGGATTGAAAAATTAAAAGATAGTTGATCATATGATTTTAGGTAATGGGAACTTATTTCGATATCCTCTTTTTGCTTAAAAATCGATATGTTGATTCCAAATTTCTCAGAAACCTCATTTAATATTTTGTCAGTATAATCAATAATCCGAATGTTAAATAAATCGATCGCTTCAATATCAATTTCGCTAACGTGATCGAACTTTTTTACTTCATTTGTCTTTAAATATAATTCTATCATAAATTTTACAATTATTATATGAACTTCAGGGCTGTTACTTATTATGTTCTATTTATTTTGTCCTGAAGTAGAGTGGGTATTTAAGTCCCATATAATTTCGTCTTTACGAATATATGAATTAATATGATAAAATTAGTAAAATGCCTGATCTTGCTAGATGAGACCGTGATACTAATTTATTCATATCAGAAATTGATTAAACTTTTACAGCGTACTCAAGCTAATGGTAGTTGTAGAATAAATAGTATATCTTTAGGACTTATTAAACTGATGTCAATATTATGAAAAGTAGAATAGTTAAAACCCGAATATTAGAAGCTTGTATAGAAAAGCAAAATGAATTGATTGATAATTTTAAGAAGCGAGAAGCTGAAATGAATGACGATACATTCAGCCAAAATGAATCTGCCAGCCAAAGTGAAGATCGCAGGGCCGGTAAATATGAATTGTTGAAAGCCATCGGTGACGAACTTGCTTTTGCGCAAGAAGAATTAACGTACCTGAATAATCTGGATGTCACAAAAGAAAAGACAGTTGTTTTACCCGGAGCAGTTGTTGTTACTGAGCAATTCGTTTTTTTTATTGGTGTATCTAGTGAAAAAGTAGAAGTTGATGGAGAAACAGTTTTTGGTATTTCAACCAAAGCGCCTATTTATGCAAACATGAGAGGTTTAGAAAAAGGAAGTACCTTTCAATTTAATGAAACAAATTATGTGATTGAAGACGTATACTAATGCGTAAAAGTTGCAGAAGTGCTATGTTAAATAGCACAGAATTTTTTATTTTCCTTTTAGTAGTTAAAAGATAAAATCGTATTATTTAGACAATAAGAATTTTTAAAAAAAAAACAGCCTTTAGTCCAATCAGGATTAAAGGCTGTTTTTGGTTATAAGATGTGCAAATCTCCCACAATTTAGTAAAGAGAAAAGCCGTTGTATTCTTATATTGTAATAAGGGACTAAAAGTAGTACCCGATATTCATATTGAAACGTACTTCCCAATTAGCATTGTCTGTTCCGTTTGCCAATGCGTTTTTCCAAACTGGACCTAGCCAAGGTTGATCTCTACCTGCCGCTACATCAAAGTAAGTATAAACATTACCGGCAGAAACTAAAACACCAGTGACATTCATAGCCGAATCTTTAAAATCAGAGTTTATTTTTTCCAAGTACCCATAATCATTATAGAATTGTAAACTTGATACTGGACCCCATTTTACAGGTACTGTATATTGTACTCCTAAAGTATAGGTGTTTCCTTCCGCTGCAACCAAATATGGGGCACCGTAAGCTGTCATCGCAATAATTTCGTCGCTTTCTCCGTTCGGGTTTTTAGGGCTTTTTTTGTAGGTTGACACCTGAGCTTTTACTCCAAAACGTTTGTACTTTAATTCATAATGCAATGCCGCTGCATAATGTGATCCCATTTCTTGGGTATCTAAATTATACAATCCGCCATATTGTACCGAAGTACCTATTTTATGATTGATACTGTCGTTTCCTATTGTATAGTTAAGTTTTCCATTAACTTGGTTCGTTTCTTTATTTCGTAAATCTAAAATTCCATCACCATCTAAATCAATAGAAGCAACATCATAAGAGTAGCGACTATCTGAAACATCAGAATTGCTGCCAAATTTTAACTCTTCTGCATTTTTGAAAAAAGCCAAAGCATAATTCCATTTTTTATCAGTATGCGTGAACTTAACACCCATGTCATGATCGTCTTCTAGACCTATATAATAATTGATACTAAAAAACCAGTTGTTTGAATTGTAAGTAGTAATACCAAAAGGTACTTGAGTAAGTCCTACTTGAATCTCATTTTTAGCATCAAAATCATAAGCTAACCAACCCTGTTTTAGCATTCCGCCACCAAAACCCTCTGAATACAAACGATATTCAGCATTTAGTTTGATTCCTTTATATTTGGCTTTAGCATTAATGCGAAATACATCATAGCCAAAATCACCACCACGTTTTTTTTGTCCTTCTTTCCAAGAAGATAAATTATAATTGAATCGTAAAGCACCACCTATGGTTACTTCAGGTTTGTCTTGCGCATAAATAGCTCCGGTCGATAATAGCATTAGGCTAAGTATCAAAGTGATTTTTAAATACATAAAATGTTTTTTGGGAATTAGAAAAAGTGAAAAATTAAAGGAATACGAGTAAAAAACGATTTTTTTATGATGAAATTCGCTTCCCAGGCGAGCAACAAAATAAGGATGAAACGTCTGACAATTCATTTTGCATGAGTTGTCTTATAATCCTGAATTTTCATTTTACAAAGTTATAAAAATATTATAACTAACCTATTTTAATCGCAACAATCTATTTTCTAGGTATTTAGTAATGGAAGTGCATCTTGTAGGAAATTAGATCTGCATCTCTTCTGCCTTACTTTTGATCAAGGCAAGTTGTAATTGAAACTTAAACAAGCCTCTTCTAGTTGTGGTTTGTCTTGGGCATGAATAGCTTTAGTGAAAATAAAGTAAGGCCAATTATCAAGATAATTTTTGAAAACGGGTGGATTATAGTTTAGTAGATTTTTTATTCTGAAAAGTGTATTTTTGAAAAATATAATGTAGCCTGATACATAGCTGGAATAGAAGAAAGCTAAAAAATTAAAAGCTATTGTCAGGATTAGTATTTCTATTCGTCATATTGTGTATGAATTTGGATCGTAAACATTCTTCGTCGACAGCAATTCTCCTTTTTGCCCAAAGCAATAAGGTGGAAAGTGCTTTAAAACCAATTGCTTATAAAAAAAAGCAGAATGATTTACTGTGGCAAAAAATGAATGAAAGAGTTTTGACACTGGTTCAAAAAACGAAACTCCCTTATTTTATTTCTAATGAAAATGCACAACAAGGTGATTCGTTTGGAGATAAGTTAAGTCACGCTATTCAATCCGTTTTAGATAAAGGGTATGATAAAGTTATCGTTTTAGGAAATGATAGTCCGGGATTACGGTTGCCTCATTTGCAAGAAGCTTTTAAAGAATTACAAGTTAAAAATTTAGTACTTGGACCTGATTTTAAAGGCGGTACTTACTTGATGGGAATAGCAAGAGTTTCTTTTAACAAGGAGGCTTTCGCCAAAATTGATTGGCAAACACCCAAAGTATTAGAACAATTACAAGCGCTTTATTTGGATGAAGATTTAGCAATCATGGCTCCTTTAGCCGATTGTAATACTAAAAGTGATTTTGAGAAATTACTGCAAGACCTTCCATTTTATAGTACTTTTAAAAGTGTCTTAGCCTCACTTCTTTACTACGTGCTTTCTACATACTCGTTTTTACAACACAGTTATACGAATGCGGTTGTTGGAATTAATTTTAATAAAGGCTCTCCCGTTTTGGAGTAGTTTTCTAGCTTTTATTTTAAAATTATTATCCAAAACCATATTTTAATGAAACAATTTTTCCTGCTTTTATTATTGAGTGTCACCACATTTGCTGTCGCTCAAGAGGACTTGTCCGTCTCAATAATCGATTTTAATACACAAAAACCTGTTGGTGATTTGGAGGTACTATTAATAAATAGTTCTCGTAATAGTAGTCTACAACAAATTTCTAATAGTCAAGGGAAAGTTACTTTTAGAGGAATTCCTGCCTTAGATGGTTACCAAGTTATTTTTAAAGGAACAGCCGTATATGCTGCTCAAAAATCAGAATTAATTAGTGTACGTTCAAATCAAGCGCCAAATGTCACCTTGGTTTTAGCCCCAAAAGAATCCAACGAGTTGAATGAAGTTGTAATTACTAAAGGAGCTACTGCAAGAATTAATCGCCGGGATGCCGAAGTTTCATTCGAAATGAAAGCTGCTGAGATTCAAGAGATCCCAGTTGAAGGTCGGGATATTACGAGAGTCTTATTTCGTTTGCCCAATGTTTCACAAGCGACAGGCTTTTTTCCTGAATCGGCTAATGTGAGTATTAACGGCGCAAGTTCGCAATATACTTCATACTTAATTGATGGCTTAGACAATAACGAACGATTTCTAGGTGGACAAAAATTTGCTATTCCGTCTGGATTTGTAAAAGACGTTACGGTTTTAACTAGTAATTTTTCGGCTGAATATGGCTTGACAGGGAGCGGTATAATCAACATTACACCTCGTTCTGGATCTAATGAAACTACTGGAGAAGTGTTCTTTATTACAAGACCTGGACCATCCATTGATGGAAAATCTAGTTTTGCTCAGAGAGATTTATCAGGTAACCAAGTTAAGAATGGCTTTGCTCGTTATCAAGCAGGTGCAGGAATTGGGGGTGCTTTCGCAAAAGACAAAACCTTCTATTATTTTAATTTTGAACACACGACAGACATAAAAGACAATTTATTAAATGTACCCGAATTAGGAGTTTCAGAATCAGTAAGAGGAACGAATACATTTGATTATTTTTCGGCTAAAATTGACCAGATTTGGAATCCTAATTTTAACTCGTCCTTGCGTGCAAACGTTGGCGTGATTGATGTTGAAAGACAAGGTGGCGGACTCGATGGCGGTTCTACTTTTAAGTCAGCAGGAAACACACAGCAACGCAATAGCATTTTATTGGCTTTAAAAAACAGTTATAAATTTGGTAATTTTTCTGGCGAGACTAATTTTCAGTACAGCCGTTTTAGATGGAATTATGCAAAGCCATTTAATCCAAATAGTTCGCAAGTAACGGTTTTAGGCGTCAATGATGAAACATTAGGTGTTATTGGAAATCCAGGTTATGTTTTTGATGCGATTGAAAATACGATTCAGTTGCAACAAAAAGTCAAATATTACATAGAGAATCATACTATTAAAGCAGGTGTGAATTTTATTAGAGGGGATCACCAATTATTTGGAGGAGGAAATCCAGTAGGTAATTACCGTGTGAAATTAAACCAAAGCCAAATAGATATCATTAAAAATAGTGAGGTAGGAGATGCTATAAATGTAAATGATATTCCACTTGATACGCGAGTATTGAATTATAATGTCGAATTGCGCCCTGCTTCTTTTGGAACTAATCAAGATATTTACTCCGCTTATGTAGAGGATTTGTGGTCAGTTACAAATCGATTGAATCTTACTTTAGGGTTGCGTTATGACTATGATAATTTATCAAAAGGAGGTAGCGATAAAGGAGATTACAATAACCTAGCACCGCGATTTAATTTCAATTATAAATTGGATAATTCAAGTAGTTTACGTGGTGGATACGGAATCTCATACGACAAAGTGAACTATGCCGTTTATAGCGATGCTTTGCAGCAAAACACGACTTCTCAAAGCTATAAATTGCAATTAGAAGAGTTGAAAAGATTAGGGATTTTACCCGCTAATACTAATATTGACCGAATTACATACAACGGAAATTTAATAGCTTCGCTTTCTGGAGTGAATTATTTAGAAGGGCCGTCTGCAGCAGATTTACAAGGACAAAGAGAGAATATATTTTCGAATGAACGCAGAATTTTAAACCCTAACGGATATAAAAATGCGTATTCTCATGAGTTTGCTCTGGGGTACCAATTGCAATTATCGGACGAAAGATTGTTTTTTGTAGATGTGGTTCACAATAGAGGAGAGAACTTAACGCGCTTGCGTAACTTAAATGCGGCTGCTGAATATCCTATTGATCCTAATAATGTAGTGATAAGATCTCCCGCTGAAGCCGATGCTTCTCGACCTATTCCTATTACTAACGGAGGTGCTACTATAAACGGACAAAGGGTTACCGGAATTGCTAGAAGTGTTATTGTAAGTGAAAATGAAGGGAAGTCTAGGTATTATGCCATGAGTTTTAATTACCAAAAAGCAAGAGGTGCTGATGATTACTCGTACCGATTGAATTATACCTTGTCATCAAGTAAAAATGACACGGACGGAATCAACTTTAGAGCTTCTGATGGGAATAATTATGCAAATGAATGGGGACCGTCTGTAAATGATAGAACACATAATATTAACGGAATTTACAGCTACTATCCTTTTCCAGGAACGACGGTTACACTAGCTGGTTTACTGCAAAGTGGACAGCCTATTAACAGAATTCCACTTGGTTTTGGAACTACTGATTTGAATGGTGATGGCGCGAGTTTCTCAGATGCATATCAAGGAAACAGTGATCGCTTTCCGGGAGAGAGTAGAAATAATGATCGTTTGCCGTGGAGCACTACATTTGACTTAGGAATCCAACACCAATTTGCGATTACTGAAAATAATAAAATAGAAATACGAGCTGATATCTTTAATGTATTGAATGCCGAAAATTTAAGTGGATATAGTAATAATGCGACTCAAAGTAACCAAATTCAAGGTGGCTCAAGTGCCAGCGGATTGTTTACACAAAGAAACGCTTCGCCACCAAGACAATTCCAGTTTGGGGTTCGTTATTTATTCTAATAAAAAGTAATATCCTGCGAGTGATAAGCTTTGCAGGATGTTTTTAATTTGCGTTAGGGATAGGAGTGGTATATCCCGATTTAATAAAACAAGGTTTTTTAGCTGTAGTTTTTATTTAGCGGGAATATAACGGATGGCCCGACCCTTGTGGTAACGCCCAAATAAAATAAAAAATATGTTTATACTAAATGCAAATGAGCCAAAAGAATTGGCTGCTTATTTACACCAACAAAAATGGTTAGAGAATGACGAAACGGTTGTTTCTATATCAAAACCAGGCGATGGAAATATGAATTGTGTATTGCGGATAGAAACCGCTGCGGGCTCTTTTATCATCAAGCAATCCAGAGGCTATGTAGAGAAATATCCACAGGTTCTGGCGCCTGCAAATCGTGTACTTACCGAAGGTGCTTTTTATGAAAAAATAGCCAGTTCTAAGGAAGTACAAGATATAATGCCTAAGCTTTTAGGTATTGATGCAGTGAATAATTTGATTGCTTTAGAGGATTTAGGTAAGTCAAATGACTATACGGTTTTGTATGATTTAAAGCAAAAAATGCAAGTAGGAGAGTTACAACAGTTGGTGAATTATTTGAATGGTTTGCACCAAAGTTTTCAGAAAACGGTTATTGATGATGAACTGGCAAATACAGAAATGCGTACCTTAAACTATGAACATATTTTTGAATATCCTTTTAGGGAAGAAAATGGTTTTGATTTAGATCAAGTTCAAGAGGGTTTGCAAGCAGTAGCGAAGCCTTATAAAAAAGATTTAGAACTGAAATATAAAATTGAGAGATTAGGGTCTTTATACCTGTCAAAAGGGAAATACTTATTGCAAGGTGATTTTTACCCAGGCAGTTGGTTAAAAGCCGCTGATGGCATTAAAATTATCGATCCTGAGTTTTGTTTTTATGGCTTACGGGAGTTTGATCTAGGAGTTTTTATAGCACATATGTATTTGACCCAGCAAAAGGAATCAGCTATTGCTTTTATAAAAGAAAACTACTATTCTTTTGAGGAATTAAACACGACCATTTTAAATGGCTTTATAGGTACTGAAATCATGCGTAGATTAATAGGTTTAGCGCAATTGCCTTTGAAAATGGAATTGAAAACCAAAGAAGACTTATTAGCTTTTGCCAGAGTTTTAATTTTAAAATAAAACAATTATGAAACATAAAATACTGCTTTTTGCATTACTGCTTACGGCAGCAGTGCAGGCACAAACTAAAGTATGGTTTGATACAGACCTAATGATTGGAATGCCTGATAAGACGCCACGTGAGGTAGATGACGGAATCACAT
This sequence comes from Flavobacterium sp. Arc3, assembly GCF_041431375.1. NCBI lineage: Bacteria > Pseudomonadati > Bacteroidota > Flavobacteriia > Flavobacteriales > Flavobacteriaceae > Flavobacterium > Flavobacterium sp. Arc3. The sequence continues at coordinate 161,766 of NZ_JASMRI010000005.1, read as the reverse complement.
TGATTATGGCGTTGAAGCAACCTCAAATCGAAATTGTAGGAATCAGCTCGATTACTTATGTTGATTATAGCTATAACGTGATTAATAAAATCCTAAAATGGCATAACAAAGGCGCTGCAATTCCAGTATATAAAGGATCTCCAAAAGCAGATGACTTGGGTGTTGAAAATGATGGAACTAGGGCGTTATATGCCGCTTTAAAGAAAGAGAAGTTGACGATTTTGGCCTTAGGGCCCATGACTAATATTGCAACTTTGATTCAGAATCATCCCGATATTATTCCGCAGATAGAGAAAATTTCGATTTGTGCGGCTAGAACTCCAGGGCTGCCTTTTAACCCAGGAAACGGAAAGCTAAATGTTTTTGATTACAACTATGAGTTTGATTATAAATCTATGGACGTCGTTCTGAATTCATCTATACCGCTGGTTTTTGCGGGTTATGAACCAAGTTCTTACACTTTCATTGGTAATATTGATTTGGCTGGTTTAGATCAAAATGAAGAAGCTGATAAATGGTTGTTTAATGTAGTTCAGCCGTGGATGGAGAAAAATGAGAAGTTTTTTGGTGTGCGAGGATTTATTCCTTTTGACTGTTCGACTTTAGGAGTGATTACCCACCCAGAATATTTTACGTACTATAAAGACATACCCATTAAAGTAAATTATAAAAAGAACGATGCCTTAGAAGTACAGCCAAATGTTCCTTTTAAAAATTTCTTAGAGGTATCGTATAAATATAAATCCAAGAAGAAAGTGGATTATGCGATTAGAGCGTTACAAGGTTTTGAAGAGAAAATATTAGAAACGTTAAGTGTAAAAAACTAACAAAACTTTAAGGTTTGTTTCAAAACTAAATCTAGAAATCAAACGTATCTTACAATAGATAGAATTATGAAATGCAGAAGCCTAGTAGAGCTAGTAAAATCCATAATGATATTGAAGTTAAATAGATTAGATAAAACAAATAAATACAGCAAATGAAAATTAAATTAGCAAGTTACGTAGTCGTGTTGTTTACAATTTTAAGTTGTAATGCACAAACAAAGAAATTGTCTTTAGAACCGAATAATGGGAAAGCAGTTGCTGTTTTTGCCGAGGGTTGTTTCTGGTGTAGTGAACACGTTTTTGAAGCTGTAGTAGGAGTAGACGAGGCAGTATCTGGGTATTCTGGAGGATCAATGAAAAATCCTTCTTATGAGCAAGTGGGGTCCAATAAAACAGGACACGCGGAGTCAGTAGCAGTTTTTTATGATCCTAGTAAAGTTTCTTATAAAGAATTAGTAGATGTGTTTTTTGCATCACAGGATCCTACAACGCCTAACCAACAAGGACCAGACAAAGGTTCATCATATCGTTCTATTGCCTTTTACAAAAACGCAGCAGAGAAAAAGATAATTCAAGACAAGATCAAGGAGCTTACCGCCAATAAAGTTTTTGCTAATCCAATTGTTACAGAGGTGAAGCCAGTTATGGACTTTTATGAAGCGGAGGATTATCACCAGGATTATGTAAAAAATAATCCCAATCAGCCTTATGTGAAAGGGGTGTCAGTACCACGATACAACAAGTTCAAAAAAACATATAAAGGAAAATTAAAACCTAATCATTAAAATTATGAAACGATACCAACAACTCTTACTACTACCCGTAATTGCGTTTAGCTTTATGGCGTGTATGAAAGCAAATAAAAGTGATGAAACAATTGCGTCAACTGAGACAGCAATTCAACAACAACCGTTTTTGTCGCTGGCAGATACCTCGTTGAAGAAAGTGGTAAAAACGGATGCCGAATGGAAAAAGGTACTTACGGACAATCAGTATAACATTTTGCGTAAAAAAGGAACAGAGCGTCCTTTTCAAAATGAATTTAATGACAATCATAAAAAAGGAAATTATTTTTGTGCCGCTTGTCAATTACCTCTGTTTTCCTCTAAAACAAAATTCAATTCAGGTACAGGATGGCCTAGTTTTTATGATGTAATTAACCCCAATAGGGTTAAAGAAGTAGTCGATAAAAGTTTAGGAATGGTACGCGGAGAAATTGTATGTGCCCGTTGTGAAGGACATCTAGGACACCTTTTTGATGATGGACCTAGCCCTACAGGATTGAGATACTGCATGAATTCAGCTTCGATGTTATTCCAAGAGTCAAAATAAATTGTGGTTAATTATTTAGTTCAAAAAAAGGGCGTTAGTTTTATTTAAAACTAACGCCCTTTTTGGGTTTTATAATTTTACTATATTATCGATAAGCTAGAACTAATTTTTCTGCCATTGCTAAAATATCAGTAGCTTCAAAATCAGGCTCTTTGGATAATGCATATAATGATTGTCCTTCACGAGCAATAAATGCAGTTGCTAAACCAGCGTGTGAGGCACCTGCTAAATCCCAACCATGTGCTGCAATCATTAGCATTTCTTCTGGTTTTACATTTAGTTTTTTTGCTGCCCATAAATAGGTTTCTGCTGCAGGTTTGTATTTTGCTATAGCATCAATGCTTAAAGCTTGCTCAAAATAATCAGTTAAATTAGAGTTTTCTAACTGTTCTTTTAAAGCACTGTCAGGAGAGTTGGTTAAGGTTATTAGTCGGAAACCATTTTCTTTTAAAAGTTGCAAGCCTTTGATTACATCGGGATAGGTTTGCAATGATTTAATAATTGATAATGTTTTTTTGATTTCGTCTTCAGTTACTTTTTTATGCATTGATGTTGCGGCCATATCAAGTGTTGCAGCGGCTATTGTGGTAAAATTATGGTATTCATTAATGCTGTTTGAAACGGTGGAATAATGCAATAACATTCCAAACCAGATTCGGAATCCTTGCTCTTCATTCAGGAGTGAATTGACTGCTTTTTTCAAAGGAGTCATATCGAGTAAAGTCTCATTTACGTCAAAAACTAATAGGGGTTTGTTTTTTTGTATTGTCATGTTTCTAATTTTAAATTATTCGTACCATTTTTTTATGGTCTCTAGGGCAGGTTTGTCCTGAGGTGTGTAATCAACACTATTTTTTTTCTCTTTATGATAATCATCGGCATACCATTTCCAGGCAAATCCTCCTGCAAACCAAGATTTTTGAGTTAAGGTTTGAAATAAGGATTCATAGGCATTGGCTTGTGCCAAATCATTAATGTTAGTTTGATTTTCAGTCCAAGGCTCTTTGGCCGCTTGATCTGAATTTCTATAGCCAAACTCTGTAAAGAGTATTTTCTTGTTTATTTTGGCTTGAAGCTTTTCCATTTTTACAATGTGTTGCTCCCAAGCTTTATTAAGATCAGCCACTGCAGGTGTAGCAGCATCAGACAAAGGGAAATAAGCATCAATGCCAATGTAATCCAACTCATTCCAAAAAGGGACTTTGTCAAAATCATCCCAGTTTGCGGCATAGGTTAGTTTTCCGGTATATATTTTTTTAATTTTTCGGATTAATTGAAACCAATATTCAGGTCGTTTTGCAACCGAATTTCCTAGTTCAGTACCAAAACAAAAGAGTTCTATGTTTTCGTTTTGCGCTAGTTGAGCAAAGTCAAGAATATATTTTTCATAATCAGACTCCCATTTTTGCCATTCGGCATCAGTTGAAAAATTTAAGTTACCGGTATAAAAGTTATGGTTTACCCAAAGATGAGGTTTTAGCATTACAGTCATTTTATAATCATGGGCTAGTTGATTACTGGCGGAAATTCCTTCTGTTCTTTCGCCCCACCATTGTCTTTTGTTATTATAGTGTACAGAGGCATTTTCGACATCAACAAAAGCGTATGGTATTATAGATATCGAATTAATATGATAGGCTTTCAACTCCTCAAAAGTCGTGTTTTTTAATTCTTTAATAGGTGCGACCAAGTTCATTCCCTTGTATTCTAATTTTGCTAGTGGTGATTTCTCGGAAGCAGAATTAAAAGGATAAAATGAATATCCGCTACCAATTATGAGTAAAAATGCGGCGAGTATAAAAAAGGTTTTCTTCATAATCGTAAAGTTAATTATTAAAAATGCGGATACTAACTTCTACGCAAAATTTAAGGTTTTTTTGAGACTCTAAGGCATTCTCATAAATTTATTTTATCTCAGCTTTAGTACCTTGAATAGTATATTTTTAATTTTTTTACTGTGTCACTTGATTTAATAACACTAATTTTTTCTGCCACATTTTTGTAATGCGTTTTAAAATACTTGCCTTCATTAAACGACCTAAAAATGTATACTCAAGATACAAGCTCAAACTTACTTCAGTGGTATTTAAATCTATGCTATGTAATTTTACGAGGTAATAGAATTTTTTAATAAAAATCATTCCTTCGGTTTTTTCGCCATAAATCAAGCTGTCTTTTGAAGGCCTGCTAATTGTTTTAAACTTTAAAGTCCCTAACTTTAAAACACAATTGTGTTCTGTACCCACACGATTGACTTCATTTTCATTAAAATCAATTCTTTCAATTTCTTTATCCCAGATATGACGGTATTTTAATTCACTTACGTAACGGTGAATCTTTTGAATGTTTGCACTAAATGTTTTATTTATTACAGCATCAGGAATGGTAATATCCTCATTTTTCTCTGCTTCTTTCTGTGATTCTTCTTCTACTTTGAGTTTGATATTGTCTAAAACTTTGTAGTAATAATTTAAATTCTGTAGATCATATATCTCCGTTTTTTTTGTCCAATTTTTCCCTGCGGTATCCTGATATAACGTATGCATATTCTCAGTAAATAAAATATATTCTTTAACAGGGACTTGATTTTTTAATAATCTATGAATCTGTATTACTTCTTTACCATAGGGTTTAATGATGTTTTTAACTTTTATCATCGTTAGTTCGCCATAATGGACAAGAAATTTAAGGTCTAAATCGATAGTAGTTTTGCAGGAACCACAATTACAAATTCGTTTGGTATCATACTCTTTTGTGTGTTTATGAAATTCTTCCAACATTGTTTTTGTTTGTCCCAGTAACTCTTCATAGCTAGGAATTTTAGTACTGAACATGAACAAGGCATCACCTTCGATTTCTACGAGTTGCAGGTTGAGCGTATTGTTGTCAAGTAACAGTTCTAGCAATTCAGCTATTATATGGACGCTATGCTCTATTTCTGTATCATTTACAAATTGTGAAAAGCCACTAATGTCTGGCATAAAATAAAGAGCTTCTGCCATGTTTTATTTTATTAATTTGAAGTTAAAGAGTAGTAATTTAAGATTTTATTTACTTGCATTATCCTTTTTTAACTAAATATTTTGAAAGCAAAATGCAATATTTGTTTAACTTTTTTAGTTACAATTTTTTGTTTGTGTTCTGCAATAATTTTTTGATTGATCCTTGTCGCTACAGGATAAGGATATACTTTATTGACTATTGTATTAATAGATAGTCCAGCAGTATTAGCCAAAATCAATTCTTGAATTAGTTCTCCAGCTTTTGGAGCTATCATAGTTCCCCCTAAGATCTTTTCTTTTTGAAACCAGTTTCCTTTACTGATGTACAATTGAAGTTGTCCGTATTGATAATCATCGACTATGGCACGATCATCTTGACTAAAGCTTTGCTTTAATTTTTCGTAGCTAATATTCTGTTTTTTAAGTTCTTTCTCAGCGATACCAAAAGTGGCTAACTCCGGATCTGTAAAGGTTACCCAAGACATGTGTTTATTATTTAGTTTCTTTTTTAATGGAGAAAATAAATTATTAATGATTAACCTGCCATGCTGTTCTGCAGCGTGAGAAAATTGTAGTTTACCTGCTACATCACCGCAAAGCAATACGTTTTTGTTAGAGGTTTGCAAGTAATCATCTACCTTGATTCTGTTATTTTTGACAACGATTTCCGCTTTTTCTAAGTCTAAATTTTCAATGTTTAATTGTCTACCAATAGCAACAAAAACAGCATCAAATTCTATGGGAGTTATTTTTCCATCATTATTTTTAATAAACCCTTTATTAGCAGATTCAAAATAGGTAATTTCTGAATTAAAGTGAAACTCCATTCCTGATTTTTCTAATCTCTTAGTCAAGATAGTAGTTAAATCTGGATCATCATGTTGTAAAATAGTGTTGCCATGATGTACAACCGTTATTGTAGCACCTAATTTCTGGAATGCCTGAGCCATTTCAATTCCTATTGGTCCTCCGCCAATAAATAAGAGTCTTTGTGGGAACTCTTTTATTTTGAAGATACTTTGATTATCATAATATTTGACCATTTCTATGCCCGGAATGTTTAGTTTTCTAGGTCTAGATCCCGTAGCCAAAATTATTTTTTTAGCGGTGTAGTTTACGCCATTAACGGCAACTTCATTTTTCCCTGTGAATTTTGCACTACCTATAGCAATATCAAAACCTTCTTTTTCAAAGTGCGGTTTATTTTCATGTGCTCGTATGACTTCTTGGCTGTCATAAATGTATTTCACTATTTTTTCTAAATCAACTTCTTGAGTTATTTGAAGTCCAAATTCACTCGCTTTTCTAGCATTACCAACAATATTTGCAACATGAATTAATGCTTTGCTGGGCACACAGCCATCATTAAGACAGTCCCCTCCAATTTGATGTTCTGTTTTTGAAATCATCAGTACTTTAAAACCAAGCTTCACCATAAATCCGCCTACGCTTAGTCCACCAGATCCAGCTCCTATTATTATTAGATCGTATTTTTTCATGTTGTATTGCTTTAATATTTGTTAACGCTTAGTAATAATTTGTTCTATAAATATCTTTTAGACCAAGCAGCAATCATTAATCCAACAAATTCTGAATCTTCTTTATCGCTCAATAAATGATCTGCCTTGTCTAATGAAATAAATGATTTTGGGTGTTTTGCCGCTTTATAAATTTTGGCGGCGTTGTCAATTTCTACCGTTTGATCAATAGGTGAGTGAAAAATCATTATTGGAACATTTAAATTTGCAATGGCAACTTCGATTTTCTGACTTTTGATATCATTTAGAAAATGTTCTTTTATTTTGAATGGCCTTCCGCCAATAGATAATTCAGCAATGCCATTTTCTATAATCTCTGAAACGCTATCGCTGAATAAATGCGAAATATGAGAAGGGTTAGCAGGAGCACCAATCGTTACAATAGCTTTAATAGAAGGTATTTGATGCTTAGCAAAAAGTACAGCGGCGCCACCGAGTGAATGTCCAATTAATATGGAAGGAGCTTCATAATTACTTTTTAAAAAATCAGCAGCAGCATTTAAATCATCTACATTACTCGTGAAATTAGTGTCTTCAAAATCGCCTTCACTTTCGCCTAATCCAGTAAAATCGAATCTAAAAACGGCAATTCCTTTACTATTTAAAGCTTTTCCTATATTTCTAACTGCCGTTAGATTTTTGTTGCAGGTAAAGCAATGGGCAAAAATGGCATACCCCAATGGTTTTTCATTTGGCAGCTCTAATAATGCCGCCAAATGTTGTCCTTGACTATTTTTAAATTTTATTTTTTCACTCATCTTTTTCTAATTTTTTTGTTGGGTTTTTATTTTTTCAAGTATTCTTTGATTCCAAAACTTGCTACAACACCTTCACCAGTAGCGGCAGCAACTTGTGCAATGGCTCCAAATCTACAATCACCAGCAGCAAAAATCCCAGGAACACTTGTTTGATTTAATCCTTTAGTTAAAACATGACCGCTTTGAGAAAGATTGATCAATCCTTCAAAAGGTTTTGTATTGGGTATTAACCCTATAAATACAAAAACACCATGGGCTATTATTTCTCCATCATTTCCAGTCTTATTATCGGTGTAAATCATTTTTTCAAAACTGCCGCTTTCGTTTGCTATAAATGCTTTTGGAGATTTATTCAAATAGATTTCGATGTTTGGAAAGGATTCTAATTTCTCGGTATATATTTCATTTGCTGAAAATTGTTCACTTCGATGAATAATGCTCACTTTTTTACAAAATCCAGCTAAAAACATGCCTTCTTCTAAGGCGCTATTTCCACCACCAATTACAATTACTTCTTTGTCACGATAGAAAGCACCGTCACAAGTAGCACAAAAGTGAATACCAGAACCAATAAGTTCCTCTTCTCCAGCTATACCAAGAATTCGATACGTACTTCCTGTTGCTATGACAATAGATTTTGCCCGATATTCTTGTGTTTTAGTAAAGACTTTAAAAAAGTTTTGTACTTTTTCTATATTCACTATTTCCTCACCAGTTTCAATTTTTGCCCCTAATGTTTCGGCTTGGTCTGCCATTCGATCCATTAAGTCAGGTCCAGAAACTTCCTTGAAACCAGGGTAGTTTTCTATTTTTTTAGTTATAAAAGCATTACCACCTATATTTTTCTTTTCGAGTATGATACTATCAAATCGATCTCTTTGCGCATAAATAGCTGTAGTAAGTCCCGCTGCTCCTCCACCTACGATAAGCACATCATAAACTCGGGTATCAGCTACTTTATCTATTTCTAACAATGTCATAAGGGTCGCATTGTCAGGATTAGAATAGGCTTCCTCGTTGAACAAAATGGTAGGGATAATTCTTTTTCCATTATTTGCGTTCATGACAAATTCACTTGCTCCCTCTGTACTTTCTACATCAATAAATTCAAAATTAATTTGATTGTCTTGTAAAAAATGTTTGGCTCGCTGACAATCAGGACACCAATCAGCACCAAACATTTTAAGCCTTCCTTGCTTGTTGACGCCCAGCTGTTGTGCTAATTCAAAATTTTGAGGATTACTAAATGCCACATCGTTAATTAAAACCGTTGGTATGATTCTTTTTCCTTTGTTATAACTTTCAACAAGTTGAGAGGCTTCGGGAGTGATGTCAATATTTATATATTCGAATGCGATATTGTTTTTAGTAAAAAATTCTTTGGTTCTTCGACAATCCGGACACCATTCAGCACCGAACATTTTGATTTCTTTATTCATCTTTTATATTTTTTATTTAGTGAAATTAAAGTTTTATTTTATTGTTTTCTCTTTTCCTTATTTTAGGGTTTTACAATCTTATTTTACTTTTTACGTTAAGTAATAAATTATTTTTTAAAATAAATTTTACCGTTTGTACCAAAGCTAATAATAGGAATAGAGTCATCAAGATGGGGGTAAGATAAGTACTTATTTTTATTTGATTTGCCTCAATTAAAAATTGTCCAACATGGGCAAAAAGAAACATTCCCAAACAAGTTCCCAGAATAGCTCCTATAATGAATGTGTTATTAGCTGTTTTCTGAATCTCTAATTTAGCCGTTCTGAAAAGATAGACATAAATCCCCGACCAATAAGGCCATTGAATAAAATTTAAACCATTTAGAAATAAGGCTAATAGAAAGGGGTGTTGTGCCAGTTTAAAGCGAGATATACTACTGCTGTCATAATTAGTAGTATCACTCATAAAGTATAGGCCAATTCCCAAAAGGAATAGGATAGTAAAGACATCAATTAGCAATAGTAATCTCTGTTGACTAACGAGCCATTCTGCAATTTTATTTACTGTTTGTAACACAAAATATTGCACAGTAATAATTCCTAATATAAATAGAAGTGAAGCCCAATTTCCTTGTTCTAATAAAATTTGTAAGCTAATTACATTGATATAACCCAAAGGTATTGCACCTATTAGACTTATCATAAAGCCCAATAAAAGCGGATTGTTTTTTTGTGAATATTTATCTAATAATCTCATTTATCGGGAAATTGCTTTTAGGTGTATCGTATTATACTTGATTATTACTATTTGTCTAATTAAGCTTTCCTCAAAATGTTATTTTTTCAATTGTCTCATTGTTTATTCTATCAACATAAGTCATTTGTACGTTTTTGTTTGTCAATAATAATTGAGTTATACTAACTGTTTTAGTTTTGTCTTCACGATTGATTACTAAACCATTTTCAGTATTATCCTCTTCTTTTGTAGCGTGAAATAAAAGTGCTTTTTCCATGGAAAGTGGTTCATTGTGCCTACAAAAATCTTCAAACCATTGCTTTCTTAAGTTTTTCTGTTTTCTACTGTATAAAGTAGCTGATGACCATATATGTGGTTTTCTAATTGATTTTTCAAATACATGTTTTTCATTTCCGTCCCATTTTACCTCTGTTAAAGTATGGAGTTGGAAAATTATTAATGTGAATGGTTCAATGTTTTCCAAATCCATTTCTTGAAAATAAAATAGCGGAAATTTAGCCTGAACGATTTCAATTAAAATAATACCTCGACTTTTATTATAATTGGATTGTTTTGTATGATTAGTAAATGCACCATTAAGCAAAATAATACTCGTTCCGTCATTTCGAGCTACGATCCAAGTTCCACCTGCTTTTTCATCTTTTGGATATAAAAGCTTAATTTCATTTTCAGAATAGACCTGAGGTGAAATAGTAGGGCGATAGCTTTTTTCGTCTCTATTTGAGGTTAAAAGAAAGCCCTCTTTAAGGGGAATAAAACTTACTGTGCACATGTTTTTCGGTATCTGATTGTTGCGGGAGCAAGCCCAAAATTTTCATCAATGTAGGACATGCAGTTTGCTTCTAGTAAACCTACTTTTATAAGTGCCTGGTGGTGGATACTATGTTCTAAGCAATACCCTAACTCTCTAAAAAAGGAAGTTTTAATTTTCATCTTTTCGCCTTCTTCTATACGAAAATTCCCTTCTAAAACAAGAGTTTTATCATGAGTACTTAATGCTAATTGACTATTTATTAAATCAATAATTTCAATAGCGTAAGCACTGTCAGTCTCAATTAAAAGGTTTCTTTTTCTATTGTCATAATTTATAACTCTAGTTTCTAAACCATCAAATACACTTTGATAGAATTCTAATATATGTCTAACATGCTGACCAATGGTAGCTCCAAACAAAGTTAATGATGGATAGGCGTATTGTTCATTTGTTAGTTGAAGCAGCACCTTCTTTATTTCGTTTAAATTTTCTTGACAATAGATTTTCATTTTTCTTATTTAGTAGTTATAACCACTTCTTCCATCACTTTCTAAAGATACTCTTAGTCCTAAAACGGTTCGATTGACAAAATTATAATAGGAGATTACTACTGTTGTATCGATAATGGCAGCATCAGATAATAATCCTCCGGTTTTAAGTTTATTCATGTATTTAGGTTCTTTAACATCATCAGGTTTATTGGTAAGGTCTTTTTCAAACAGGCAAAGAGGTATTTCTATGTCAGTTAGTTCAGCATCATAAAAAAAGGTTCTTAATCGAATTGTTTTTTGCTCCTCTTTCCTAATGATTAATTTGATAGTATAGACGCAAGAGTCTTCATTTCCTGACAGTATTTAAAATAAAAAAACCAACACAGAAATTAATCTGTATTGGTTTTTGAAAAACAAGAATGCTATTTATTTTATCTATTTTCTTCCTCTAAAAGCAAAAGCAATCTCAGGATTTGTAATAGAAAGAATTGTTCAGCAGGGCATAATATGAAATGACTTTAAGATAATTATTTTTTAAGGTTTGTATCGCTTATTAAACTTTAAAAATTACTCCAAAATTAATTAATCTTTCGAGAAAGAAGAAACTTTGAGATGCTTTGTCATCTGGACTTTGAGTTGTTCTTATGTCTTGCATATTTATATAACCTTCTTTTAGTTCTCCTTGAATATAGAAATGTTTGAAAAAAGTTATATTCAAACCTTGTTTCAATGACATTCCATAGCCTGAAACATGAAAATCATCGTGACGCAGTTTACCCAATAAAGTGGTGTTTGTTTTAGGATATAATACTCCGGCACCAGCACCTCCCGTTAGATTGATCTGAACTTTATCGGTATTGTTAATGCCAAATAAAGATGAAATATCATCGTTTCTTGAAACCTCAAGATGTATATAATTTAGCCCATCTGTATGCTCATATTTCAGGAAATCCTCTGTTGTGACGATTGGAGTGTTATTATATACATTGTCAAACGGTGTATTAGCGTCTATTGTACCAGTTATATTAACAGTTTGGTTTTGAGTCATAACATATTTCATATGATCTAAACCAATTGCAATACTATAATGGTCGTTTAGAAAGTAACCCAATCTAAAGTTAGTTTGTGGAATTGTCATTCTGGAAGGATTGATATAATCTATATTCCAACCTTTTGGTTTGTCGTGGGCTTTAAGATTGTCTAATGTGAAATTATAATCTTTCCCTGTAAAGGTAACATCTGATTTAGAATAAACCTCTCTGTTTCCACCCCAAGAGATAAAAAATTTCCCCTTGTTGTGTTTAGTGTATTGCTCTTTAAATTGAATTTGTTTTTGTTCTTGTGCAAATGCGAAATTAGTAAATAGAAGAAATAAAAATGAGTAATGTAAATAATAATGTTTCATGCAATGTTTAAAAAAATTTGTTAGTGTAATACGATATAATCTACCTTGTGTAGATTATTTTTAAATTGATTTATAATTTTTTAATGATACCAATAATCGTTGTTTGAAATCGTAGATTTCTTTTAATATATTCTTTGGCTTTGTGATACTAGTTTATGGGGCCGCCCCAAATTGTTAATTGAATTAATGTGGTAGTATAAACGGAAGATTTTTACTGGCTTCGAAATTGAATCAAAAAAAACTATATTCATTTGCTGTTTTTTAGTCGAGTGACTTAGCAATTATGACTTATTTATCTCTTCAATAATTTTATTTTTTTTCTCTTCGTCTAATTTAGATTTTTTTTTATTGGGGTCAGATACAAACCATTTTTCTAGAAGGGCATCAATTAATTTGGATTGGGTTTCATAGGCGTTACAAGTTTTGCACATGGCTTTGTGAGCCTTTAATTGCATCTTTTCTTTTAACGTTAAAGGAGCGAACATTTCTTTGTCGATTAACTCTGTTGTTTTCTGACAGGTTCTCAACAACATTCTCATTGCTGTATTCATTTTCTTTGAATATTAAAGTTTGGTTAAACCCATTTTAATTCCAGACATTTTTTTAAAAGCAGCTTTGATCTATGAACAATCTGCCAATAATTAGACGCAGTGATTTCTAACTCCTGACAAATGGTTTCTGCTTTTTTTTCGGTTAAGTATTTGGATGTAACGGCTAACTTCCATTTCTGTGGTAAATCATCCATACACTCTTCCATGATTGCATTAAAATCAGGATTGTCTAATAATTCCTCCTCTTGACCCCATAGGGATTTGATCTCATTACTATTCCAGCAACCATACATATTAAAGATTCCATCAGTAAGATCGTTACCGCTATTTTCGGTCAAACTGAAGTTCTTTTTAGTGGTACGCGCACTTAAACGATAATGGTCAATTACTTTATTGTTGAGTATTGAAAACAACCAGGTTTTAGGTTGGCTTTTACCTTGAAAACTATCTATTTTATGAAATGCAGCCAAAAAAGTATCTTGTACTAAATCCTCGGCAACTTCTTTAGAAGAGGTTTTAAAAAATGCCCAAGAATAGAGTTCATCACTAAATTGATTGACCCACTGCTCTAAAACGGATTTTGAATTTTCTTTAATCAGGCCCATGAATTTTTCCTTTTATTTTAAAAGCTCAAAGGTACTCTTTTTTAAATCTCTGAAATCTTACTTTTTTCATAAAATAGATAAAGGATAACTGTACTATATTCGATAGCAATTAACCAATAATTTTCAGAAAATTCTATTTGAGAATAGGCGCTATAGCTTAAAATTATAGTGTAACTCCATATAAAAGGGTATTTGTAGGATGTAAAAACAGCAATCAAAATAAGGTTAATAACATACCAAGGATGTACTGTTGTAGCAGTAAAAAAATAAACAGTCAATACTAATAACATACTGTTAATTAGGATGGTACTGTTTTTATTTTTCTCCTTTAAACTTTGAAAAGCAATATAGATAATAATAAATACAGGGATGATTTTGCCGGTGGTATGAATAATATTGTACCCAGTAATCCAGAAACCAATCTGACGAATGATATAATAAATACTAGCATTGAATTCAAAATTAGTGAACCATAGACCTATGGTTTCGCTATAATTCTGAATTAATTCCTTCGAAAGAAAGGGGAGGAAGAGCAATATATTTACTGCAATAACGATAGTATAAAAAGAAATTGCTTTTTTCCATCCTAATTTTCTTAAAAAAAGCGGTAATAGTAATAAGGGCAATAATTTGACAGAAATAGATAAGGCTAAAACAAAGGCAGCTAATTTCCATTTGTTTTGTTCTAGTAAATACATGGACCAAACAAAAAAGAAGAGCATGATCCCTTCAAAATGTAAATTTCCAGTAAGCTCAATAAGTACTAATGGATTAAGTATGTACCAGAAAATACGGTGTTTCTCCATTCCTAAACGGACAAGTAATTTACCACCAAAATAGATTGTTCCAAAATCTGCCAGAATAGTCAACAGTCGCATCATTATAACTGTTCCAAGTACTGATTGTGCACTGAAAAAGGCTGCTACAGCAAATAAGAATTGGTTAAAAGGCGGATAATTAGAGTAATGTCCAGCACTCAAACTTCCCATTCCGTTATACAATTCAGTGCCATTCGGAATAATAAAATTGCTTTGACTGATTAGGTCCTTTGGCAACTGTAAGTAGGGATTTATATTTTCGAGTATGAGGTTTCCGTCCCATATAAAACGAAAGTAATCCTGAGATAAATTGGGTAATGCTAGCATAAAAACTAATCGAAAGACTAATGCGGCTCCTATTAAAAAAGGAATATTGTCTTTTTGTAGTTTTATAATTTGATAAAAGCACACGAACAATAAACTATAAGAAATTACTAAATATAGAAAATCAGCTCGCTTTAAAACATAAGCGATATAGGCATAGATCAATAAGCTCAGTATAAGAAAGCCATAGGACTTCATGTTCTTTGAAGCGTTCAAATTCATTTATTAATTTGTATTGATTTGACAAATACAAAACTAAAACCTAAGAAAAGCATTAAATGCAAAGCAATCAAGCTGTAATCATTCAATAAAAAAGCACTATACATTGCAAAAATAAAGTAAAGGATTAATATTCCTTCAACAATGATGTTTTTTGAAATTGTATGCGAGAGATAACTATTCTGTTTCCATTTTTCTTTAAGTCCTTCAATATTCAACTTTGGAGTGCGCACGAATTCGCTTTTTTTACCCCATAAACCTTCTAGCACTGCTATAGTGTTGTGAAATGAAAATCCCATTGCAATGGTATAAAATGTGATAAATAAAGTAATGTATTTTATAAAGTTCTTGAAACCGCCTCCATGGATACTTTTGTAGGTTGCCCAATAGCTGATAAAAAAGAGAATGGAAGTAATAACAAAAAATATTAATATGTCAAATACCTTTTCAAAAACGGGGAATTGATTCTTGATGTAAAGCATAGGTACGCTTAAAATAGCCATTGTAAAAATAGCCAAAAACATAGTGCTATTCAATAAATGCAGCATTCCATGAGCTTTTGTCTTGAAGCCAATAGATTCTGATTGTAATACTCGAATGGCATTTTTACTAAAGTTTTCGGCGCCTCCCTTATTCCATCTAAATTGTTGGGAACGTGCTGCACTAATTATTGCTGGTAATTCAGCAGGAGTAACTACATTTTCGAGATATTTGAATTCCCAGTTTTTTAACTGTGCACGATAACTTAAATCTAAGTCTTCGGTAAGTGTATCACTTTCCCAGTTTCCCGCATCGAGAATGCATTGCTTTCTCCATACTCCAGCGGTTCCATTAAAATTGATGAAATGCAATTTAGAATTTCGACCTACTTGTTCTAAAGTGAAATGGGCGTCTAAGGCAAAAGCCTGAATTTTTGTTAATACAGAGTAATCGCGGTTTAGGTGTCCCCATCGGGTTTGTACCACTCCAATTTTCGGATTTTTAAAATAGGGAATTGTTTTATAGAGCCAGTCTTTTTGAGGAACAAAATCAGCATCAAAAATAACTATAAATTCACCTTTGGCGGTAAGCAAACCTTCTTTCAAGGCACCTGCTTTAAACCCTTTTCTATCAGTACGTTGAATGTGTTTTATATCTAATCCCGATTGCGCTAATTTTTTTATTAACTCTTTTGTTTCCAGTACGCTATCATCAGTGCTGTCATCAAGAACTTGAACTTCAAGTCGGTCCTTTGGATAGTCCATTTGTGCGACGGTAGTTAATAAACGTTCTACTACATACCTCTCATTATAAATAGGAAGCTGTATAGTTACAAAGGGAATTTCATTTGGTTTTGAAAGGTCAAATTGTACAGACTTATCCGTACTCTTTTTACTTTTTAAATAATTCAACAGTAAGTTAAAATGTGCTAAACTGTAGAAAAATAAAAGTAAAATCGAAATGCTGTATAGAATTACAATGATATATGAAAGTAGTAGCATGCTATTATTTAAAGGTATATTTGAAAATCCATCCTATTATTTTTATTCCCGCCATAACGCTTCCTTTTACAGTTCCTGATACCTTTGAAATTCCTATTCTGTTTTTATAGCGAACAGGAATTTCTACGTAAGTCATTTTTTGTTTTAGAACTTTAAGTTGCATTTCGACCGTCCATCCATAGGTTTTATCTTCCATATTTAAAGCGAGTAACTTTTCATATTTTATGGCTCTAAAAGGACCCAGGTCTGTAAATGTTGCGTTAAAGAAGATTTTCATTAAAGTTGTTGCCAGCCAGTTCCCAAAAATTTGCTGTGGCGTCATCGAATTTTTTTCTCGTAAACGAGCCACTCTGGAGCCAACAACAAAATCAATATTGTCTTCTAATATCGGAGCAATAAGTTGAGTTAATTCGTCAGGGTAATCAGAGTAATCACCATCTAAAAAAACAACAATATCGGGTTTTATTTCTTGTTTCGAAATGTACTCCATTCCTTTTAAGCACGCATAGCCATAGCCTTTCCTGTTTTCTGAAAGTACGGTGGCACCAGCTGCTGTTGCCACTTTAATAGTATTATCAGTCGAGTTGTTAGAAATAATAATAATTTCATTAACTGAATTTGGAATTTCCTTAATAACGTGTGCAATAGCTTTTTCTTCATTATAAGCAGGAATAATTACTTTTATCTTACTCATTAGAAGCTTATTTTATTGTCTTTTTTGAACTCAGTTATTGAATTCCATTCTTTTATTTTGATCCCCATAGAATATTTTTCAGCTTTAACGAGTTTATTTTTTTTGTAAAATAATGAATAACCATTTAATTGATCGTTTTCAAATTCACTTTTTTTATTGATTGCCTCATTTGATTTGTAAAAAATCCACCACTTGCATTTTTTATTAGCGGTATAGTGACCTTCTTCTTTCTTATTTCCATTTTCGAAATAATAAAACCAGTAATCTACTTTTTGATTTTGGTTTAACCAACCCTCTGATTGTAATTGTCCGTTTTTAAAATAGCTTTTTTGATAGTTTCTTTGAGCGGAAGCTTGAAAAAAAGTAAATATAATCAATAGGTAAATTACTCTCATCATGTTATTTTTGGTTAATTAAATCCATTAAATCAACATCGTTTCCTAATAAAATTTCATTCGAATTGATTCGACCTGTTGGTGTATCATTTTCTAATTTCAATACTCCTCTAGGACATACGGCCGCACATATACCACAACCCACACAAGAAGAACGAACAATATTTTCTCCTTTTTCAGCATAACTACGAACGTCAATTCCCATTTCGCAATAGGTAGAGCAATTTCCACAAGAAATACATTGACCACCATTAGTGGTAATTCTGAATTTTGATAACAGGCGTTGTTGCAAGCCCAATATTGCAGCCATAGGGCAGCCAAAACGACACCAAACACGATTTCCCATAATGGGATAGAAGCCTACGCCTACAACCCCACTAAAAGCGGCACCGATAGCGAAACCATACCATTCTCTCAACGAATTACTGTCAATAAAAAGAATATTTTGATTCCCTGAAAAATAATTAATAAAAAGAGAAATAATAATAATCGCTACTAAAGAAAGCATAGTATAAATGGCATCTGTATCTAATTCTTTGCGTTTAAATAGATATAAGGCTCCTGTAAAAACGATTAGGAAAATAACGATGCCCCAAATAAAATGGTCTTTAGTAACAAAGCTCATTTCAGGATTATTAGATAAGAATGAAAATATAACGGCGATGGTCATCACAAATGAGAATACTAATACGGAGTGGATCATCCATCGTTCAATTTTCCAAGATGTATCTGTCTTACTGGATAAATGTCTATAACTATCACCAGCAGTTTCTGCCAAACCTCCACAACCACAAACCCAAGAACAGTACCAGCGCTTTCCATAGAAATAAGTTAGAATAGGAGAGATGATGAAAATCATGGCTATTCCGAAAAACAACATGAACATTCCTAAATTCCCGCCTTCAAACATATTTTTTAAGTGCCATTCATTGAAGAAATAATAATTAAGAGGCCACATATTTTTTAGATCCTTAGCAAAATAAGCTTTCTCGGGATTCAATTTTTCTAGTATTTCAGGAATTAAAAAAGCAAATCCCAATTGAAAAAACATAACCGAAAGGGTGCGTACCAACTGGTATTTATTATGAAGGTATTTTAAAATAAACTTATAGCCTAAACCCAAAATGGCTATGGTATAAAGTGTCCCATATACAAACCATTGGCTAGCGGCTTTACCATTTAAAACGTAACTTAATGGATCAAAAAAGCCAACAATTCCCGTACTTTTTCCGCCGTCTTGATTCAGTCCTAAGTATTCTGGATACCAGTACAAAACAATATAAAATGTGGTTAGTATAACTCCCATCATCCAAGCCCAATTTCCTCTATTAGTGAAGTCCCTGTGCCATACACCGTTGTTTTTTATTCCTTGAGGCTTGTTGAGATAGGTTCTATTAGCATATACTACAATACCCGTGAAAATGGATATTATAGATCCTGCTAACCAAAATCCTTTGTTGGGGAAAGAGACATTAAATAAGGCTAGTGTCATAATGAATAGTCCCAGTAATCCAAGTGTAATACCTAATTTCTGGATGCCGTCCATCTGTATGTTCTCATGAGAGGCGATGGAAATATTGTCAATTGATTTGCTCATGTTATGTTGTTTTTGCACCAACGAATTGGTTAATAAATTGTTTACGGATTTCTTTTTCGTATGATGTAAAAAACTCGGGGTCAAAATTAGCTGCTTCTAAATGATCAATGACATAATCCACGGTTTCTTTGTTGGTTAGGACTTTGTCAAAGAACCCATGACGCATTCGTATCCCAAAGGTGTTGATGCCTAAAAAAGTGCGGTCCTTTTTGTCAAATGAGATTCGGATTGCTTTTTTACCCGACTTATGCTCCCAGTAAAACTGTTCCTCGTTGTCTTTAGCTTTAGCCCAAACCCATCCGTATGTTTGATATTCAATGTCTAAAAACTTGGCAGAATTGAACCAATGTCCCGGTTTGTAAGCGGTGGGTGTTCCTGTTAATGTTTGTGCCAATACTTCTCCCATCATGCGACCAGTATACCAAACGGCCTCTATTGGTCTTCGTAGATCAATGGCGTCATGCTGTTCAGCGCAATCCCCAATCGCATAAATATCTTTAAAATTTGTTTCTAAGAAACGGTTCACTTTAATTCCTTTTCCTAGTTCTATTCCGGAGTCTTTTAAGAAATCAATATTTGGAGAAACACCTGCTGTCAGGCCAACGATTTCACAATCAATGGTCTCTCCTTTATCGGTAACAACTGCTCTTACATGTCCTTTTTCATCCGAAAGAATTTCAATCAAATTAGTATCTAACCTTAAATCAATATGGTGTTCTTCTATGTGACGGTTGATCATTTGGCTTTCGCCGAAAGGTAAAACACCACCCCAAAATGTCTTTTCACGTACTAAGAAAGTGACAGGGATATTACGGGAACGCAGCATTTCAGCCAACTCGATACCAATTAAACCTCCACCCACTATTACAGCACGCTTTGTATTAGGTGCCCAGCGTTCTAAAGCCTCTAAATCCTGCTTGTGATAAAGACCGGTAACGCCTTGTAAATCTTGTCCAGGCCATCCATATTTATTAGGTTTTGAGCCTGTTGCTAGTACTAGTTTATCATAGCCTATCTTTTCATTGGTAGATAAAATAATTTCTTTAGAAGCAGGAACTACAGCGGTAACTAATCCTTGAACCAAATTAATCTTATTTTTTTTCCAAAAATTGTTTTCATAGGACTGTGTGTGCTCAAACTTCATGTGCCCCATAAACACGTACATCAAAGCGGTACGAGAAAAGAAAAACTCAGTTTCAGAAGAAACAATAGTAATTTTTGAATCTGATTTTTTTCGAATATGACGTGCAAGCGTAACCCCAGCAATTCCGTTACCTATAATGACAATATGTTCCATATAAAATGAATTTATTCGTTATGTATTCAATAAAAAGAGACGCGATTGACTTTAAAGTTAAGCATTTAATACCATTATGTTTAATATAGTCTAGGAAAATAGACCGTTTTAAAACTTAATCTAAAAGATAGCATAAGATTATTATACTTTATAAAAACTCCAATTAGTATAACATCAAAGCGTAAAGGTTCTATTTCGTTTTAAAGTCGTTTCCAGGTATAAAATAGTCAGCATCCTCTTTAACAAATTTGATATCGGTTAGTGTTGCATGTCCTAATTCATCGGTAAGACCTTTTCCTTCTTCCCATCCCCAGAAAACCCATTTTGTAGCGATAGGAATACCATCAACTTCTTTGTATTCTAGATATTGAATTGCATGTGGATTTTTCTCTGCAGCTTCTTTACCACCATTTATTGAAACAATGTATGCCGCTTTTTCTATTAAATTGGTTGTTTTATCGGCATAAACTACATACCAGTCATCTGGTGCGTCTCCAGTTCCTGATTTAAATGTTAGCTTTTCTGTTAGGTAATTTGTAGCGTCTTTTTCTTTATTATCGTATTCATTCCATATTGTTCCTGGATCACTTAATTTATGTGGAAAAAGGAAAAAATATTCCCATGTAAAAGCATCAAATCGGACAGATTCTTCATTAGGAATCGTAGTAGAGTAGTAGACTTTATCCTTGTTGAATACTATTTTAGATCCATTTTTATACTCAATAACTCCTTTCGTAGAGTTGGTCAGAATTGTAAATTTGGCATCCATCCTATCTTTACCGCCAAACTCTAATTTAAGATTAAACTGCACTGCTTCCTTAGCTGAAAATTCTTCTTGATGGTGTGCTTTTTCTACTTTCTCTGTAAATTTTAAGTTTTCTTCATTCGATTTACATCCTACAGCGGTAAGAATGATCGCTGTTAAAGCTAGAGCAATTTTTTTCATTATGAATTGTTTAATTATTGTATTGATTATTTTTAAGATGTCTAATTTATAATCACTAGACACTACCTTTTATCGGATGTTTTTTTTGTAATACTGAAGCATACTTTCAGTAGAATGTCCTAATCTGCGTTTAAGATGAATAATAATAAAATGGTATTGTAAACGCCAAACCCCATTTTGTTGATACCTTCTAGCCGAAGTAATTATATATTCAGGAATCACGACAAATTGTTTTTTGGCGTAAAGCCTTGAAATAATTTCATTATCCTCATAAATGATAAATTGCTCATTGAAACCTTTTATTTCATCAAATAATTTTTTGGTAACAAATAGCGATTGATCTCCGCCACGGCAGGAAATATGATTGAATCGAGTGAACCACTGTGAAACCATTAAAACGGGATGTGCGTAATCAAATTTCATTCTGAAACAGCCCGCCTGCCTTCCTTGTTGAATGGCATCATTGATAATGCGGTCAAAATGATGGGGCGGATAACTATCGCAGTGCAAAAAATAAAGGACGTTTCCTGTGGCCACTTTAGCTCCTACATTCATTTGTATCGCTCTCCCTTTTCCAGCTTGAACTAACTTCACGTTTGAACTAGCTTTTATTTTATCTTGAGAACCATCTGTACTGCCTCCGTCAACAGCTATTATTTCAATTGTTTCTTTTTGAAAGGCTTTATTTTCAAGATGCGATACTAACTTAATAATGCTGTTTACTTCATTAAAAACTGGGATTATTATCGAAATTTTATTCATTCAAACTCCAGTTGTACTCTTTGTAATTGACCTTGGCTTTGCTGCTAATTTTGATAGTACTGTATTGGTTTAAAAAATCAATAACAGAACCTTTTTTCTTAAAGTCACCCGCGAACCAATCGAATATTTTTGAAATTTCGATTTTATTCGTTGTTATAGTATTCTTTGTTTTATCGTTAATGAAACTTTTTGCTGCAGCTGCTAATTGTTTGTCTAATTTTGCTGCAGTATAAGCTTCATTTAGTAAATTAGGACAAGAAAAAGAAGCACAATTAATGGCGAAATGTATTCTTGGCTCATCCATTTTGCGAAGTATCTCATGTTCGATTTCTTCTAAACTGTATTTTTTATTTCCTAACGTAAAGAATTTTTTACCCCAAGGGTCATTAATATCTTTGATGCTTTTAGTTGGATAATTATCTAAAATTAATTTTACTGTAAAAGCGTTATATGCATTAATCCAATAGGCAAGTGTAGCATTTTTTGACCATGATTTTGTAGGGACATTTGACGATAATTCATTAAGGTAGGCCTGCAATTCTTTACTGTCTTTTTGAAAACCTTTATAATTTACATTTCCGTCTTTAGAAACATTTTTTTGCAATAATGTATTCCATTTAGCATGATTCATACTTTGATCATCAGCTGTGGTCGTAGTTTGGTATGCTTTTGTTGGAATTTCTGGATTTGTTTTATTTTTTCCACATGAAAGCAGAGGCAATAAAAGTAGAGTTAAGAAATATTTTTTCATCATTGCTATTTTTAAATTATACAAGTTTAGACAGTCATAAAAGTAGTTCCTGACAAAAAAAAAAGAAACTATTTTTTTAATGGATATATTTCTTGTTCAATAAAATCTTTTGGGAACTCGTTTTCATCGTCAAAACCAAGTTCGATATCTCTTCCATCTGTAGGTATGTAATTGGTTTTAAATATATAATCCCATAAACTTAGTGAAATTCCAAAGTTGACACCATATTTGTTCGGTATTTTTTTACTGTGGTGCCAGATATGCATTTTAGGATTATTAAATATGTATTTTAAGAAACCGTAGTCCCAACCCACATTTGCATGATTTAAATGACCTATCGCAATCGCAATGAAATGCACAATAAAGACATCTTCAAGGTTTACACCACCAACGAGAATAATAGGAATATACAGTATTGATTTGTAAACAATAGGTTCCATCCAATTGTACCTAAAATGGGCAGCAAAAGCCATTTCCTTCACGCTATGATGGGTTTTATGAATTTTCCATAAAAAGGGAATCGTATGCAACAAGCGGTGCACATTCCATTGCAGGAAATCACTAATGATGAAGAATAGGAACAAAGCCAAGGGTTTAGGCATCTCAGATATAGAGAACAGCTGAATAGATGTTAACTCAAACCCAAATAAATGGAGTATGTCATTAAGAAACTGTTCCATTACATTAGATAATGCAATGAGAAGAATTAAATTGAGTAAGAAAAAATTAAAAAACAGATAAAATAAATCCAACCAGAAATCTTTACGAAAAATGGCTTGTTGCTTTCTCCAGGGAAAAACAATTTCAAGGAACCAGACTACCAAAGAAATGGCAATTAGTCCATAAAAATAGTTATCCCAGTTCCAATATAAAATCTCGTTTTTCAGGTAATTAAAATAACCTCTATAGGAATTCAGTAGTATGTCAATGTATTTTTTCATTTTTGCCAATCCGTATTTCAAGGTTTAATGATATTTTTTATCTCCTTTAGTTTAATTTTTCGAAGTTGTGCTTCGTTTCTTTGCCACCCATTCTAGGCTTATAAAGAAGATCTGTTACTATTCTTTTTTTAGCTAGGATAATAGTTTTAAGCTAGCGATGTCATAGGAGCTTTGTTCTAAATCTTCATAGGTATCGATATCATTTAAAGTGTCTAGAAGCGATACTTTCTGATTCTCTAAATCCTTCATGGTCATTTTAAAAACTGTAGCTGTTCCCCAGTCTTTATTTTGAAAAATAGCAGGCATGCCTTTTTTTAGTCCTAATAAATAATAACCACCATCTTCAGCCGGACCAATTACTACATCGTGATCTACAAGCTTTTTAAATGCTGTTTTAATAACAACGGCTTTCAAGTCAAATAAGTCACTCCCTACAATGATACAATTTTTGTAACCCATTTGAAAAAGTGTAACAAAAGCTTGATGCATCCTTTGTCCTAAATCACCATTGGCTTGCACTTTTTTTTGATAAAATGCTGGAGACCAAATATCATTCTCAATAATGGTAGTATCATAAAATACAAATTTATCACAATCAATGGAATAGGTTTCATTCCTGGTATGTAAAAGTAAGTCCTTGTAGACAGCTAAGGCTTTTTCATTACCAATTGTTTTTGCGAGTCTGGTTTTTACTTTTCCTAATTCAGGATTTCGAGTAAAAATTATTAAGGCATCAGTCTTCATAAACCTTAATTCCTTTAGTTAAGTAAACACTCCATGCTTTATTATAAGTATGTATACTGTCTGTTACTTTATTTTGGTTGTTCACCACTTTTTCGCCAGTGTTTTTATATTCAAATATACCTCCATATAAATTAAAAACATTCTTGTAACCTAATTTTTGTAATTTTTCACCTACTCGCTCACTTCTTACACCAATAGAACAATAGACAATTATTGTAGCGTTCTTGTCTTTGACATTTGCCAAAACAGTATCAGACTTAAAATGATCGAAGCCTGCGGGAAGAGCACCTTTAATGTGACTAACTTTGTATTCTTTTGGTTCTCTGGCATCCAAGAAAATCAAGTTTTTTTTATCTTTGAGATCATTTACTTTGATATAAGGGACCGTTTCTTTATTCATTTTTTTCAAAACCTGCGGAATGCTATTCTGTGCAGAGAGTACAATTGAAAAAAAGAAACTAATAAAATAGATATAAAGACGCATGGTATTTTTTTTATAAAGATATTTAATTTATTAGACGTCTAAAAACTTATTTCCTGACAAAATGGCCCTAAAAAAAATAAAGATAAAAGCTCTAGAAGTGTAAAAACAATGATGTTTGAATAGGTTCTGCTTTTCCATTAAAAGGAAAACTAGCAACTGCTTCAAATTGTTTTGCATCAGTATTAAACCTTCTTAAAATGACTGCGTCACAAAGAAAATGCATCGCAACCGTAGTAAAAAGTTCATTTGCAATTATCATTTTTTCGGCTGTTAATTTTCTAGCGATAGATACATGGGGGGCCACACTTTTATGGGTAATTGTAAAACGAGTCTCTTTTTGAAAACGCTTCATAATAGGAACCAGCCTTATTTTCGAATCCGTATTTGGAGCTATAAAAAAAGCACCGTTAGGATAGCTTCCATAATGATCTAAAGTTATGGGCACTTCCATAACCGAATCGGCTATTCGAGTCAATTGTTTTTTGATTAGTTCTAATTGTTCTACAGATGCTAAAAATTCTCCGATGGTAATGTGTGCCAATGAATTTTTGCTATTGTACCATCCAATTTTATCTGCTAAACGCTCTTTTAAAATTTTCACTTCTTCCACTATTTCTGGAGGTGGTTGAAAAACAATAGAGTAGGTGCTTTGCATCATTTTAATTTTTGATAAGTTAGTATACAAATTTTCAACTAGAAAGAATGCGGCGTCTTTATGCCATTATTTTATAATAATCGAATTAAAGACAATTTAGAAACTTAAAATTACCTTTTGTCTAAAAAAATCTTTAACCCCCCCCTTGTTTAACATATAAAACCAGCCAAACAAGTAATTTAAAACTACAATTAATAATATAGTCGGAAATCAAGTAGCTTGCATTGATCATAGTTTTTTTGAAACAATGTTTCTACAATGTCAAACACGTTGTCATCTTCTTTAAAAAAGCTAAAAAATGCCTGGTCAAGATTAATACTGGTCAGGCTGTTAAATGGCGTTCCATACCCTGAAATGGCTTTTGCTCCTGTAACATCTATGAAATATTGTGCTTCTTCCTCAGTCAAATCTAGTATTTTTGTATTGGCAAAGTGCAAAATTTTGCCCGTTAACTTTCCTTCAAAAACCTCTGCAATTTCGTCTAAACTGTAAAAGTAATCGTTAAGGCAAATGTTATTTCCTTCGCCTTTCATGACAAAATAAATGATTTCATAATCCTTGAAACCATGATCATCATATAATAGAGTACTCAAGCTTTCCTCAAATCCTTCAATAGTATCGCAGGTTTTGTAGATACTAGCCAAGCCGTAGTTTACAGCTAATTGTTCTAAATTAACAACTACTTCAGTCTCGGTTTCAGTTTCTATATCACGGACTCCTTCAAGGCAAAAGATAAAGGTATCTTGTTCGATGAAATTGGCTTTGTCAAGATGATTCATTAATAAAAATAGATTTTAGGGAATAATTAATTTCTGTACAAAATTAATCAAGTCATTTTTAAATCTACCTTTTATTAACAAATAAATAGCTTGTGTGTAAGAGTAAATAGGGGTTAATTTTTGGCATATTTATTAGCGATTATACTAATAATGAAAATTTGCAAGCCGTGAAAAAGCATTAAGGGCAATATAATTATTCCCATTGTTGCTGCATTTTGAAACAATATTTTCGAGAAAATCGTTCCGTGAACGAGCGACTTTTTTGTTCCACAAAACTGTGCTGTAATACGATCTTCACGATCGAAATTAAGTTTTTTGACTATAAAACCGATTAAGTAATATACAAAATAAAATAAACTCAATACACAAAGTGCAATTACAATAAGACTAGATGTGTTTAAAATACTAAAAACTTTTTCCTCAAATGAGGTTGCAAAACTTTTATAAATAATTAATAAAATGACTGATTTATCAAAGGTCGTCAAGTAGTTATTGTACTTAATGGCTAACTTTCCTAAATAACGATGTAATAGTAGACCCAGAATCACCGGAATCAAAACTTCAGTAATTAACTTGATGTAAATGGCGCCTAAATCAAAGTTTGCGTTTTTGCTATTTAGGAACAAACCCATCCATAGCGGAGTAAATACAATTCCTATTAAACCAGAAATACTGGCATTAAATATGGCTGCGGGAATATTTCCTTTCGCAATGGAAACCATGACTACACTGGATGAGACAGTAGATGGGAGTGAGGCTATAAAGAAAAAAGCCAACCAGATTGTTTTGTTATGCTCTGTTTGCATAAATGGGTAAAACAGTAATACAATTATGGGAAATAGTAAAAAAGTAGAAGCTTGCACTAAGAGGTGCAGTTTCCAATTTACTAATCCGCTTTTTATTTTCTCTGGACTTAGTTTTAATCCGTAGAAAAAAAATAAAAGCGAAATACCCACACTAGCCATAGTATCTAAGTCAAGCGGACTTGATTTACTCCCGTACTGCGGAAATAAATAAGCTAAAAACACTGTAATAGTTATGGCGAGAACGAATTTATCAATCTTTATTTTCATTTTTTTGTGCGCTAAATAATAAATTTGAGGAAGTACCATCAAAGATAGTAACATACAGAATATT
Organism: Flavobacterium sp. Arc3; assembly: GCF_041431375.1. Classification (NCBI taxonomy): domain Bacteria; kingdom Pseudomonadati; phylum Bacteroidota; class Flavobacteriia; order Flavobacteriales; family Flavobacteriaceae; genus Flavobacterium; species Flavobacterium sp. Arc3. Next base: position 134,283 of record NZ_JASMRI010000005.1, on the reverse strand, counting down.
AATTCTCCTGGAATCATAATTGTTAAAGGTTTTTGAATCTCTGATCTCATCAAAGCAATCATTTAAATAGGTCTTTTCAAGTATAAATAGCATCTGAGATGGCTTTTTTCACGGTTTCAGGGGCCACTCGACCGCTAATGGTCATTTCAACAACAACTTGCGCATCGGTTTTTTTCATTTCAATTACATAATGAATCTTTAAAATATTGTTTTGACTTTTCTACAGAAACTTTTTCGAGCGCTACTAATTATTCGTGTCAGGGTAGAAATAGTTTTTACAATATAAAATAAGTACAATGATGACTAATAAATTTCCTTTCAATTAATTTAGAGAAGTGCCAATAATTCTATTTTATTAGGATAATTACACTTGAAATTTTATATCAAATCTTTATTATTACACATTAATTATGCGTAAATTAGCATTGGCTACTGCCAAAATTATTAACTAAAAGAAACTATTATGAAAAACCTAGGCCTTTTCTGTTTGCTGTTGACTTGTATTGGACTCGTAAGTTGTAAAAATAATCAAAGTGAAAAACTCATTAAAGCTAAGGAAGCTGTAGAGATAGTAAACGTACAGTGCTATAGAGCATTTTATGAAGAAGACACGCTTGATTTAAAAATTAATACTTTCAAAAATGGAGATATAACGGGTAATATGGAGATGGCAATTTCTAATATGCCCAAAAAGGTTGGTGAAATCTCCGGAGAATTTCGTGGTGACACCTTATTTGCCAGTTATACGTTTATCCAAGGTGGATATAAAGAAAAAACATATAAAAATCCAATGGCATTTTTAAAACGTGGAGATCAGCTTATTTTAGGGGACGGAAAAATACAAATTACTTTGGGAGCTTCTCATTTTGTTAAAGGTGAGCCTATCGATTTTGAGAGTGTAAAATATAAATTTGACGCTGTTGACTGCGTTGACAAATAATAAAGAAATAAGGGGAGAGTAATTTCCCTTTTTTAATTATGCACCTGATTTATTTGTCGGTGCTAATTATAAAAGATCCCCCGCTATCGCGCGAATCTTTTTGCGTGGTAGCGGGGGTAAATATTTTAAAAACATTTTGGCCCCAAATTAATATTGACGTGACGATAGAATATATTGAGTGAAGATTACAATTAATAAACTGTTTAAGCGTACTAATCATATTTCAAAGCTCCCCTTTAATGACTTTTAAATAGGCTGAAATTTGCCCGCGATGGTATACTTCATGTTCGATTATCTTTTCCAGAATAAACCATGCCAATATCATTTCTTCTCCGTCATCACTATGGATTGTTTTGGTCAGTTCCTTCTCCGTTAAGGTCAAAATTAAATTTGCTCGTTGCTTTTGCAAATGTTTGAGATGGATGATTTTTTCTTCATACTCATGACGCTCAAGAATTGGATGTGACTCTTCGGTACCAAGTACCCAAATGTATAGGTCTGTAGAAGACTGTACCATTTTTATAAATAATTCATCAGCATTAATAAGGTGTTGAGCGATATGCCCAAAACTCAGAGAAGTATTGTTCAATCTCCAATTAATAAAATCCTGAGGAACAGATTCGAGTCGTTTGATTGTACGTTCTCTGATTGCTTCTGAAAATACTGCTATGTCAAAAGGTTTAAGAGAGATTACATTAAAGCTGGCATTCTTTTTTTTGTGACTTTCTATATGGTTGTGCAATAGATTCTTTAAGGAATCTAGGTAATCAGTCATGACCTGTTTAGTAATTTGAGGGTCCAAATAGGAAGGGATAGTTATGGGGTTTTCACTCAGGAATTTATATAAATCAGGATAATTAGTATTAATATTCGAAGTTAAACGAGTTACTTCATCTAGTAATTGTTGTAAATCTTTCATATTAAATTAATTTTGGATAGAAGACAGTTAGATTAAAAAGTAAGTTAAACAAAGACTTTGATGACTATTAGGATTGACAAGGGATAACAAGGTACAATTAAAAGGACGTTATATTATCTAGTTTTACTATGGCTTAATATTCAAGCGCAGTGGCATCAATTTTCACCATACTAATTATTTTGTGTTCGGAATTTTCTTCCATTTACCTATTTTTATAGGTGATAATGAATAGAAAACTATAATTTATATTTAGGACTACAGCTATCACTTTTGCAAGAAAGTGTTCTCCGCTAGATAACAAACTAAGTTATGAAATTTATTGTTTATGTGTACTGCAAATGTCGTAAATAGCTTAAAATGAGATTCAAAGTGGAATTACAAATGAAAATAAGTTTCTATTTTTCTGTTTCTGCGAATTATTTGGTGGTTTTATTTTGTTTTTTAAGCCGATTTATCAGCACAAATTTAAGAGAATCCATAAGGTGCTTCATCTAACTATTTTATACAGTTATGTCTAAAGTTTTTTATTTAATTCCGTAAGGTTTGATTGGTAATTCATCCTGCCATTTCGCTCCATATTTTTTATTTAAATATTCTGAAATCATCTGATTATTTTTAGACGCTCTTCTAAAGGAAAAAGGGTCGATTGCGCAATTCTCTATGATCAGCCCAATTCCATATTTCTCTTTAAAATTCAAATATTCTTGTGGTATTTTATTATCAATTCCGTGAATAATAAAATTTAAATTTCTGTCAATATCATATAAGTTCATTGCTTCATTTTCATTGGTAAAAGTATCTTTATCAACTTTGTGACCTTCTTCATCGTAACGAGATATGATGCTAGTTAACTTTCCATTATCCCATTCTGTTTCTGTATAAATTGTACCATTAGTATGATATGATTTCCATATTCCATGCTTCTTGCCCTCTATGAAAGTTCCAATAGCTTCCCGATTACCATTCTCTTGAAATATTTCCCATTTGCCAGTTTTCTCTCCATTCGAGTATTTTCCTATTTGAAATAGATTTCCGTTATCATAGAAATGTTTCCATTTTCCATTTTTTATTTCATTGGTAATTTTTCCTTGAGCTTTTAGCTTTCCATTTTGATAAAAGTCTTTTTGTATCGTGCAAGAAATGAATGTCAAAGAGGTTATAATTATAAGGAAAAGTTTTTTCATAATTTTTTCGGTAACGTTATACTAGAATAAATGCCACGAGTTATAAATTATTACACTAGCTAAGGTAAAAATAAAAGAACATAAACTATCAAAAGGTTTTTTTATTTTTTATAACCGTACAATATATTGTTTTTCAGTGTTTTAATATTATTTAGATGATTGTCATTATCTTGAATAATGTGCCCTTTTAGCACGAGAGTTGAGTGCCTTGGCTATAGCTGGTTTAGCAATTATATTTATGAGGAGTAAGACAGTATTCAAGTTCTCCAAATTCTTTTTTAGGAGTTGCCTAGATAAAAACGCTTCGTTTTCTTTCTTATTCATTATAGGTAATCTACAAAAGCAAGCATTGTAAATTAGAAGTAGTTATATATGCTTGTTCCTTGACTGATTTTTCGTCTATGAAATCATACAAATCTTATAGGAACTTTAGGCAAACTTCTATTTCGATTTATTAACGATGGAATTAGTTTGACCTTTGTTTTATAAAAATTAAACATTTATAAAATGAAAGTATATATTTTAGTGATTAGCCTTTTCTTTTTAGAATTTAGTTTTGCTCAAGAAAAGCCAAGCGAGAAAGTATGGTCTTTACAGGATTGCATCACTTATGCTCTAGAAAACAATATAACAATAAAGGAAGCTTCTTTGAATACAAGTATTGCAGAGGTTGATTATAGTAAAGCAAAATCATCGCGTTTGCCTAATTTATTTGGTAGTGCCTCTCAAAATTTCTCTAATGGGAATGCCATTGATCCTATTACAAGTAGTTATGTCACGGATCAAATTTACAATACTAATTTAGGGATTAACAGCTCAATGACGCTGTTTCAAGGAAACCAAATTAATAATCGTATCAAGCAAAATAAATTAGTTGTTGAGCAAAATACTTTTTTAGAAGAAGAAGCTAAAAACAATATTGTGATTAGCATTCTTCAAACATATTTGCAAGCCTTGTATAATAAAGAGGGGATTGTAATTGCCGAAAATAATTTGGCTGCTTCAGAAAAAGAAGTGCTACGAGCAAAATCAAGATTTGATGCGGGATCGATTGCTTTAAATGATTATACCGAAGCACAAAGTCAATCAGCGACAAATAAATATAATTTGATTACGTCCAAAAACACGTACCAACAATATTTAATAACATTAAAACAGTTATTAGAATTGCGTCCGACAGAAGATTTTGAAATTTCAGATCAAAGTAATTCTTTAATGAGTGCAGGATTTGATAAAATGGATATTTACAATAAAGCTTTGAATTATTTGCCAGAAATAAGTTCAAGCAATACAAATATTGCAGTAAATAAAAAGGAATTAGACATTGCAAAAGGAGGTTACTTGCCCACATTATCACTTGCAAGTAGTATAGGTTCTGGGTATACGAGTATTAATGATAGTAATTTCACAGATCAATTGAACTTGAATTTTAATCAAAAAATAGGTTTGTCACTAAGTGTTCCCATTTTTAATAGAAACCAAACAAAAGCTGCTGTACAAACTGCATCAAGTAATATCGAAAAAGCAGAAATTCAAAAGCAAACTGTTGTTAAAGAAGTGTATAAAAAAGTTGAAACAGCTTATCAAAATGCTATTTCAGCACAAGAACAGGTTGTTGCTGCAACGGCTTCAAAAGAAGCCGCTACCCAGTCGTATAAGCTGGCGCAAAAAAAATATGAATTGGGAGCGCTAAGTACTACAGATTTAGTGATTAGCCAAAACACATTTACAAATGCAGAACAGAATTATTTACAGGCCAAATATTTAAATATTTTATACTATCAACTATTGCAATTCTATCAAGGAAACGACATCAAACTTTAATATTAAAAAAATGAATAAAAAGAAAATAATCATAGCAGGTATCGCATTAGTAATTTTGATTGGTATTGGGTACACCATTTTTAAAACCGATGATAATGTGCTTATCGAAGCAAAAACTGTTGAGGCAAAAACTGAAAATGTAACCACAAGGGTAACTGCAACTGGAACCGTTGAACCTATTATACAAGTAGAGGTGGGGACACAGGTTTCTGGAGTGGTAGAAAAAATCTACGTGGATTACAACAGTGTAGTAAAAGCAGGTCAGCTAATTGCAGAGTTAGATAAAACAAATCTTAATTCCTCTTTATCACTAGCGCAGGCAGCTTATGATAATGCGGTGAGCCAAAGGTTTTACACCAAAACTATTTATGACAGACTAAAAACTTTGTTTGACAATCAGGTGATTAGCAAATCAGATTTTGATGATGCCCAATATAACTATCAAACGGCAAAAGGTACGGTAACGCAACGTTTATCAGACTTACAAAAAGCAAAAACAAATTTAAGCTATGCCAATATTTATTCGCCAATTGATGGCGTTATATTGTCTAGAGCTATTGATGAAGGACAAACAGTAGCAGCAAGTTTAAGTACACCAACCTTATTTACCATTGCAAAAGATTTAAAAGAAATGCAAGTAGAAGCAGATGTAGATGAAGCAGATATAGGTCAAGTAAAAGAAGGACAACGTGTTGAGTTTACTGTAGATGCTTACATAGGTAAAGTTTTTGATGGAGTTGTAACACAAGTTCGTTTAGATCCTACAGTAACATCAAATGTAGTAACCTATACGGTGGTTATTAAAGCTGATAATCCAGATTTAAAATTAAAACCAGGATTAACAGCGACCATTTCAATTTACACATTAGAACTTAAGGATGTGTTAAGTATTGAAGCTAAAGCTGTTAATTTTAAGCCCGAAGATGCGGTGTTATCAAGTTACAATGCACAGCATAATTTACCTATAAGCACAACCAAACAAGCAGATAACGCTAGTACAGTTTGGGTGTTGAATTCTGATAGTTCCTTAAGTCCAAAAACAGTTAGCTTGGGTGCCAGTGATGGCGTAAATGTACAAGTTTTAAGCGGTATCAGTAAAGGAGATAAACTAGTATATAGCCTAAAAGAAACGACAGAAAAAGTAGCAAAACAAGGCGCAAGTGAAAGTCCTTTTATGCAAAAACCACCAGGAGCTGGTAAAAAATAAGTAAATCATCATGAGTAAAGAAATTATTAAAATAGAAGATTTAAAACGAGAGTTTATTATGGGAACCGAAACGGTTCATGCGTTGAGAGGCATTTCGTTTACCATAAATGAAGGCGAATTTGTTACCATAATGGGGTCTAGTGGTTCTGGTAAAAGTACGTTGCTAAATATTTTAGGCTGTTTAGATCAACCTACATCAGGAATATATGAAATTGATGGTGTCAAAGTAAAGGACCTCAGTAGAGATCAGCTGGCAACTATAAGAAATGAAAAGATTGGATTTATTTTTCAATCCTATAATTTATTGGCTAGAACATCTGCTATTGAAAATGTAGAATTACCACTTTTATACAACAGTAAGGTTTCTACTGATGAACGCAGAAAAAGAGCCATTAAAGCCTTAGAGATGGTTGGTTTAGCAGATCGAATGGATCATACCCCTTCGCAACTTTCGGGGGGACAGCAACAACGTGTAGCTATTGCAAGATCGTTGGTTAATAATCCGGTTATGATACTTGCAGATGAAGCAACAGGAAATTTGGATACAAGGACATCTTATGAAATTATGACCTTGTTTCAAGATCTAAACAAACAAGGGATTACGATTGCTTTTGTAACACACGAACCAGACATTGCTACATTTAGTGGTAGAACAATTGTATTAAAAGACGGGCATATTACGCAAGATTATAAAAATGAAAATATACAATCTGCTGCTGAGCAACTTGCAAAATTACCTAAACAAGACGATTAATTATGAGACTATTAAATTTACTAAAAATCGCTACTAAAGCTATTGTTCTAAATAAAACAAGGACTTTGCTTACTATGTTAGGAATAATTATTGGAGTCGCCTCAGTAATTGCAATGTTGGCTATTGGTGAAGGTTCAAAAGAAAGTATACGTTCGACTATTTCAAGTATGGGGTCCAATATGATTACCATTAGACCCGGAACTGATGTACGTGGAGGAGTGCGACAAGAACGTAGTGCTATGGAGACTCTAAAACTAAAAGACTATTTAGCCCTAAAAAAAGAAGCTACCTTATTGACCTATATCTCTCCTTTGGTAAACGGGGGTGGTCAAGTTATAAACGGATCGAATAACTGGCCGTCTACAATTTACGGTGTGAATCAAGATTATTTAGAAATTAAAATAACAGAATTACAAAGCGGGAGTATGTTCACAGATGCCGAAGTGCAGTCTGCTTCTAAAGTAGCTTTGATTGGTCAAACGGTTGTAGATAATATATTTCCAAATGGTCAAGATCCAATTGGACAGATGATTCGTTTCAATAATATTCCGTTTACAGTCATAGGAGTATTAGAAGAAAAAGGAGAAAATACTTTTGGACAAGATCAAGATGACGTAGTTATTGCACCTTATACAACCGTACAAAAAAGAATTTTAGCAATAAATTTTTTGGAATCTATTGTTGCCTCCGCTGTGAGTGAAGAAGAGGCTCCTCAAGCTGTGATTCAAGTAAGCGAAATTATGCGTTCTCAACACAACTTAGAAGAAACCGCAGAAGACGATTTTAATGTACGTTCTATGGAAGAATTGATTTCGACCTTTAGTTCTACAAGTGAAATGCTAACGGTGCTTTTAGTCGCAATAGCTAGTATTTCATTGTTAATTGGTGGTATCGGAATAATGAATATTATGTATGTTTCGGTAAAAGAACGTACTAAAGAAATTGGTTTACGAATGGCAGTAGGGGCAAGAGGGTCTGATATTTTAATGCAATTTTTAATTGAAGCTATACTAATAAGCATAACAGGAGGAGTCTTAGGAGTAATGTTAGGACTTGGTGCTACTGTTTTTATCGAAAAATTCTTAAATTGGCCCACAAGTGTTGCTTTGTATTCAATAGTAATTTCATTCATAGTATGTGCTGTAACCGGAATATTCTTTGGATGGTATCCTGCAAAAAAAGCAGCAGCTTTAGACCCAATAACCGCTTTACGTTACGAGTAAACAATTATGAAAAATAATAAAAAAATAACAATCGCTTCGCATTTGCTAGTTTGGATATTTCTGTTTAGCATGCCATATCTATTGACATCACAACAAGAAGGTGTCAATAGAATTATAGCACATTTTTGGGTTCCATTAGTATTTTATGCGATAATTTTTTATACAAACTATTTCCTTTTAATTAATCGATTTCTGTTTGCTAAAAAAAACATAGAGTTTATTAGTATCAACGTTTTATTAATTGTGGCTTTTATATTTTTAAAAGAGCAAAACGAAATTGCTTTTTTTCAAGAGCTTATACGGGATAAGCCAGTGAACAAGGACGGGGAAGGGGGGCCGCCTTTTCAATTATTTATTTATATGCAAATGTTACCGTACTTAGCTTCAGTTCTTTTCTCTGTAGCGGTAAAAACGACTAATAGATTAACAAAAAAAGAAGCTGAAAGTAAAGAAGCAGCTAATATTAAATTAGAATCAGAGTTGCAGCATTTGCATTATCAGTTACAGCCACATTTCTTTTTTAATTCATTGAATAATATTTATTCTCTTGTAGACACTTCTCCTGAGCAAGCTAAAAAAACAATTCATAGCTTGAGCAAACTAATGCGTTATATGTTGTATGAAACAAATATGGAGCTGGTGCCACTTTCTAAAGAAATCGATTTTATGAAAAGGTTTATCGATTTAATGAAGTTGCGCGTTTCAGATAAAATAATTGTAAATTATAATTTTCCCACAAAAGAAACAGGAATTCAATTAGCCCCATTGTTATTCATATCGTTAATAGAAAATGCTTTTAAACATGGAGTTTCCGCTAGCAAAGAAAGTCAGATTTCTATAAATATGACTATAGAAAATAAGAAAGTATTATTTATAATTGAAAATGATAATTTTCCTAAAAGAACAGATGATAAAAGTGGTTCTGGTATTGGGTTACCAAATTTAAAGAAACGACTAGAATTACTTTATCCTAACAAACATATTTTTGATATTACAATAAAGAATAATTATTTTTTAGTAACTTTAGAAATAGAAACTTCTTAATAATAAACAATTCAAAATTTAGAAAAAACAGATTGAAAACAGAAATATTAAAATATGATATATGAAAAATTTAATTTTAATTGTAGCTTTTTTTCTAATAAATAGTAATCTCTTTGCGCATGAAGGTGGACATGGAGTCTCACTAAAAACATGGAAAGTAACTTCTACAAATGAACAAATAAGTGCAGACTTTATAAAATATGAAAATAATAAAGTTTGGCTTCTGGACGGCAATCATAATATTAAAGCCTATCTCATTTCAGATTTTTCTAATGAAGACCAAAAATATATCCAGACTAGAACCGAATTAATTTATTCTTTGAATAATACAAAAAACACAGACTTGGATACAATTTCATATTCAAAATGGGCACTGATACTTTTAGGTTCTATCCTGCTGTTACTCTCCATTATTCAATTGATTAAACTAAAAAAAATAATTCATTTATCGTATGGTTTTATTGGTGCTTGCTTGATTTTATTCGTTTCGTGCAAAAATGGTAGTTCCATTAAAACGACCACTCTAAACGTTCCTTCAAATAATGTTTCCTTGATGCAATCTTTTTTTGAAAAATTTGAGGGAGTTACAACTCATTCAGATAATAACTATCTATATATTTCATCCAATGGTTTGCCTAATCATGAGATGATGGTAGGAATAACAAATTGGCAACAACAAGTGCCAATTAATCAAAACTATACTGGCGAAAATAGTTGGGCAATACCGTTGCATCCAAAAATGGCTGCAAATCCGCTATCTACAAAAACCAATTTACTCAAAGGTGCCATTGCAGTTGCTGTAAATGGAATCCCGATTTTTAACCCTTTAAATAACAGAGGTGAAGATGCAAATGCCATTGGTGAATTAGACAAATGGGGCGGACATTGTGGCCGCGCGGATGACTATCATTATCATTTGCCTCCTGTGCATTTACAAAAACAAGTTGGAGCAGGAAATCCCATTGCTTATGCTGTCGATGGCTTTCCAGTATATGGTGAAACAACTGAAAAATTAGATGAATATTTAGGTAAAATGAATGCTAATGGTTCTTATGAGTACCACACTATTAAAGAGTATCCTTATTTTATTGCTGGCATGAGAGGTGAAGTGAACTTAGACCCAAATACAAAAGCTCCTGAAAATCAAGTTTTACCACAACCAAGAACACATGAACTTAGACCTGCCTTAAGACCTTTAAGAGGAGCTGAAATAACTGATTTTAAATCCTTAGGTACTAATTCGTATGCTTTAACTTACCGCTTAAATTCGGAGGATTACATCATAAAATATAAATGGGACAGCTCAAACAATTATACCTATGAATTTATAAATCCAGATGGTACCTCAACAATAGAAAAATACAAACCCAGAAAATAATGAGAATAATAAAATTTATAGTACCACTTTTAATCCTCTCTGTTTTTTCTTGTAAAAATAATAGGACAGATTTGACTAAAGTAAATCATGATGATTTCAAAACCATACATCCTAATTTCACTCTATCTAGTAGTGCGGTAGATCATGGCATTTTATTAGATGCTTTTAAATGTGAAGAGAAGGTAAATGGTGTAGAAAATTCAATACCTTTATCTTGGAAAAATGTTCCCGAGGGCACTAAATCGCTAGCTGTTGTCATGTATCATTATCCTAAAAAAGACGATAAAACTGAAATAAATTCTTATTTACTGTTATGGAATATTAGTCCGGAAATTACTGAGATTCCGTACAAAATGGCAAAAAGCGGTACTTGGTATATGGGCGCTAACAAAGACGGCAATGCTATATCCTATACTTCTCCGTGTTCACAAGGAAAAGGCAAACACACCTATATTATTGCGCTTTATGCCTTAGCCGAAACGCCTAGTTCTTTACCTACGCATCACTCTGTAGAGGTTGATTACAATGTATTTATGAACGCTATTGGTAAAACAAAAATTATTGACAGAACAACTTTGACATTTATAGATACTAAATAATTTACGATATGAAAAATATACAAAAGATAACTCCAGTACTTATTTTGGCGCTTCTTTCTCTTGCTGCTTGCAAGAATGGAACGAAAGCAGTTCAAACGAATATAGAACAATATAAAGGTACGGCAAATGTATCTCAAGGACCTGCTGAAATACTAACAAAAAACATATTTGAATGTGATCGTGGTCGTAAAGCACCTATTGGAAAAGCTACGGCACTTGATGGTAGCGTTTGGACTGTTCCGGCAGAAGTGAATTTTTCGAATACTGATTTTCCATTTGCATCTGATTTATACAATCCTTGTACTAAAGTGGAATTTAAGTCAGCTGATGAAGCACTAAAAGCTTTGGACGGATCAGACATAGTCGAAATTGATGCTGATGGAGAAATCATAACCGCTTTTGTATTTGCCGATAACTATTTTGAAATGTACATTAATGGTACTCCAGTAGGAAAAGATAATGTACCTTTTACAGAATTTAATTCTAACATTGTCCGTTTTAAGGTAAAAAAACCTTTTACAATTGCCATGAAATTAGTCGATTGGGAAGAAAATAGTGGTTTAGGTTCTGAGAATAATAGGGGAAAAGCATTTCATCCAGGTGATGGTGGAATGGTTGCGGTTTTTAAAGATGCTAAAAATGAAATCATTGCCACAACTAATTCAAATTGGAAAGCACAAACATTCTATACGGCTCCTCTAAAAGATTTATCTTGTGCTACTGAAAAAGGGACTTTAAGATTAAGCGAAAATTGTAATACAGAAGATTCTGATGATGGAACAACTTATTATGCTTTACATTGGAAAACACCTTCAGATTGGCAAACTGCAGCATTTGATGACAGTGAATGGCCTAATTCGACAGAATTTTCAAATCAAACTATAGGAGTTGATAATAAACCTTCGTATACTAATTTTACTGATATTTTTGATACTACTGCAAATGATGCTAAGTTTATTTGGTCAACTAATGTAATATTAGATAATGAAGTAATTGTTAGATATACAGTGAAATAAAAATAGAAAACAACGTAAATTATGAGCAACTTAAAAATTAGCTGTGTTATTGTAGATGATGAACCCATGGCTCTTAATTTAGTCGAAAGTTATGTTGATAAAACCCCTTTTTTAGTGCTTAAAAAAAAGTGCAGTAGTGCTATTGAAGCGCTGGAGTTTTTAAAAACAACTCCAGTAGATTTATTGTTTTTAGATATTCAAATGCCTGATTTGTCAGGGATTGAATTTTCTAAAATGCTACCTAAAGAAACCCGCATAATTTTCACCACTGCTTTTGATCAATATGCATTAGAAGGATTTAAAGTAGAGGCTTTAGATTATTTATTAAAACCGTTTGATTATGCTGAATTTTTAGCTGCATCGAATAAAGCCAATACTTGGTTTGAACTCGTAAAGGGAAAACAGCACAATGAACTTCCAGTAGAAAAAGAATTTCTATTCGTAAAATCTGAATACAAACAATTGCGGATTAAATTAGCAGATGTCCTTTATTTTGAAGGTCTTAAAGATTACATAAAGATATGGTTAAAAGATAATCCAAAACCTATATTAACACTTATGAGTTTAAAATCTTTGCAAGAAGAATTACCTGAAACTCAATTTATGAGAGTGCATCGTTCTTTTATTGTGGCTCTAAAAAATATTGAGGTTGTTGAGCGTAGTCAAATCGTAATAAATAATCAACGTATTACAATTGCAGATCAATATAAGAGTAAGTTTTTAGACTTTATAAATTCAAATTCCCTAAATATATAATCTTTCATACTTTTTAGTTTATGGTATTCATGTAAAGCGATTTACAGTAGTTTACTAGAGTATAAATTTAATGAAGGTTCAACTTCTTTTAATAAAAAATTATAGATGAAATTGTTCCGTAAGTTAAGAAGGAATTTAATCGCCTTAGGAAAGTTCAAGTCGTATCTGGTTTATGCTTTAGGCGAAATAGTGCTTATTGTAATTGGTATATCAATCGCATGGAAAATAAATGAGTTAAATGATATTCGAAAAAATAACATAGTACAAAAGAAAATCTACGCTAATTTAAACGAGGAATTGCATACAAACTTGCGTTTACTAGATGGTTTAATTGATGAGTACCCTCAAAAAATAACTTATTTAGAAAACACTTTAAATTATGTTGGTAAAAATCCAAGTGAAATAACACAGGGAGCAAAAGACACCATTATCAATTTATTTGATAAAGACGTGAATCTATTAGACAATTCAATAAATTCGATTGTTAGTACTACGAAATTCGAATTTATCGAAAAAAACGATTTAAAGGATTTGATTATTTTGTACCCAAATAAAATTTTGCTGTATAAAGAACAAAATGAGAAAATACAAGCCATAGTTACTAATCGGATTAAGCCTGTTTTAGTAAATTATATCTCATTAGCAGATAAGTTCCCTGATGGAAAATTAAAATATGAAAGAATAAAAAAAATGGGAACTAAATCTGATTATATAGGTTTACTTGCCAATAAAGAATACCAAAATAGTATTATTGATCGCATATTACAAACCCAAATTCAATTAAATAACGTCAAAACCTTACGTGGTAAAACCAGTACATTAATCACTAAATTAAAGCTGGAATTGGATTAGTGTATTTTAAAAACTTCAAAAATTTAAATATCTTCAAAAAATAATCTCTAATCAATTTAGCATCTAAGAAGCGCATGATGGTTTAGGAATGGCCCAACTCTAAATCACGGGGTTTGTAATAATAGAAATAGGGCGTAAGTATCAGTATAGTAATATGTTGAGGGTTTTTTTGTAAGGATTTTTTAAACGTTCTTATTGACATTGATTATAGCGCTATAAAAAGGAATGGCAAGTATACGAGCGACACAAATTTTAAAATAAAATTTTAAGCTTTACATCTTGGTTCTTTCAACCTGTATTTGCCCATTATTTAAAATCTACCCGATATAAGATATTATCCAGTCTTCTATTGTGGTGTTTACTATATACCGTCAAGTTAGTTGTGTCTAGAATTTTTGTGAGTGATATTAAACTTTTGTTCGTGAGTATGCATAAAAAAACCGTTACAATACTGCAACGGTTTTTAAAATAAGAAGTTAAAACCTTATTTTGGCATAACCACGGTATCAATTGCATGAATAACTCCATTTGAAGCAGCTACATCAGCAAGAACCACTGTTGCAGTTCCACCATTTGCATCTGTCAACATCACTTTTCCGTCCTTCAAGCTTAGAACAATAGTCCCTCCTTGAACAGTTGTAACACTGTATTTTCCATTATTTTTGTTAATTGCATCAATTACTGTTGCAGCGTCAAATTTTCCTGCTACAACATGATACGTCAACACTGCTTTCAGCTTATCTACATTTTCTGGTTTCAGTAAGCCTTCTACGGTCCCTGCTGGTAGTTTTGCAAATGCAGCGTCATTTGGTGCAAAAACTGTAAATGGACCTTCTCCGCTTAATGTTTCTACTAATCCTGCTGCTTTTACTGCTGTTACAAGCGTCGAGAAATCTGCATTTGCAGCTGCTACACCTACAATGTTTGGTGTTTCAACAACTACAGGCGTGTCCATTGCTACTGAAGTTGAGTCAACAACCTCTACAGACTCAGCTTCTTTTTTTTGACCACAAGAAGCAGTGATTACTCCCACTAATACGAATGCACTAATTGTTTTTGCTAATTTCATAGTTACTTTTTTTAGTTTAAAATTAATTAAGATATTCAAAGATAAGCATTTATACTATTTGTTCATTATTTTTAACAATTAATTAAACAAAACGTAAAATTAAAAGAGAGTAAGTAATGCTTTTTTTCTTGTATTATTACTATAAACTTACTTTAAGCCAAAATCTATCAATTTAATATACGTAGAGGTATCTCTGCTTTTTCTTGCTTCATTTCTATTTTTAGCGATTTTTTTATTAGGAGGTATAGATAGAAACTTAGTTATTTCATAAAATCCTGTTACGGGTAATTTTATAGGATTGAGGTATGGATTAAAGTTGCCAATTAGCTAATCGGCACCAGTATTAATAGTGCTCTTAAAATCTAATTGCTTTTCAATCTATTATTTGATATAACGATCGTATTTTTTAATTTATCTTTTTTGAGCGTATTTTAATTTCTCGAAATTCGAAGGAAATTCATTAGTTACTTCTAATTTATTAGATGTTACTGTTGGTTTAATTTTGATGACTTTGGTATCTGTGTCGATATTTACGTCGTGTTCACTTTTCATATTTACAACATCCACATGAACAACTTTAAAATGGTGTTGTCCTTTTTTAACGTTAATAATTACATATTCAGTAGGTCTTATTTGTCCTAACGCTTTATTATCAATCCAAATATTTAATCTTGCTGTATTATCTAATTTATGCATAAGAGTTGCACCATTATAGATTAGAATATTTCCATCACCTAATTTGTCTAATTCAACTTTTGCTAAATCAGTTTTAATAAAAGTATATTCTGACGCTATTGGTTGTAAAGCACAAGAAGCCATTGCTAGAAATAATGTAAAGCCAATTACTAATTTAATTTTTTTCATAGGAGTTAATTTGATTAATTGATTTTTCAGGTTGTTTTGAAATAATAAATAAAGTTTGGCCGCTTCGCTATCTACAAGGAATCCTGACTATGTATTTTCTATTGCACTTATTCTTGCTTGTGCTATTGCAATTTGACTAAAGCCTTTTGTATAGCGCTACTGATGTTCGACTAAACCTTCATTACTGTATTGTCTCAAACACAGTACTTTTGTAAAAATAATTAAAAACCATTTACACTGATGAAAAAAAACAAAACTTTAATTCCTTATGTGTCATTTTAGTATACCTACATAGAGTTGCAAGTAAGACAGTTATGTTTATAAATCCGAAGTGGTAGTTTAACTAAGTATTCATTGTTTAGTGCGTTCGCTATCGTGAGGGTGTTGGTTTTTCAAGTCCCTAGACTATTAAGCTGTTGGCATTAGTTTTTATTTGGTTTTTACTATTCTAAACCTGAAGCTATCATTTCTTATAACACGAGGGAAATGGTACCTTTTTAATCTTCTGCAATAAAAGTTCCAAGTTGTTTTGTAATCTCGTTTGATATTTTCAATTTATTTTTCGATTTTAAAATGGGGTATAATTTATAAAGAAGTCTGATAAATACCAGATTTCTTTAAAAAGCTAATATAGAACTGAAATTATATAAATCGTTTAACAGATGCAGGTTGTGCGTAAGGGATAGAAGTGGAAATCCTTTTTTAATTTATGAAGCGACTAGCGGAATAAAGAAAAAAGATTGCAACAAATAGCCCGACCGAGGTGCAACGGAGTGGAAGTGAGGTTACGCCCAAAAGAACAAGAAATAAAAAATCCGACTGGCATACACCAATCAGATTCTGTAGTAGCGTGCCATAAACAGCAACGGCTTCTATAAGTACTTAATTGTTGCGGGCTGCCATTAATCGTTTATTCTAATTAACCGCTGTTTGTTTATATAAGTTTCCCCTCAGCAAAAAGTCTTCTAATCTCTTTTTTGTCAAATTTACCAACGCTTGTTTTTGGCACTTCAGCTAAATATACATAATCTTTAGGGATTTGATATTTTACAAACTCCCTTGCTAAAAACTCAATTAATTCTTCGTCTGAGACTCTGTCTTCTGGATTTATCAAGACTATAGAGGCCAAAGGTTTTTCTACCCATTTTTCGTCTGGTATTGCAATAACCGCAGCTTCTTTAATTTTAACATGTGACATTAATGCCGATTCTAAGGCAACACTTGAAATCCATTCGCCACCACTTTTTATAAGGTCTTTTGTACGGTCTTTAATTTCCATATAACCATCTGCATCGATTGTACTGACATCACCTGTTTTAAACCAACCATCTTCAGTAAAACCATCGAGATTATTCGTTTTAAAATAGGAATTGATAACCCATGCCCCTTTTATTTGTAATTCTCCCATAGTCTTACCGTCTGCGGGAGCCAAAGTGCCTTCGTCGGTCATAATCCTTATTTCCACACCTGGAAATGCAGTACCTTGTTTGGCACGAATGTCCAGCTTTTCGTTTTCTGAAAGTTGAGCATGCTTTGGTTGTAACCTGGAAACGGTACCTAAGGGAGATGTTTCTGTCATTCCCCATGCTTGAACTCCTTTTATCCCAAAATCTTTTTCGAAACCTTCAATAAGACTTTTAGGTAGGGCAGAACCTCCTACAATATATTCTTGAAGTGCCAGCTTTTCTTTTGGTGGGTTTTCCTTCATGGCATGATAAACCCCTAACCAGATCGTAGGTACTCCGTTTGCTTTAGTTACTTTCTCTTCTTCTAGAATTTTAATAATAGCTTCTGGATTTAAATTAGAAGACGGTAGCACCATATTTGACCCAGACAAGAGACATAAATATGGAAATCCCCAAGCCATAACATGAAATTGGGGTACCACTAATAAAATGGTGTCTTGGCTACTGTAATTTCCCGCATTAGGTGATATAATGTTAGAAGCGTGCAAATACGTAGATCTGTGGGAATATAAAACTCCCTTAGGTAAACCAGTTGTTCCGCTGGTATAACACATTCCGCTAGCATCATTTTCGTTTAACGCGGGCCATTCATATTCTTCTGATTGTTCTGCAAGTAAATCTTCATAGTGTATTGTGTTTTGTAAAGAGGTTTTAAAATCTTTAGAGGCATTTATTAAGACATAACACTCTACAGTTTCAAGTAGAGGAGCAATTTTTTCTAGTAGCGGAACTAAAGTAGCATCCACAAAAATGACCCTGTCTTCAGAGTTGTTGATTATAAATTCTGTTTGATGGCTGGTTAATCTAATATTTATAGGATGGCAAATGGCTCCAATACCTGAAATACCATAGTATAATTCTACATGAGGTGCATGATTCCATGCAAAAGTACCCACCATGTCGCCTTTATTGATTCCTAATTTTTGAGTTAATGCATTAGCTAACTTTTTACATCGTTTATACATATCACCAAAGCGATACTCGTGTCGTGTTCCATCAGGTAAATAAGTTATTATTTTTTTTTGATGATAGACGCTATTTCCATATTCAAGAATAGTTGTAGTTGTGAGTGGATAATTCATTATTAAGCCTTCCATACTAAAAATTTTAATTGTTCATTTAATTTTATTCGCTTAATCGGTGCGGGAAATTCAATTTATTTCTTTTTTAGAAGATATTGAACTTCTATAGGAATACACTCCTCAAAACCAATTTTTTAAGCCTTAGCTAATATATAGCTATTTTATTTCAAATCATGACAAAACGATGATTTCATACTAGGTTTTTTATGAATAATATTCAGGAATAGATATAGTTAGCTAGTATGTAGTTCAGATTTAAAAGACATGTTAAATTGAAAAACGGTGAAGGTTTTACATAGTAAACAAGGGCTATAAATTGATTGTAATTAAGATTCCATTTTGGGAGGGAAAATATAGGGGTAAAAAATAGAGTAGTGGTACTGCAATCTTTAAGTATAGATTTTGTTAGGAGCAGGTCTTATTCGATTTCAATTTCATTAAAGAGAATCCATCGCTTTAAATTGCCTACAACTCTTTTTAAATGGTCTTCATTTAAAAATATATTTGTCCAATAATCATATCTGTCACATTGCATGCTGATATAGTAAGTCATAATTGCTAAACAAGCGAGAGGTAGAAGTCGTTTTTCCTCTTTATTAATTTCGGTTACAGTTTCGTAACCTGCAAGAAAACTTTCTGCTTTTATTTTGTAATCATTCTCATTTAAATTTGTTGAGAATAGTTGAAATAGAAAGTAGGAAATGTCTAAACACAGCCAACCATTACCACAGAAATCAAAATCAAAAAGGGTTACTTTATCTTCTTCATTAAAGTGCATATTATCAAACCATACGTCGAGGTGGACGGCGCCAAATCGTATTTGTTCCTTTTCTACATTATTAAATTTATTTTGTAGAAAACCAGCCATTTTTTCTAAAAATACCGTCTCGTCAGTTTCTTTCTTAAAAAATGCACGTGTTCGTTTTACGGAATCTATTAGTAAAACTTTATTGTCATAAGTTATTCGGTTTAAGGTAAAGTTTTCTGACGCTTTGTGCACTTTTGCTAAAGCATGTCCAATGCAAAAACTTGTTTCAGCTGTAAATCTTGCTGATTTCGTACCTTCTGCAAACGAAAATAAGACACCAAATCTTTTTCCTTCTGGTGCGTTTAACTCTTGAATGTATTCCTTTAAATTATCAGCTAGGGGGAAGGAAACAGGTGCTTTATTTTCATTCAAATGGATGAGAAGTCTTAGTTCCTCAGCTACTTCATTTTTTGTCCTCCAATCGAAAGTATAGACCCGAAAAACATATTTTTCACTACAATCAGTAACGATGTAAACGTGATTCATTGCTGCTCTAAAAAGTTTGCATTCGATATTTTTACTTAAATTATATTTATGCTGTAATAGTTCTCCCAGTTTAGTTGCTGAAAGTGTTGAATTTATAACTGGAAATTCATTAGTCATGTATTCTTTTTTTATTATTCTGTTGCTTAACTTTTTTTGCTATTGCAAAAAAGGGGAAATAAAAAGTCCGTTCGAAATTTAAAAATAGAACACGAGAATAGGAAATTACTCATTGCCGTTGTTGAGCGTTTGATTTTTTACTAATTGCATTATTTCAGTATGTACTTTGAATGTTTTTTTGAAATCATCTAAACTATTACCTGTGTTTTCCAAAATGATTAAGTTCATATTAGATTGAGGATAAAAATAACAAGCAGAAACAAAACCTGGAGCATAACCAAAAGCACCAATTTCCAAATTTTGTTCACCATCTTTAAAGAGGAGTCCATATCCATATTCAATTGTATCAAAAACAGGATGGATACGTGTGGCATATTTTGTTTCCATTAATTCCAACGTCTCTTTTTTGACTAGTTTTCCAGAGTATAAAAGTTGGTTCCATTTATTCAAATCGGCAACGTTAGAGATAAAAGAACCTGCTGCTGCATAATTAGACAAACTATTGGGCGTAAATTCTAAAACACCACTTTCACTTTCCTCATATCCTTTTACTAGATGTTTATACCTTTTATAATCAGGATGGAAGGTGTTTTTTAATAAATATTCGCTAAAGAACTCTGTTGTTAGTTTTTTGAATGTTTTAGCAGTTACTTTTTCAAGAATTTGAGCAAGTAATTCATAGCCTAATTGTGAATAATGAAATTGAGAACCTGGTTTAAATTCTAATGGCTTATCTAAAGCTACAATTCCATGAGTATGCGTTAGCAATTGATGAATAGTGATTTCCTTTGACCAAGGTTCTTTAATATCGATTAGATAGTGATTGATTTTGTCTTCAAGCCCAATTTTTCCCTTTTCATATTCTCTCAATATTAATACGGCAGTTATTTGTTTGCTTATTGAGCCAATGACAAATTGATCATTGATCGTAAGCGGCGTTTTTTTCTCTAAATCACAATAACCAGTAGCCACGGAGTATATCGCAGTAGAATCCTTCGTCAAAAGGACAACTCCATTAAAGCTATTATTCTCAATAATGGAATCGATCTTTGACGTTAAATCAGCATATTTTTTGGTTTGTGCTAATACGTGACAAGAAGTTAAAAAAGAAAATACTACAATTAGAATACTAAATTTCATTAAATTGTATCTGGGTTTAAATGACGGCTCACAGTTTAGAATGTGAAAATTACGTTTTTTAAAGCGCAACTTTCTACTATTTAATTTAGTTGCTAAAAATATTCTTTTTTATTTAATTCAACACTCTTTTTTACCATGTATCGTCTGACGTATTTTTAAATATCCAACTTAACCACAGTTCTTCCTTTTAATTTCCCTTTAAGCATTAAATCAATTTTTTCCTGTAATTCATTTAAAGTTATCTCAGTACAAGTTTCGGTTAAGCTATCAATTTTCCACTCATTTGATAATTTACTCCACACTTTCTCTCGATAGGTCATGGGATAATTTTGAGAGTCAATACCTATTAACGATATTCCTCTTAAAATGAAAGGAAACACAGTTAAATCAAGTTTTGGAGAGGCTACGTTACCACAGCAAGTAACCACGCCCATTGGACTAATGGATTTTATAATATTTTCGAGGATAACTCCACCCACAGTATCAATAGCTCCGGCAAAAGCGGGTTTTAACAGTGGTTTTTTTTCTGTTTCTTCAAAATCTTGTCGCATAATAACTTCGTCTGCTCCAATTTTTATTAAATAGTCACGTTCTGTTTCTTTGCCTGTTATTGCAGCGGTTTTATAGCCTAGCTTTTTTAAAATAGCGATACTTAAAGACCCCACGCCACCAGTAGCACCAGAAACAACTATTGGTCCATCTTCAGGTTTAACGTTTTCACTTAGTCGCAATACTGAAATACCCGCTGTTAACCCTGCTGTTCCAATAATCATTGCTTCTTTCATGCTTAGGTTTTCAGGTAGCTTTACAGCCCAGTCTTCAGGTACTTTGATATACTCTGCAAATCCTCCATCGGTATTCATTCCTAAATCATAACTGGTTACAATAACATTATCCTTGACATGAAACTTATTCGACTCTGAAGAAACAATCGTTCCTACAGCATCAATTCCTGGAGTATGAGGATAATTTCTGGTTACGCCTTTATTTCCGCTTGCAGATAAAGCATCTTTATAGTTCAAAGAGCTGTAGTGTACTCTGATAAGTACTTCGCCTTGAGCTAGTGACGTAAATGGCATTTCTTTAATTGTAGAAATGTAGTTTCCCTCATTTTCTTCCACTCTAAAAGCTTTGTATGTTGATTTAGTTTCCATAGTTGATATCTTATATGATTTGATTACTTTTGTTACAAATTTCGATAAAAATATACTGATATACAATAGCTTACAATTTTTTTCCCTACGAACATTTTGTGCTGTTTTGTGTGTTTACTAGGTATTCAAAGCAAAAAAAATGAAAAAAAGTTATTGTCCCATTGATACTTTTATAAATTCAATTAAAGGAAAAAGAAAAGGCACTATCATTTTGCATCTTTTTCGTGGCACTAAAAGATACAGTGAGTTAGTAAGGCTAATGCCAGATATTAGCGAGCGTATGATGACTAAACAACTGAAGGAGTTAGAACAAGATAGTTTGATTCATAGGGAAGTATTCCCTGAAGTTCCGCCCAGAGTAGAGTATAGTTTAACAGAATTAGGGAAAGAAATTCATCCTGTTTTAAAAGGAATGTATAAGGGAGGGCTGCTTTTTGAAAATCTTATTGATAGAGTCGAAAGTTAATTAGTTATCGGCTTTTATTTTACGATCTACGGTACAAAATACGTATGGTATTCGCTCAGCAGCGACAGCAACAGGAGTTTTGCCGCGCTGTGCCTCGAAGTTCTATTTCAACTCTATTTTATCAATCATTAGTTTAAATTTTTCTGCTTTTTTATTTCCTATCAAGAAAGCTATTTCGTTAATAGTACCTTCGTGAAAATTGGGCTGATCAAGTATCTTCCCCCTGAAAGAAGGGTACATATCTTTTAGTGGAATTTCTAATTCTTGCCATTCACCTGAGGAAGAAAATGGCGCTATGTAGGAATAATAATCTCCAGAATTAGATTTTATCCTAAACTGATAATTTTTACCATCGCCTTTAAGTTTAATACTAATGGTCGTGTAGTCTTTTACTATTATTTTGGGAAATCGATAACGTAAAGAAGAGAATCCTCCATTGTTATCTAATGATATATTGCCTTCGAAAACACCAAAACCATCTGCATTTAATTTGAAAGTACTGGCTGATTCGCCTCCCATCACGACATCATCAACAATCATCCAGTCTTGAATATTTGAATTTTTGTTAAAATCAAAAATTACTTTTGGGGCCATTATAGAAAATAAAAGTATCATATAAATTAAGTGTTTCATAATAATTCCGCTTTTACTGTTTGCAAACGTTACATGTCAACTGCATAAGCCTTAGTTAGTTTTGTTTAAGCTAAGTTAAGCATTTTTGTCAAGAAAAAAATAGAATCCTTATTGTGCAAAAAGGGTACTAATTGTTTCTTCCTCAGCTACCAAGTGTAAATTATTTTATAGCTTTTTTGTAACCAACTTCTTGTTGGATTTAGTAATCTTACTAATACCTGTTTGTATTATCAATCAAATATAAGATGAGTAAAATGCTTATTGAAAGAATAATTATTGTTATTGAAAAAACAAGTTTTGAAGATGCCTCAAATGCCTCATTATTCAACTGTTTTTCTGTTTGTTTAAATTTTATGTATGCTAATAATAAGACGACTGCTCCTACAGCAACTAACAATATTCCTATCATGGAAGAATAACCGTTTTGCTGTGGAAGTTTAGCCGTATTACCGAGTAGAAGGGAAATTTGTTTAATGAATAAAGAAAATTTCACAACTACAAAACCAAAAGCCATAATCCCGATACTGGTTCTTATCCACGCTAAAAGAGTCCGTTCATTTGCTAGGTGCTCTCTTGCATTTTGTTGTTTAATTATTTCAGTAACTAAATTTTTGTCCTTGTTTTGTAACTCTCCCATTTCTCGTTTTTATTTAGCATCGATAACAAATAATGGTTTTGTAGAATGTCTCATTATTTTTTCAGTAACACTACCCATTAATAAATGTGATAGTCCAGTTCTAACATGTGTCCCCAAACAATTATATCTGCTTCCCACTCTTCAGCTACTTTTAATATTATTTGGTTTGCCTTTTTCTACAAAATTCCATGCTTCATAGTCTTTAAATACCTTGTCAATAAGCATTTGCTGACTTTTGTATAGAATCTCCTAACTATCGAGGAGTTATACCGACATTGATCATAAGATCTGTTGTGTCAACAACGCTTATTCGTGCAATCTCTGCATTTAGTTGTTGTGCAAGTTGCAAAACCATTGAAGCAACTTTTTTAGAAGTTGGTCCATCATCTAGTGCAATTAGTATTTTTTTCATGTTGTTATCGTCTTTGATTGTCGCTAATGGTCTAACTTATGGCAGAATTGGAATTAATAGCCAATTATTTTACTACTGTTACGCATTTTACCGAAAGCTCAAGATTTGGCTTATAAGCAATGTTAACGTCAGTTACCGCTCTTTTTTTCAATTTAGTAATTGCAGAATTCATTTCAGAATAAATCTGCTTTATTCTATGAACAAAGGTCTTCAAGTGCGTACATTAGCCTGTTTTGAGAACCTGTTTGAGAACCAAATATTGATCGATATAAAACTCCTTCACTCGTAATCAAAATCCATTGAGGAGTCCCCTCTGAATTGAATTGGTCGTATACTTTATGTCCACTGTCTAAATAAATAGGGAAGGGGATTTCATCTTTTGTAAAAATGCTTTTTATATCATTTTCTGTAACCTGATTTGTACCAAAATTTGTATGAATGCCTATCACTTGAAGATTGTCATATTCTTGTTGATATTGATAAGCCAATGGAATAGCTCTTCCTGTGCAGCCTAAACATTGATTATTATAGATTATGATTAATAATGGTTTACCTTTGAATTTTTTAATCAAATCAATTTCATTCAAATCAAATTCTTGCACCTTTATCGATTCAATATTCGCAGTTTTGTTTGAGTTTTCCTTAACCATTATAGTTGCTTTTTTACTACTATATGAATTTCATGTAGTTTGTCTTTCAAAGTTAATCAAATTTATCTTTTCCAAATAAATTACGACAGTTGTTTCTGATTTTTTATTGATTCCGATATCGTTCGCCTTTAAAGATTTTTGAAAACGTTTTTTTGCGTTACGAAGAAATTGAAGTTACTCTTTTCAATGTATTATTATGATAGAATAATATCTTTCTCTTTTTTAATTCACAATACTTGAAAAAAATATGATTATTAGTAAATATAGAAAATCAGCTTTACGATTTTCAGATAAAATAATTTTTACGAGAACGGGAATTAGCTTGGTTCGCAGACTTTTATTCTTTTGTGAATTATTTTTAATAGGGCATTAATTTCAAATGGTTTTGTTACGAAATCATTCATACCAGCATTTAAACATTCTGATAATTCTTTTTCACCAACATTAGCGGTTAAAGCAATAATAGGAATATTTTTTTTGTTTTCGTCGGTTAGACTTCTAACCTGCGTGGTTGCAGTAATACCGTCCATTACGGGCATAATTACATCCATTAGCACAATGTCGTATTCATTGTCTTTTATTAAGTTTAATGCTTCTAAGCCATTATAAGCAGTAGTAATTTGGCTGTTTTTCAATTTGTTTTTTAACTGCTTTTCTAAAACTAATAAATTGATTTTATTGTCATCAACTATCAGCATTTTTATACTCGTGTTGTGAAAAATATTTTCAACATTTTCTAAATTTGCACCGTTGTTTTCTACAATAGGTAATGGAATAGTAATGTTAAATGTCGTACCCTGATTTTGTTTTGATTTATACGAAATAGTTCCTTTCATTAAATCAATTAGGCCTTTTGAAATGGTTAAACCAAGACCAACGCTATTTTTGGATGTGTTTGAAGTAGCATATTTTTGAAATATCTTTTCGCCTAAATCTTTATCTATTCCTTTGCCAGTATCAGAGATTGTAATTTGAAGTTGAAATTCATCTTTATTATCCGCATTATGATTTCCATTTACATGCATTGTTACTATTCCAGCTGTGGTATATTCAATCGCATTGTTTAGAAGATTTAAAACGATTTGATTGATTCTGTTTTTATCACCATAAACAGTATTAGGAATGTTTTTATCGATTTGGATTTTAAACTCTAATCCCTTCTCTAAGGCTAATCTTTCATTCATTTTAAACAACGAATTTAGAGAGGTTGTTAAGTTGAACTCTGAGTACTGCAAAGAGAAAACCCCGTCGTTTAGTTTGGTAAAATCCAATATGTTGTTTACCAATGCTAATAAATGATTGGTGGAATAATCCATCAGTTCTAAAAGATTACAATCTTCTTCACAATCTATATTATTTTTTAAAATATCTGAAATTCCTTTTATGGCATTTAAAGGAGTTCTAATTTCATGACTCATTATGGCAAAAAATGATTCTTTATTGATTTGTAACTTTTTCAATTCAATTCGAGATTCTTCTAATTCAATATTTTTAGCTTTTAGATCTTTAATTATATCAGCAACTAACTTTGTTCTTGCTTTTAATAACACAACCAAATAGAGTGTTATCATTATTACAATAAAATTTAACAAGCTATCATGATTATCTTTTTCATAATACATTTCATTACCATAGTCAAATCCAAAAAAATCAAAATAGACGGTAGTTGTAATGATCAATAAAATGAGTACGCTAAAAAAAATCATTAACTTATTATAGCGAAGTAGTATTAGTAAAACAATTGGAGTTAAGTAAGTTATAAGTAAAAAATCATAAGACTTCCCATATAGTATAAAAGTAAATGTATAATATGCTGTTATTGTAGAAATAGCAATTAATGACTTTTGTGGAAAACTAAATCTCTTTGAAATTGAAAAATAAAACAATAGTAAAATAATAGGAATGGTTCCCCAAGCCATATAGGTCAATTTTAGATAAAATAGAAATATCATCACAAGTAAAAACTGTACTGTGAAAAAATTAAAACTAAAATTGTCAATTTTACTTAATTTACTTATGCTTTTAAGACTAGTAGGAGGTCTCTTTTTATCCATTTGTAATAGTTAAATAATATATTTAGTAGTTTTTTTTTAATATTTCCCTAGTATTTTCAGCATAAACAGAGTTAAACTTAGCTATACTTTAAATCCAGGTATTATAAAATCTACTTTTATCATGAATAAAAGTAGTAAAAAAATTATTACAAAATATCGAAGGAGCTTTTTATTTATTGACTATTTATTCCGCTAAATTTCATTTGTTTTACTACTGCTTTGACCTATTATTGTCTTCTTGTATCCTTTACCAGTTTAATTTGCCGATAAATGAGTTGGTATTTCTATGACTAAACTAATCTATGATGGTGTTAGTTGAACGTATTTTTTTAAAAGAAAGTAGTACTGATTAGAAGTTTGTTGTAGTGTAATGGATAGAAGTGGAAATACTTTTTTCTTTTATCGAACTGTAGCGCAATAAAAAAAAGATTGTTGCAAATACCCCGATGCCGCTAAAACGGCTAGTCAATTGTCTAGCCGTTTTAGCGGGGATAAGCCATTATTATTTTTGTTTGTAGAGGAACGATTTTAAATATAGTTGTTCTTAAAGAAGTTTAGGAAAAACTAAACGTTATCAAGAGATTGAAACAAGTTAAGCACATGCTAGCAGTCAGACATGTTCACCGCTACGGCGAGTCCGCCTTCAGAAGTCTCTTTGTATTTATTGTTCATGTCCTTTGCCGTTTCCCACATGGTGTTAACTACTTTGTCTAAGGGAACTTTGGCATGTTTTGGGTCGGTTTCTAGCGCTAGTTCAGCAGCATGGATTGCCTTGATCGCGCCCATGGTATTGCGTTCGATACAAGGGATTTGCACTAAACCACCTATAGGGTCACAGGTTAATCCCAGATGGTGTTCCATGGCAATCTCAGCAGCCATTAAAACCTGTTCTGGGGTTCCGCCCATCAACTCGCACAATGCTGCCGCAGCCATAGAAGACGAAACGCCTATCTCTGCCTGACATCCTCCCATTGCGGCTGATATCGTTGATCCTTTCTTGAAAATACTGCCTATTTCACCAGCAACCAACAAGAATTGCTTGATTTCTTTTTCACCAGCTTGATGGTTTTCAATCACCAGATAATACATTAATACGGACGGAATTACTCCGGCGCTACCATTTGTGGGTGCGGTTACGATGCGGCCCAAAGCAGCATTAACTTCATTTACCGCCAAAGCAAAACAGCTTACCCATTTCAGGATTTGGCGAAATTTCACTTCGGTGAGTCTTATTTGTTCCAGCCACGTTTGTGGATCGCTGTAATTTGATAACCCAATTAAATTTTGATGCATGTCAAAAGCCCTACGACGAACATTTAAGCCGCCAGGAAGGATTCCCTCTGTATGGCAACCTATATACATACACTCTAACATGGTGTTCCAGATTCGCATTAACTCGAGGTCGATTACTTCTGGCGTACGCATGGATTTCTCGTTCTCATAAACGATTTCAGAGATTTTCTTATTTTCAGTTTTACAGTAGCCTAAAATGTCGACTGCTTTATCTGTAGGGAATGGAAAAGCACATTTTATTTCTATTTTTTTCTTAGCATTCACTCGTTCTTCTTTAACCACAAATCCACCACCGATGGAGTAGAAAGTCGCTACATATTCTTTTCCGTTAGCCAGAAAAGCGGTAAATTTCATTCCGTTAGAATGAAAAGGTAGAAACTCTTTATTGAAAACGATATCTTCTGAAAAGGAGAAAGAAATTAAGAATTCATTCCCTAAATTGATTTGGTTTTTGTCTTTGATGGACTTTATAATTCCATCAATATTTTCTACAGCAATGTATTCTGGATCCTGACCACTTAAGCCAAGCATAACCGCTAAATCAGTAGCGTGACCAATTCCGGTTAAGGATAAGGAGCCGTATAAATCTGTTTTTACTCTAACGACAGACTGAATTAGATTTTTCTTTCTCAGTTCTTCAAGAAAGCGTTCTCCTGCACGCCATGGTCCAAGGGTATGGGAACTAGATGGGCCAACACCAATTTTTAGCATGTCAAAGACAGAGATACATTCTTCCATAAATAAAGTAGTTTATGCCACAAATATAATCGAAATTAGCAATGATTTACTCCAAAAGCCAACTAATGTTAGCTATATGATGGCATTTGGCTTTATAATTTAATTATTCTGCAATGAAAAGTAGGATTGTAATTGTTATTGAAATTATAATTCGCTTATAAACAGTGATTCGACGCTATAAATCGAGTAGGGCAGTATAAATTGAAATGGAACTGTTTTATAAATTACTAAAACGGATACCCAATGGCTAGATTAAAAACTAGATTATCGTTTCGCCAAGAACTATTTCCAAGACTTACTTTATCCAGTACCCAACGGTCACCTTCTGGCAAATATGGTTTGCGTATGGGAAAAGCAAGATCGGTTCTTAGTACCAGAAAAGAAAAGTCAAATCGCAATCCAGCACCTACACCCACGGCAAGTTCGTTTAAGAAATCTTTAGAGAACTTTGCACCAGGTTTATCGGGGTTGTCTTTAAGTAACCAAATGTTTCCAGCATCTACAAACAAGGCTCCTTTTACAAAATCATATATTTTAGCTCGGTATTCCGTACTCAATTCTAGTTTTAAATCACCAGATTGATCGGCGAGAAATGCATTAGTAGTTGCTGTACCATCAAAACTTCCCGGACCTATAGATCTCGCGCGAAAAGCTCTTATACTATTGGTTCCACCGTTAAAGAACTGTTTTATAAAAGGCATTTCATTTGAATTTCCATATGCAAATCCTGCTCCCGCGATAATCCTGCTAGCCAATTGTTTTTCGCCACCTAATTTTAAATAATGTCTGAACTCACTCTCTACTTTAACGAATTGACTAAAGGGTACACTGAAGACTTTTATAGTGTCTTTTTTTTTCAAATTAGCTCCAGTAGCAAGTCCAGTAATATTTCCTGATAAATCCACACCTCCCTTATAATAGAATGTATGTTTTCTTCTTTTTTCGATGGTATTTGTATACGTATAGGAATAGGTAGGGCCAAAAATCAATTGCTTTTCGATTACTTTTCCAAGGGAAGCATTGGCATCAATTTGCTCTTGGTATAGTGGTGTCACGTTTTGCGGACTAGCATATGTAATTTCAGTAATATTGAACTGATGTTCTTTACGTTCATTTTCTTTCCATAAATACCCAAACGAACCTTTAAAGGTTTGTAGCGAATACAGTTTGGTTCTATTTTGGAACTCATATCCTAAGGTCGCTTTTGTCTTTGGAACAAAACCGCTAGAGAACAAAAAGTGGAATGGCGATATAATTCTGGGCCAAACTAAATTAGCCTCAGTCCCAAAACGGTATACATTAAAGCCGTTGTTTACACCTGAAACTTGGACTTCTAATCCACCAAATGCAGAAATAGTTAGTAATTCAGCTCCTTTAAACACATTTCTATTGCTCCAGTTCACATTGAGTTCTGTACCCGTATAATTAGCCGAATTGGTTTTGGCCAATACTTCCAAACCAATCGATTTTTTAGGCAAAGGAGTGAGGTAGTAATACGCATCTAGATAATTCCCGATCGTGTCAGCGACTTTAAATTCATTTTTAACAAACTTAAACGTACCTAAATTGACCAATCGGTTTAGGGATAAATTGTGATTGGTACGGTTGTAAAAATCATCTTTTTTAAAATATAAGGTACGATCAAAAATACGAGGTTTAAACAAATTTTCGTCATCGATAATCGTCATGTCATTGTGTTTCAATGCCGAAGCCGAAGCGGTAACGGTGCTATCCATATTAATGGAATAATTAGGATATACGATGATGTCATTGATTCGGTATTGCGTTTGCGATTGCTCTGGAGTTTTGTCTTTTACCTTGACAATTAAATCGACTTGATAGTCTGCAACGGTACTGTCTACTTGAACTTTAAGATAGTCAGAATTGAAATAGTAGAATCCCTTCTCTTTAAGGCGTGCGTCGATGCGTAACCGTTCTTCTTTGATGGTAGCGAGATTATAACCCTGATCTTTTTTAAGCAAAGTTCTTCTTTTAGTTTTACTTATCGCAGTCGATAGGACTGTAGAATCTTGAGGGAATTGAACTTCTCTAATGCGGTATTGTTTGTTGGGAATTACGTTATATACGGCATTAACTGTTTTACCGTGGCGCGTAGAATCAGCTGTGGATTTGGTGTTGAAGTAGCCGTTGTTTTCGGCATGGTTTTGTAAAACCAATTTGTTGTATTCTAAATCTACTTTACTGTAGTAAACAGGCGCTTCGCCTACTTTGGTTTTTAGCCAATAGCGAAATCCTTTTTGCTTTTTTGGAGTACCAGCAAGTTTATAAATAAATAATTTGGGTCTTTGACCCAAAAACGAACCATTAGGTTTTGGTCTGACAATAGCTTCAAATTCGGCTTTCAAAGCCTTACGTTCCTTTTTTGGCGTTGCATCACCTTCGACTTTTATTTTAGCTCCCGTGTACAATAGTTCACCGTCAGGTAAATTTTTTGTACCACTGCATGCAGCAATAAGCAATAGCGTAAAAAGAAGATATAGTATTGAATTCTTATTCATCAGACTGCTGTTTGGAATGTTCTTTAATTATTTTTCTTTTTTAACTTTTTGAAACAATTCTTTAAATTCATTGTAATCTAAAGTAATGACAAAAGCGACTCCAGTTTCAACTACTTGGCCTTGAA
Source organism: Flavobacterium sp. Arc3 (assembly GCF_041431375.1). Lineage (NCBI taxonomy): Bacteria > Pseudomonadati > Bacteroidota > Flavobacteriia > Flavobacteriales > Flavobacteriaceae > Flavobacterium > Flavobacterium sp. Arc3. The sequence continues at coordinate 102,874 of NZ_JASMRI010000005.1, read as the reverse complement.
GCGCCACTTGGTATTTGTTGATGCGATACGCCTTTAATTTATATCTTCCGTCTTTAGAAAGCTGATATTCTATCGTAACGTCACCTGCAATGGTATTGGCTTCTTGGTTTTGTTGTTGTGGTCCTTCCAACCCAAAGCTGCTTCCTACGGTAACCTTCAAGCGATCATTCAGCAATTTTTTAGAAATCCCAACATTTAAATCAGTTTTGTTTTCTAACTGACCTGTTGTATAATCTTGTGAGGAAGCTAAATCAAAATTCAGTTCGACACCGCTTATTAAATCGCCTGCTAGATTGTTTAATTGTTGTGACAGGATCTTACTAGCACTTTCTCTGGCAAGAGACGAAACCGTTGTTCCTCCTGATTCGCTGGCAAATGGATTTTCTCCTATAAAACGGTTCAATAGGAGTAAAGCAAACACTTGCTTGTTCAGTTCGTCTGGTTGCTGACGCAATTGGGTTAGTTTAGCTTGTGTTGTGTTAATGATTTCTGTAGAAACGCTGTTGTTTCCGTCTGGCAAGATAATGTCAAAGGAAATGGTTGGCTTCATTAGCTCGCCTTTCATTTTTAATTCGGTTTCAAAAGGAATTTTTTGCTTGTAGGTGTTTCTTATAGAAGCTGATACGTTAGATAATTGGTCGTCGACAAGATCAATTGGCGCAGCTTCGTTTTTATAAACTGCTGTGATATTGATATCAGCTGCCGTTGGCTCACCTGTCCACAGGATATAACTACCGCTTTTGATATCAAATTTGCGTTTGATCAAATTGAAATTCATTTCATAAGATCCTTCGTTTAACTCATACCGACCCGTTAAAGTCGTTTTTCCAGACGGATCAATACCGCCACTTAGTTGGGCTTCTCCTTTTAATTTTAAAAAATCACCATTGGCTTTGTCAATGACAATTGATAATTCAGCGTCTTTATCCACTTCGATATTTACAGATGCATTGATACCTGTAATTTCGAGGTTACTCAAGGCTTCGTCTGCTCGTAGCTTCGTCTGAATCATTGGCGGGTTGTCCTGATCTATAAATTCAACAATACCTTCTCGATCTGCTATTGATGGATCAGACTGTGGCATTACAATCGTGAATTTAGTATCTTTGTTTACTTTAATATTTCCATCAACGGTAGGATTATTAAAAGTACCACCAATTCTTAAATGATTGTCCAGATACATTTCACCGTAATACAAGTCATTGTCTTTCTCCTGGGAATTGACCGCTTTGAAATTTATTGCATCGAGCGTTAAATCATAGCCAATGTTGCTCAAATTTTGAGTATTGATTTTTCCGTTGATATCTAAATCATTATCTTTTTCATCTTTTATCTTAAAATGATTGAAAGCAATAGTATTACCTGTAAATGCAATTTTATCATTTAGCGATTTAAACGTTGCATTGAGAGGTGTTATTTTAAATCCTATTTCATTAAAAAGCAAATCACCTACCACATTTGGCTGGCTTGTATTTCCAGCTATTTTAAAATTACCGCTTAAGAAACCGGTACTCTCCTTTAGGTTATCCAATGTAAAACCTTGAATACTTTTTAGGTTTAATCTTGAAATGTCTAAATTTATATCTAGGTTGCCTTCGCCTGTCTTGTAGGTTCCGTTTAAATCGACAAGGTTATCTTGTCCAGTTAGAGAAACTTTTGCATTGTAAGTATTAGCCACTATATTGTCAACTTTTATGTTGATTGTACCAATGGTGTCTTTCTTGAATGAGAAATTATCCACAATCAAATCAGAAGTAAAAACAGGGGATTGATTCAAGTTTTTTACGACCGCATTCCCGTTGATGTTTCCGCTTATTTCTATGTCTCCTTTGACAGCGATATTAGTGATAGTCTCAATTTTGAAATCTTTGAAGTCAATTGCTAAAGGAGCGTTTGTCTTTTCTGACCGTGACTGTATATTAATGCTGCTTTCTTCTTTGCTTAATTTAAAGTTGTTGGCATAGATTCCTTTTTCTCCAAAACGAAGTAGGTTATTTGCATCCATCATCCAAGGCTCATAATTTAGGACTAATTTCAGTGGGTCAAGCCTAAGTTCATTATTAGCTGCTGAAGCTTTAAGTGTTCCAGAAATCAAGTATCTTTCTATATCTTTTGCATCTTTTAATTGCAGGGTATAGTCTGCTATATTGTTTTGCACTTGCCCACTAATGGAAGTATAAGGCAATTGGAATTGGCTGTTTTGAATGTCATCCACCACAAGACTGTATAGTAAAGCATTGTCTTTTGTATCTACTTTTAGAATTCCATTTGTAATTGTATTACCACCATAGACTAATTTAGGAATAGCACCATTCAAGATTATGGAATCATTGACAGTGTTGTATCTTCCAGTTATAGTAATAGGCTCAAGGCTCTTTAGTTCAGGAATGAGTTTCAAAATAATAGGGCTGTCTGAAATTCCAATTTTAAATGCAAATTGTTGCTTTTCGGTCATTGTTGCTTTTCGAGATTGACTTAGGTTGTAATAATTAGCTGCCGAATTAGCTAGTGCGTCTGCAATTGTTGTCAATTTGTATTTTCCTTCTATTTCTGCATTTAGAAACTGAGACTTAAACAACAATGTATTTTTGTCTGCTGCCGAAGTAACAATCATAGTAATGGAGTCCATCACAAATTGTTCTTTTTCATCGGCAATAGTAAGATTGAGAATATTAAATTTTCCATTAAGATAATCGAGATCAACAGATTGAATATCTGCATCTAATGCTCCTCGTATCTTCATTGGTCCGGCATGTAAGTTTAGCTTCTCTAAGTCAGCAACATCAATATTTAACTTTATTTTTCCAGCTGGGTATTTGTCTTTAAAACTACCGCTGGTCACCAAGTCAAAAGTTAAATTTGGATCGTTACTATCTGCAATAGCTTGAAATAAACCGTTATTAATGGCTCCTTTAAGATCAAGATTGGTATAGTTGTATTTATTATAATTGATTTTTCCTATGGTCCCTTTTACGGCAGCATTAGCTGTTTTGGGATCTAACCCAGATCCTTTTATAGTTGCATTCCCACTTATTTTCCCAATCGTATTATTCTTGATTAGTTTTCCTAAATCAAAATTTTCGAGCTTTGCTTTTAGATCGTATTTTTCTTTGTTTTTTATTCTTTGATCCAATAAAGCATTGATTTTGGCTGGACCAAAACTACTTTCCAAAACCAAATCAGTAGCGAAGTTACTGATCGTTCCTTTGAAAGTTCCATTGACATTAAATGATGCAGGTAAACTAATTGAATTAGGAATAGTTTCTTTCGGAAGGAAAGTATTAAAATCCTTGGCAGTAGATGAAAATTCTTTTAAATCTAAATCAAAGTACGCTTTTTTTGTATCTGGCAAACCCGTTATGGTTCCGCTACCCACAATTTTTGTATTTCCTATACCGCTAATTTCTAAACCTGGAATTTCAATCGCTCCTAGTTTACCGAAAATTTTGCTGTTTACTTGAAGTATAGCATTTGGATTGTCCTTAAAAGGTACCGTATTGGCTAAACCAGGAACAAAAAGCAAAATGTCTTTAAAGCCCACGCTGCTTTTTTTCAAAGTAGCATTAATACTTAATTCTTCTAGATGATCACTAATGGCTGCAATAGAAGGATAACCAATACGGATTTCGTCTTTTACTAAAGTTTGTGGTGTTTTTAGGTATAAATTTTTAAGAAAAGAATTCGTTTTCCCGTAGAAAAAATCAGCTTTAAAAGACTGTAAGTCAAGACCGCTCTTTTCTTTTAGTTTAAAAGCGTTAATTTTTCCGGAGGTGCTAACAGAACTGTAATGGATATCTTGGGAATCAAAGCTTAACGATTGTAGTTTTAAATGATTGTAATCAAACCCTTTTGGTATCGCAGCAATGTTGTTATTGTCATAGTTGAAATCAACTCTTTTGATATTAGATTCTCTTACTTTAAAATCCCAGTCCCTACTTGCAGTTGCAGTTGGTTCTTTTTTTGTCAGTTTTTTTACTGATTTTTCAAAGGCTATTTTTCCGTTTGCATCTGATAAATTGAGGACATCAATTATAAAAAAATGGTTGTAGAAGTCGGTTTTATCAAATTTTGCGAGACCTTTTTTTAGGGAAATAGTAGCGCTCAATTTACTAGCTTCATCTTGATAATCTACAGCAATTTTAGCTAAATCAATTTCCCCTAACAGTAATTTATAATTACTTTGAGGCGTATCATCCTCCTGACTGGTAGTTTGAGCAATGCCCTGTCTATATTTAAGGTTCAAGCCTTTTATCTTGATCTTCGGGACTTCGAAATCCAAGGAACCTAAATCAAAAGTTTTAATGCGAGTTTCAAGGTGATTTAATTTAACGTACAAGTCATTTTTTGAAAAGGCATCAGTATATTTGATGTTTATCGTGTCCAGATTAATGTTTTCTAGCGAAAAGGTCATCGGACTAGAATCAGATTTTGGACTGTCAGGGGATGAGAATGCTTTGATGATATAATCAAAATTAAACATAGAAGTAGAGTCTCTGTTGATATTTGCCGTAACTCCCTGAAAATCGACAGAATTGATTTCAATTTTGTTATTGACCAATTGAAACATGCTGATGTCAACGGCAAGTTTGTTAGCACTCAACAGCGTGTCTTTTCCAAGGCCTTCAAAGTATACGCCTTCTAGAATAATTCTTTTAGGAAACCCAATGTCAATTTTCTTTATTGTAACCTTAGTTTTGATTTTATCTTGAATATAGACTACCGCCTTATCCTTTGCAAAATTTTGCACATAGGGGATTTGGATAAGCACAAGGACTAATAAGAATAGTAAAAGTATGGTTCCTATTGTCCACTGGATAATTTTAAGGCCTTTTTTTAAATATTCTTTCAAATCCTTTTGTTTTTTGATAAAAAAAAGTCAATCTGGACTAAAAGTCAAAATTGAATTAACTACAAAGATGAAAATTTATATCCGGACTCTTTTATAAAATATAAAGTTTCTATTATAAAATTATTGCTTTATAATCAGGCCAAATTAAATTTCGATTTTGGAGGTTTTTTAATATTTAGAAAAAGCTTTGGCACGAGTAATGCTAGCTTTGCCTTTATTAGGTTTTATACACTGGAACTTCATTAAATTCCTGAGCTTGTTTTTCTTTCAATAAAAAGTCTTTTACGGCCATTAACATTGCTTTATTAGACGTAAAAAGCTCCCTGTTAAAATTAATAATCGTCGTAATATCAATTTTTTCTAAAGTGGTATTTTGTGCCTCTGAATAGAAATTGTTGAGCGCCGAAGTATAGTTGTTTTCTATAGAATTGAAAACGTACTGGAGGTTATCAAAAGTACTTGGCATTTCTTGGTTGATAAGTGCATTAAATTGATGGTACAATGCTTGTGTTTCTTGTCTATTATGGATGAAAAAATTGTACTTGATGTCTTTTGATGAATGTCGGAGGTTAGTAATATTGGTACCTATATCTTTGACACTCTTTACGGAGTGCATGGAACTGCGTACAGCAGAAATTAATTGATTGATATCAGAATACTGCTCCGATTGTAATTTTGGCCTTAGCTCTAAATAAAATAAATGAAGTTCACCCTGCAACTGTTTGAGGAAATTATATTTTTCTTCTTTTGTTTTTATGAAAAACTTCTTCTTCTCGTTAATGCTTATATAGTCGGAATTTTTAGTGATGTAGTTCGTGTCAATCTTAAAAAGTTCTAAATTAAAAAGCATTGAATTGTGTATGAAATAGTTACTTTCCCTTTTAAATAAATCTAAGGCAGTAATAGGTTCTGCTATGGAAGCATGTTTAATAAAAGCAGTCACTGATCCATCTGACTCTTTGAAAAAGCGCTCCAAAAAATGAGTAAATTGATCTAATAGCGGTAAGAAGATGATAATGGAAAACAAATTAATTATGGTGGAGAAAAGAACCAAACCAATGAGAGGATCCTTGACATTAAACTGCTCAGTTATCAGGAATAATATGGGGGACAACAGTAGGTAAGCAAAGAAGGTGACAAAAATATTAAAAAGGAAATTCCCTAACACGATTCGTTTTTTTGAAGCATTTCCTCCTATAGCGCCAAGCATTATTTTAATGGTAGTTCCAGTTTGTGAGCCCAATACAATGGCGGCGGCGATAGGCAAAGATATAGCCCCAACATGAATTGCACTGAGTGCAAGGGCCATGGTTACAGAACTCGATTGAACAAGTACAGTGATTATAAATCCAATTAGTAAAAAAACCGCCAGTGACATTGCAGTATATTGCGAAAAATCAAAAACTTTCACCTGAGCTTCCATGGCAGTTTTCATAAAAGATAGGCCAATAAATAATAAGCCAAATCCAAAAAGAAAATAAGAAATATATTTATAGGTTTTCCGACTTCCGAAAAGGATAAGAAGTAGACCTCCCATACAAACTGCAGGATAGGAAACAACTTCTATATCCATATTAAATCCAAGCGTTGCAACAATCCAACTATCAAGTGTAGTTCCTAGATTAGCGCCCAGAATAATAGCCATCGCATTCCTCATGGTAAATACACCAGCACCTACAAAAGCCAGTACCATGAATGAAACCATAGAACTACTCTGAAGAATACCCGTAACTATCGCGCCACCGGTAACCGCCCCAATCGCATTTTTAGTAATGCGCTGTAAAAAGAGTTTAAAACTCCTTCCAGAAAGATTTTTTAAAGACTCCTCCAGTAAATACATGGCAAATAGAAATAGACCAATGCCAGCAAGGAGTTTAAGAATATGATAGAATGTATCCATAGTATAAAATATACTTAAAGGTAAGAATAAAAGTAGTTTACCTATAAAATAAGACTATTTTTAAAATTGGAGTGGAATACAATTGTTTGAAAGAAGATGCTATAGCTACTTATTGTGAGTTTAATAAAAATAAGTATATTGGGTACAAGAAGCACTTTAAAATTCAATAAGGCAATAACTTTTCTATGGCAACTCTAAATTTTATTGATTCCAATAAGCGATAATAATAAATAATATTATAGCAAAAATTCCAACAAGGGAACTAATAAAAAAATTATCAGCCAATTTTTCAAGTCGGATTTATTTCTCTAAATTTTGGGTTCGTATCGAAAAAAACGACAGTAGCGAAGAAATGGTTAACAATAAGGCCATAATAGAAGTGAACTCATCTATTAAGCTGTTTTTTGCGGTATCGGTCATGTGTAGTGACGTGATTACAAACAAACAAAAACCGAGTAGGTTAGCCGATGTATTTAGTATATGTTGGGACGTTCTGTTTGCCAAAGCTTATTCTTTTAGAGAAGTAATTAGTGTTGTTTTAGTGCATTATGAAGTAATTTTTAAAGGTAAAAATTGGAATGCAGCACTATAAATCTTACTTAGATTAGAAAAACATATCGATATTTACTTGTATCAATTATAAAAGTATAAAAAAACTACAACCTTTTTTGGCTGTAGCTCCTTTTTTAAATTTGTCGTTTTACAAAGCAACAGAACGAGTATTTATCCACTTTATATTTTAACTCTAGTGCGTTTGCATCTCACTTTTACGTTTTTTTAACTGTACTTCTATATCTCTTATGGTTTCAGCAACCGCAGCTTCAAAACTATCCTCATTAGACGAAGCAAATATTTGCGGACCAGGACAGCTCAATATAATTTCGCATATCTTGCCTTTGCCATACGTTCCTTTTTCTTCTTTAAATTTTACATCAGCTCGAATAATCCATTTATAATGTTTTCCTAATTGTTCTAATTTTTCAAAGACTAAAGCATCTGCTGTGTTTTTTGTTTCTGCTTGTACAAACTGTATGATTATTTCCATGGTTACTATTTTATAATGTTAGTAGTATTGAAGTTATAATTAAAAAAGGTCTTGCTATGCTATATAAGCTATTTTTAATAGGTAAAATGTGTAAAACTAAATTTGCACACTACTCAAATTTACATATTAAATTCATAAGAGTTTAAAATTCAATGTTAAACAAATTAAAAAAAGCTACATTGATATATTTTGAAACTGATGCGCTTTGGATTAAAAATTAAGTAGTGAATCTAGGCTATATTTTTTTTATGATTTATAAATGAAGACCGAGTTCTTTTATCTGTTTTTCGAAAGTAAGAGCGTATTGATAACCATATTCAAAAATTTCATCCGATCTTTTTAGGTTAAAAAGACTAAATTGACTCATGTTTGGCGGTTCGATGTATAAAGTGCAACTGTCTATTTTATTTTGAACAGAACCTTTCATCGCTAAATGAAAACAACGGTCGACGATGTTATTCATGTGAACTTGATCTATTTCTTTTTTAATCGAATTCACATAACTGCCTATAATAATATCACATTGGCCAGCCAAAGGTTCGGTTGGGAAATTATTAAGCACTCCGCCATCCACAAATAAGGTTTCGTTGTAATTTACGGGTTGGAATATTAAGGGAATGCAGGAAGAAGCCATTAATGCTTGGGATAGATTTCCAGATGAAAAGTAAACTAGTTCCCCTTTTAAAATATCGGTAGCAGCTACATACAAGGGTATATCAAGATCCTCAAAAGAGTTGTTTGGAAAGTATTCCTTATAGATATCATTGAATCCTTTCATAGCAAAAAAACCTTGTCTCTTTATTAGGATATTGGAGAAATTAAAGATCTGTCCTTTTTTTAAAATAGTTACGATTTCTGGGATAGAATAACCTGCGGCATAAAAAGCTCCTGCAATAGCTCCTGCGCTAGTTCCGGAAATATGGGTTGGAACAACACCAAATTCTTCTAAAGCCTTTAAAATTCCTAGGTGTGCAATTCCTCTAGCGCCACCTCCTGATAATGCAATACCAATTTTAGGTTTCATATGACACTCTTAAAATTAGTAATAATTGGTTTCATTGCTCGAATAATTTGAGGAGAATGGGTGAATAACGCCGCTTTTTGCTCTGTTCAACCAATATAAATAAAAAAGACTAATTAGCAATGTTTTATATTGATAAGTAGTCTTTTTGTTATTGGCTGTAACTGTTTTATTCCGTTTTAAATTAAGGATTGACAGTGTGCAGTCTTTTCAATGGCAATAATTTAAAGTGCAATAAAGTCTTCTGTTTTTGGTATACTGTTCATGGCTTCCATTGCGATTTCAGGAGTTGGATTAGCTATTTTTCTAAGTTTTGTGTCCATCCAAGCACCGTCAACAGTTATTGTAGCACACAATTTATCTTCTTCATTCTTTAACTCATGCACAATAGACCAACGGGAAGCGTCAGGTCTCATTTTAGAAATTTTGGTGTGGATAAATATGGTGTCTGCAAGCCCTATTTCTTTTCTAAATACGCATTCTTCTCTAAAGAGTATTGGACCAAAATGATTGGCCTGTAAAACTTTCATGGTCAAGCCAAGGCTTTCTAGAATCTCGATACGATGCTGAGCACCAAAATCGTAATACGCGCTGTGACGCACATGGAAATTAGGGTCTAAATCTGACCAACGAAAGGATAATTGTTTACTAAAAGATGTCATTATAATTTATATTAAAAGTTTGAATTCGTTTTTTATTACTTGTGTTGCTTGCTCCATGATAAAGTACCCCTAATGACTACTATAGTTTTTTTAGAAAACAGTTATAGAAAAACACTCTAGTTTCGTGTAGCGTACTTGTTTGCTATGAATGGTGTACTCATACATTTGAGCTTAGCAAGCGTAAATATAGGGAAAAACGAGAGTTTTGATTGAAATTGTACGGTGTATTTAGAGATTATTCTTTAATTTAAAAGGAGACTACTATGTCATTGTCATGGCAATATAATTACAGGTAATTTGCTAGTTTACGTAGCCTTTTGGAACCGTGGTGACTATCAGAAAAAATGTGAGTAGGGGAAAGATTTTAAAACTATATTTGCGCCCTTGGTGTTTTTGCCAAGACTGATCCCTGTTTTTTATGATGACGAAAGATGAAACAATGCCAAAGACCGCAATAACTTCAGATGAAATTGATAGATGCATCGCCATATTGGCACAATTAAATTTGAACACCGACGAGATATTCGATATTGAGAAAGACCAAAGAACGGCCTTGATCAAAGCAGCTGGAATGTTTTCGAGACCAGATAGAGATGAACTTTCCCGACGTAAAAAAGACGGTAGACTAGTTGCCAAACGTAAAAAGGAAAAGCAGGACAAAACAGCTCGTAAAGAAACTGGAATACGCCACGCGAGAGAAGCGAGTATATTTATTGCGCCAAAACTATTGGCTTATAATGATCTTGCTAATAAAGAACAGTTAGAACTAGAAACGCCTAGAAACTGTTACGTATGTAAAACCCCATTTACTAAAATGCATCACTTTTATGATACCATGTGTACAGATTGTGGGGATTTTAATTATGCTAAACGTTTTCAGACAGCGGATGTAAAAGGACAAATAGCAGTTATAACTGGTTCTAGATTAAAAATAGGATATCATATTACTCTAATGCTTTTGCGTGGTGGAGCAACCGTTATTGCGACGACCCGTTTTCCAGTAGATTCGGCCATGCGTTTTTCTAAGGAGGAGGATTTCATGGAGTGGGGGCATCGTTTAAGAATTCACGGATTGGATTTACGACATATTCCTAGCGTAGAGATTTTTTGCAATTTTATAGAGCAAAAATACGAACGTCTCGATATTCTGATCAATAATGCAGCACAAACAGTGAGACGACCAGCGGGATTCTATACTCATTTAATGGCTAACGAAGAGCGCCCGATAAGTGCCTTACCAAAGCAGGTACAGGATTTATTGCTGGATCACGCAGATTGTTTACAGGAATTAAAAGTACTGACTGCGGGAGCTTCTTCTAATCAAAATATGCCAGTTACTTGGCACGGACCGGAACCTGGAATTGGTTTACGGGCTTCCGCCAAATTATCTCAGATTCCGTATAGCTTTGACAATACACTGGTGGCGAATGAAGTATTTCCAGAAGGAGAATTGGATGCCGATTTACAGCAAGTAGATTTAAGGAAAACGAATAGTTGGCGTTTGCGATTGGGGCAAATTGAAACTACTGAAATGATTGAAGTACAACTTGTGAATTCTGTAGCACCATTTGTGTTGTGTAACCGCCTTTCGGAAATAATGAAGAAAGACAATACGGGAAAAAAACACATCATAAATGTTTCGGCTATGGAAGGAAAGTTTCATCGTTTTTTTAAAGAAGACCGCCATCCTCATACTAATATGGCCAAAGCTGCTCTAAATATGCTAACGCACACCTCTTCTGGGACTTTAGCAAAAGATGGAATATTTATGAATGCAGTTGATACAGGTTGGGTAACCGACGAAGATCCTGCCGAATTAGCCAAAAAGAAACAGGAGTTGGAAGATTTTCAACCACCTTTAGATATTGTTGACGGCGCCGCACGCGTAATGGATCCCTTGTTTGATGGTATAAATACTGGAAAACACTGGTGCGGAAAATTTTTAAAAGATTATAATCCTATACCGTGGTAATATACTTGGGCTATTCTTTATTAAGAAAATATTCTATGTACAACTTCAGCTAGATGACTTTTTTAATAGTGGAAATTTAGTTGGGCCTTTTGCAAGGATTTAATTATTCTATCTTAATATCGCTTAAAAAAATCACTTTTTTTAAGCGATATTTTTTTATAACATTTCCTACTTATGAGAAAAATTAAGCGTGACTGTTCTATCTACGTAAGATACTTTGAGATTGCGGCTTTTAAGGAAGACATAAGTGAGTAACTCAGAGCTTAGAATTAATTATAGATTTCTCCAAATTTTGGGGTTGAGTCTATAAATCTTAATTAGTACAAATCAACAATTTTCACTTTGGGAATAATTGCAGTTATTTTGTACCCTTCTTAACTATTTGCTTTATTATGAATAAATCGTTTGTCCATACTTAATAGCACAGAATTGGTATGTGAATTTTAGGTTTGCTAATCAATATTTTATGTCTTTGCGCAGTTCAAGCGATAGATTTATTTTTTAGAGGAAATCTTTGCAGAACGGGGATCTTTTCGTGCTGATTAAAATCAAAAAAAAAGCATATACGCTAAAATAAAAAGGATTTAAAATATTATTAAATCAACAATTCTCAAAAAATAAATCTTGTTTTTTTGAAATAATATAGGGCTGCGCAACGGTCGATAAAGTCCGATTTATGCGTTAACATATGTTTAAAGGGGCTTTTAGTTGTATATTTGTAATCCATCAAGAATAAAATTCACAAACAAAATAACGAAAAAGTTGACGGCTTTACATTTGATTTTCAGAAATCAGATGATAGAGTCGAATATTCTTTTATGAACTTAAAGGAATATTAGTTAGTGCAGGACATGTTGATAACTACATTAATGCAGCGCAAGGAAAAAACTAACCCTGGTTAGGGTCTGTTTTGAGGAAATACCTTATTTAACAGGACCATTGATGCTGATTGGGAGATGCGCTTCAATCTTAATATCGTTTTACTTTTAATTAGAAAATAGAGATATTATGGAGGAGAAAAGAAAAATAAAAATCAAGGTTGAGGACTTAACCCTAATTTTCGGAAAACGTAAACAGGAGGCTCTCGCTCTACTTGAGAAAGGTATTTCAAAAGAAGAAATCCTCAAGAAAACAAAATGTACTGTTGGTGTCAACAAGGTTAGCTTTGAAATTATGGAAGGTGAGATTTTTGTAATTATGGGCTTGTCCGGTAGTGGAAAATCTACTTTAATCCGTTGTTTGAACCGGCTAAACGAACCTACGTCTGGTAAAGTTTTTTTCGATGATCATGATATTACCCGCGAGACAAATAAAGAACTATTGGAAACCAGACGTACACAAATGAGTATGGTATTTCAAAAGTTTGGTCTGCTGCCACACAGAACGATTATTGAGAATGCTGCTTTTGGATTAGAAATCAGGGGAGAAGCAAAGGAGGAACGGGAAGAAAAAGCCCTGCAGGCACTAGAAACAGTGGGATTAAAAGGGTATGAATATCAATATCCATCGGCAATGTCAGGAGGTATGCAACAAAGGGTTGGTTTAGCACGGGCCCTAGCAAATGATCCTGAAGTTTTGCTGATGGACGAAGCGTTTTCTGCACTTGATCCATTGATTAAATCGGATATGCAGGATGAGTTGCTCGCTATACAAAACAAGTTACACAAAACAATCGTATTTATTACTCATGATTTAGACGAAGCCATGAAAATTGGTGACCGTATTGCTATTATGAAAGATGGTGTCGTGGAACAAATTGGAACAGCAGAAGATATTTTAACAAATCCAGCAACTACTTACATTGAAGCTTTTGTTAATAAAGTGGATCGAAAAACTATTATTACAGCTGAATCTTTAATGTTTAAAAAGGTTACGCTGGTTCAAATGGGCAAAGACGGACCCAAAGGTGCCATCCGAAAAATGAGTGAAGTTGGAGTTGAGATTCTTCCTGTGGAAGATGAAAAGAAAAAATTTCTTGGTTATGTCTGGTTAGAGGATTTGCTAGAATTGGAAAAAGAAAAAGTAATGTCTGTTGAGAAAGTGCTAAGAACAAATGTCCCTAGTGTATATAAATCCTATTCCGTAGAAGATATGTTACCCTTGATTACAGGGACTAAATACCCTCTGGCTGTTATTGAGGAAGCGACTGGGAAATTACTTGGTCTGATATCTCAAACTTCTCTGATTATTGAAGCTACGCGATTTGAAAAGGAAGAAATAAGTGAACTAAAAGAACGTGCAAACGAAATGTAATATGGAAAAGTTAATTGACCTTGGTAAATATATAGAAATTGGAATTAATAAGTTAGAAAAGAACTTTTCTGGATTATGGGGAGCTATAGATGGCGTTATCTCCTGGACGGTTGACAGTATGAATGACGTATTACTGGATATCCCTTTTTATATCATTATTGCATTTGTAGCCTTGGGGGCATATTATGCCAATGCCGGGAAAAGTGCCTTTAAAATGGAAGGATTAAAAAAAGGATCAGGATTAGCACTATTTGCTGTTTTTGGATTATTGTTGATTTTTGCGATGGGCTACTGGGAAGAATCCATACAAACAACCACCTTGGTTATTGTTTCCACCCTGATTGCGCTGCTTTTTGGTGTTCCGTTAGGAATTGTGGCTGCCCGTAGCACAACAGCTGACGTGATTATTAGGCCTATACTTGATTTGATGCAAACCATGCCGGCCTTTGTTTATCTGATACCGGCTATTTTCTTTTTTAGTGTAGGAAATACTCCTGGAGTTGTGGCTACTGTAATTTTCTCGCTGCCGCCAGCTGTTCGGTTAACGAGTCTGGGAATTAGAAATGTTGCAGAGGATGTAATCGAGGCCGGACGCGCTTTTGGTGCAACCGAAAGACAAATTTTATTTAAAATACAGTTGCCTTTGGCAAAACCAACTATTTTGGCAGGCATCAATCAGGTAATACTATTGGCTTTATCAATGGTGGTGATTGCTTCGATGGTAGGAGCTAAAGGGCTGGGAAGTATTGTTTACCAGGGAATTCAACAGAACGACATTGCAAAAGGTTTTGAATCTGGATTAGGTATTGTGATATTGGCGATAATTTTAGACAGAACGACACAAGCTATCGCAAAGAAAAAATAAGAGTAATAAGAATAATAATAAATAAATATAATTATGTTGAAATTGAGAAAGTTAGGAATCTTACTTGGAGTTGCACTATTAACTGTTTCAGTTAGTTCATGCAAGAACGGTGAGAAGAAAAAAGAAGAAGGCGAAAATAAAAAAGAAGTTAGCATCTTTTATCCCAATTGGTCTGAAGGAGTTGCGTTCACTTATTTAGCAAAAGCAGCACTTGAATCACACGATTATGAGGTGACATTAACCAATCTTGCACCAGGCTTAATTTATGGAGAATTGTCGAAAGACGACTCAAAAGGGGATGTGTTTCTTGATGCATGGCTTCCTAATACGCATAAAGATTACTGGGCCGATTATGGTGATAAACTAGTAGTGTTAGGCGAAGCATTTAGCGAGGGTACAACTGGTTTAGTTGTTCCTGCTTATGTAACAATTAACTCTATAGAAGAGTTGAACGCTAATAAAGATAAATTTAAGGGTGAAATTATTGGTATTGGTGGTGGTGCCGGTATTCATGCTAACACGGTTAAAGCAATAGATTTATACGGTTTAGACTATGAGCAAATTACATCAAGCGGACCTGCAATGGTGGCGAGTCTTGAGAAAGCAATCAGGGATAAAGAGTGGATTGTAGTAACAGGTTGGAAACCACATTTCAAATGGTCTCAAAACGACTTAAAATATTTAAAAGATCCTAAAGGAGTTTACCCAAAAGATGCTTGTACAATTATTTCAAGAAGAGGATTTGAAGAAGACAAACCTGAGGCAGCAACTTTTTTCAAAAACTTTAACCTTAAAGAAGGGCAATTGGCCGAATTAATGACAGCCATTAAAGACAAAGGTGAAGAAGCAGGAGCTACAGAATGGTATGAAGCCAATAAAGTTTTGGTTGACTCTTGGATGAAATAATCTGGAAGTTTAAAACTTTAAATGAATATAAAAAGGGAGCCGCATTACTAAAATGCGGTTCCCTTTTTTATGTCTTAGTTACTACTGTTTTTGTTTACGAATTCTTTTTTTGTCCAACTTTCAGTACAATTTTACCAGTATGTTTTCTCTAAAAAAACTTACTATGCAGCAACAGTATCTTATAACGGATAGGTAGCTGCAACCAATGGAGAAATGCCTCCACTCTCAATACGTTTTACTAGATTTGAGAAAACACCTTCATCAAGAACCGTACATACAAAAAGTCGTAAATCTTTTAAGTAAAGTGTTCTTATATCCAATTCAACATGTGCGTCTCCAATTGCACCTGCACCTGCATATCGCCCAAAAGGTTTTAGTACATTCAATAGATCCGGCCATTGCTTACCTCCAACCAAATCAATTACTACATCAATACTATTTTCTCCTAATTTCTCTACCAAATTATCGTTTCTCATTACTACACTATCGGCTCCAATGCTTAGCACGCTATCCGATTTTAGTGGACTCGTAAAACCAATAACTTTTGCTGGCAGTCGCGAACGTTGAAACCATCGTGGTCAATTGTAATTAAAGTCTTGCAGTACGAGAAAAAAAATAGAGTAACGAGTAAAGAAACTTAGATGTAGTTTGATTTAGTAATTGGCATATGGTGACGGTTTTTGACTATTTATATTTGAAAACAGTAGTGTTTGTAAGGCTTTTGCGTAATAACAGTCAATATGTGATATTTTTATTTTTTTAAATAAAAATGTAGTTACATTAAGGTTTCTTTAACAAAAAATGATAGATTTGTTCTCTAGATTACAAAAAAAAACAAAAAAAACCATTTATGAAATTTAACCAATTTTTTTTAGTCGTATTATTTATGATAATAGGACCCACAGTTATGAATGCCCAAACAATCAAAGGGGTTGTTATGGATGAGAATGGACAAGCCTTACCTTATGCTAATGTTGTAGATAAAGTAACTTCTTCTGGAGTCACTACAGATGGGAACGGTAATTTTGAAATTAAGGTAAAAGGATTTCCTGTTACATTAATAGCGAAATATGTGGGATTTCAAAATAAAAACATAGAGGTAACTAATGCAGCTGCTGCTATCGTTTTTAAATTAAATCCTAATAACAGTTTAGATGAGGTTGTTGTTACAGGAAACAGATCAAAAGTGAGAAGTGTATTAAACTCTGCTGTACCTATTGATAAGTTGTACGCTGAAGATCTTAAATCAAGTGGGCAGGTTACTTTTGATAAAATGTTAGCCTATAAAATCCCTTCATTTAATTCAAGTACTCAAGCTATATCTGATGCAACGGCTCATTTTGACCCAGCAGATTTACGTGGATTAGGACCAAGCCGTACCTTGGTTTTGGTAAACGGAAAAAGAAAAAATCAAAGTGCATTAGTGTATATTAATGATACTCCGGGTAAAGGAGAGGTAGGAACAGATATGAAAAGTATTCCGTTTTCAGCTATCGAGAGAGTAGAAGTACTACGTGACGGAGCTTCATCTCAATACGGTTCAGACGCTATTGCCGGAGTAGTGAATATTATCCTTAAAAAACAAACTAACTTTACTGAAGTAAATGTTACATCTGGAGTGACTTCACAAGGAGATGGTTTCAATTTTGGAGCTGATTTAAATTCAGGATTTAAAATTGCTGACAAAGGTTTTGTAAATTTCAATCTTTCTTATTTAGATCAAAAGAAAACAAACAGAGCGGCAAAACCGGGTAAAGACGATTTGTTTGGAGTAGCTGCAGACGATGCGACATGGGGAGATTGGTTAAGTAAAAATCCTGATTTAGGGATGACTATCGGGCAACCAGATTCTAAAATGGGTGCTTTAGTTGTGAATGCTGAATATCCTCTTTCTGATAAAACTACGCTTTATGCTTTTGGAGATGTTAATATTAGAAAAGGAACGAGTTTTGCTTTGTACAGAGCGCCTTACTGGGTTTCAGACGATAACAATTTATTACACGATGCCGGAACAACCTATAATGGATTCCAACCTACCTTTAAAACAGATATTTTTGATAACCTGGGATCTATTGGGATAAAAACTACTTTGTTTGGTTTTAATTCCGATTTCAGTTTAACAGCTGGTTCTAATAAAGTAGATTATACTGTTGACAATACATTAAATCCTTCTTTGGGTGCTAGTAGTCCAACCTCATTTAATGTTGGTGGGTATTCTTTTAGTCAGTTAGTAGGTAATGCTGATTTTAGCAGAACTTTTGATAAAGTAACTTTTGGTTTTGGTACAGAATTAAGAAAAGAGCAATTTGAAGCTAGAGCTGGTCAGGTAGAGTCTTATGTAGACGGTGGCGCGCAGTCGTTCCCTGGGTTACAACCTGCCAATGCATTAAAAAAAGATCGTAACAATTTTGGTGTTTACACTACTTTAGATTACGATATGACAGAAGCTTTTTTAATAGGAGGATCTATTAGATATGAGAACTATTCAGATTTTGGAGATAATGTCTCTTGGAAAGTAAACTCGCGTTACAAACTTAATGATGATATTGCTATACGTGCCTCTTACAGTACAGGATTTAGAGCTCCAGCATTACACCAGATTTACTTGAGTAATATTCAAACGCTTGTTTCTGGAGGTACAATTTCTAATCAAGGAACTTTTAATAATGTAGATCCAGCGGTTATTGGACTTGGAGTGCCTCAATTACATGCTGAGAAATCGCAAAATATTTCAACAGGAGTTACTTTTAGATCAGGGCCTAATTTTTCTGCTTCGCTTGATTTCTATCATATCAAGGTTAAAGATCGCGTATTGTTTTCAGGAGAGGTTGGTTTTGACGGAGATGATACGACTATAAACCCGGTTGAACAGGTTTTATTAGCTAACGATATTACAAGTATGAAGTTTTTTATCAATGCTGTTAATACAATAACTAAAGGAGTTGATGTTGTTTTGAATTATAAAAACCTAGAAATAGGAACTGGTAAATTAGGACTTAGTTTAGCATCTAATATCGCTAAGACTAAAATTGACGGACAAATTGCTACACCAGCTATTTTGAAAGCTAACGGATATGATATTTTTAACCGTAAAGAGCAAGGTAGAATTCTAAGCGCAAGACCTAATACAAAAGTATTATTAGGAGCGAACTACGATTTGAAAAAAACAACTTTTATATTTAACAATACTTATTTTGGTGAGGTTACTTGGCAACATGCTACTGATGTTTCCAAAGATCAAACTTTTGCAGGAAAGGTAATTACAGACTTAGGTGTTGCTTATAAATTTACAAGTACTATATCTGCTAATGTAATGGTAAACAATCTATTTAATGTGTATCCAGACAAATTGGATCCAAAAGGAGATGTTGTTACTGATTTAGGAGGTCGTTTCAAATATGCTTGGGAAGTAAACCAATTTGGTTTTAGTGGAACAACTTTTTCCGCAGGACTTAACTTTAAGTTCTAAATTTAACTAAAATACAATTATAAAAAAAAACGGGATTTATTCCCGTTTTTTTTATGTCTATATTTTTTCGTCTATTTAAGTATAATAAAACAATGAAGAACCAAAGGCTAGTTGTTTGATAATTCAGTTTTTAAAGCGCTGAAAATTAACTCGGAATTTTTTCAATGATAATGGCATCACCAGCTGTGTCAAAATAAGTGCAGGTCATCTCGATAATGTCTACACGCCATTTAGCAATTCCAGATTGAGCTGCCTGCTGGCAAAAAGTAAAATAATCGGTTTGTCCGTCTTGATGCATTACAAGAAATTCGATAAAGCGTTCTTTATTTGCCATTGGAGCGATCTTAATTTCGTCGTATTTTTTATCAGTACTTACTGCATAGTCGTTTTCACCATAATAAGCTACACGTCCATCATTCACATGAGTATCGTATCCTTTTACACCTAGATTGATTAATTCTTGAATGTAATTTGTAAAATCATCAGCTGTTTGCACTTTATCATGTGCTTGTTTAATTTGTTCTAGGGTAAACATAATTTTTTGTTTTTGAAAGGTCAAATATAGTTAAAATACTGTAATTGAGAATTTGTTGGAGATCGCTGTATTGTAAGATGTTTTTAAAAAGTGCGATTTACTATATGTATCTGTTTGTTTTACTTTTATTGGAATGCTAAGGTATTTGAATAGCGCGCATTGTGCTAAACTTTAATTTCCCCATTTAAATCAGTGGTAAGAACAGTGCTCATATAGTCAAAAAAGGTTCTCACTGATTTAAATATTTCGTTTACTTTGTAAACAAATTGTGGGTCAATTACTTCTTTATCTGTAAAATTATGCCTCAAGACAAATTGTTTATGCCGAATTAAATCGATGGCTTCATGGTCTTTAGAAAATCCTCTTGGGGACGTTGGGACTTTATTTCCTGCTAATTCCACAAAATTATCCTTTATTGATTTTGAATTTAAAATTTTGCGCCATGCTGCAGGATTTAGTTCGATGTCTTTTCTTATTCTTTTCAGGTCATCTGGATTAGGGGAGAAAAAACCAGCTGCTAGAAAATTATTACTAGGTTGTATATTCAAATAATAGCCACCTCTTTTTAATTTAGTAGCTCTTTGTAAACCTAATGCAAATCGTGGTTTGTAAGGTGATTTGTCTTTACTGAATCGGACATCGTTATAAATCCGGTACAGACTTTTCTTTCCTGACACATTTTCTATAGCATCATGAGCATTCATTAGTGCAATGAGATGGTCAGCAAAGGCAATAATATTGCTTTGTGCTTTTGTATATTGTGTTTTATGTTCTGCAAACCAATCTTTATTATTATTCTTTTCTAGATTTTTTAAAAAAGTAATGCTACTTGATGCTATAAATGAATCTTCCATTTTTAATTTATTGGGGTTTTGTAGTTTGCTTTAACTGGAATGGGTAAGCTCCAAATTTAGGTAACTTTTTTATGTAGTAGAAATGAAAGAGGTTAAAGTTTTCTTGTAGTTTTTGGAATGAATGGTTTAGTTCTGATTTTTTCATAAGTGTTTGAGTGTTAAATTAAAAACTATGTAAACAATTTTGTTTACATTTGCAATATGAAAATGATTGACATTATAAAAGGAATTCATCCTGGTAAAATGGTTGAGCGGGAGTTGAAGAGAAGGAACATCAATAAAAGACAGTTTGCGCTTTCTATTGATGAACATCCTCAAACTCTTGGTGCGATTATAAAAGGCAGTAGGAGGATGAATGTTGATTTGTCGCTTAAAATAGAGGAGATGCTAGAATTTGAAGAAGGTTTCTTAATGACACTTCAAGTTTTTTACGACATAAAGGAAGCCAAGAAAGACAGTAGTTATAAACCGAATCTATTTAAATTTAGAAAAGGAGTATTTTGGGATACTACTTTTGATAGAATCGATTGGAAATTGATGAAGGTTTCGATTGTGAAACGTGTTTTTGCTTATGGCAATAAAATAGAACAAGAAGAAATTATACGTTTTTACGGGAAAGAGGAAGTTTCTAAAATTAATTTACTAAATCCTGAACGACTAACAAGATAGCTTATGTATTGGAACACAGTTTCACCATTGCTTAAACAAATTTTAATTGATTTAATGGAAGAAGATTTATTTGCTTCTTTTCGATTAGTTGGAGGAACTTCTTTGAGTTTACAAATCGGTCACAGAATGTCGGTTGATATTGATTTGTTTACTGCTGCAGACTATGGTTCAATTGATTTTAAAGAAATTAGGAGTTTTCTTGAGAATAAATATCCGTATTGCAGCTCTAGGAATCTTGATGATGTTGGATTTGGAACTTTTTTTGAGGTAGGGAATTCGAAGGAAGATTTTGTAAAAATAGATTGTTATTATACAGATGAATTTATTTTTGAGAGCGTTGATAAAGAGGGTATTCGAATGGCTGCTGAAAATGAAATTATAGCTATGAAACTAGATGTTGTTTTGAGAGGAGGAAGAAAAAAAGATTTTTGGGATTTACATTACTACCTTGATAAAGTATCTATTGATGAAATGATTTTGTTTTATGGACAACGCTATCCTTATAATGATGGATCTACTATTAAATCTCAGTTTGTAAATTTTGAATCGGCAGATGCTGATTTTGATCCAATATGTTTATTAGATAAATCTTGGGAACTTATCAAATTGGATTTTTTTGAAAGAGCTAATGAAGATTCCTAACTCTGTTGAAGTAAATTGAATACACAAATGCCCTAGCCCTGATAGCAGCGGCATCTCCCGACTTAGAAAAACAAGGCTTTTTTTTAGCCGTAGTTTTTGTTTATCGGGAATACAGCGGAGAGCAGGAATAGCTTCTGAATATTAATATAGAAACTGCCAACTGCATTTTGTGACTTTATCAATGACAGTCAGCCTAAAATGTCATCTTGGCAGAGTATTTTCCGCCATTTTAACAAAAACTGACAATTGATTAGAGGGTTTTGTGTTGGCACAAAGATTGCTTTACAGTCATCAAGTAATAAAAACGAGTATACATTATAATTAAATATAAATAAAAATGGGTAAAATAATCGGAATTGATTTAGGTACGACAAACTCTTGTGTCTCTGTAATGGAAGGTAACGAAGCAGTTGTTATCCCTAATGCAGAAGGAAAAAGAACAACACCATCTATCATCGCTTTTGTTGAAGGTGGAGAGATCAAAGTGGGAGATCCTGCAAAAAGACAAGCGGTAACAAATCCTACCAAAACAATTGCTTCTATTAAACGTTTTATGGGACATTCTTTTAGCGAAGTTTCGGCTGAGATAAAAAGAGTTTCTTACAAAGTAGTAAAAGGAGACAACAATACACCACGTGTGGATATTGATGGTCGCTTATATACTGCACAAGAATTGTCAGCAATGACTCTTCAAAAAATGAAAAAAACTGCTGAAGACTATTTAGGTCAAACAGTTACTGAAGCAGTTATTACTGTTCCTGCTTACTTTAATGATGCACAACGTCAAGCTACAAAAGAAGCTGGTGAAATTGCAGGTCTTAAAGTAATGCGTATTATCAACGAACCTACAGCTGCAGCTTTAGCTTACGGTCTTGATAAAAAAGGAACTGATCAAAAAATTGCTGTTTACGATTTAGGTGGAGGTACATTTGATATTTCTGTTCTTGAATTAGGAGACGGAGTTTTTGAAGTATTGTCTACAAATGGTGATACTCACCTTGGTGGAGATGACTTTGACCACGAAATTATTGACTGGTTAGCTGACGAATTTAAAACTGCAGAAGATATTGATTTACGTTTAGATCCAATGTCTTTACAACGTTTGAAAGAAGCTGCTGAAAAAGCAAAAATCGAATTGTCTTCTTCTACTGAAACTGAAATCAACTTACCTTACGTAACTGCTACAGCTTCAGGACCAAAACACTTAGTAAAAAAATTATCTAGAGCTAAATTTGAGCAATTAACTGATTCATTAGTAAAACGTTCTATGGCACCAGTTGCTAAAGCGTTGAAAGATGCAGGTTTATCTGTTTCTGATATTGACGAAGTTATCTTAGTAGGTGGATCTACTCGTATGCCAAAAATTCAAGAAGAAGTTGAAAAATTCTTTGGTAAAAAAGCATCTAAAGGAGTTAATCCTGATGAAGTTGTTGCAATTGGAGCAGCTATTCAAGGTGGAGTTCTTTCTGGAGATGTAAAAGATGTATTGTTACTTGACGTTACACCTTTATCTTTAGGTATTGAAACTATGGGTGGTGTTATGACAACTCTTATTGAGTCTAATACTACTATTCCAACTAAAAAATCACAAGTATTCTCTACTGCTGCAGATTCTCAACCAACAGTTGAAATTCACGTATTGCAAGGAGCTAGAGCAATGGCTGCTGATAATAAAACAATTGGTCGTTTCCATTTAGATGGTTTACCACCAGCTCCAAGAGGAGTTCCACAAATTGAAGTAACTTTTGATATTGATGCTAATGGTATCATCAAAGTTTCTGCAACTGATAAAGGAACTGGAAAATCTCACGATATTCGTATCGAAGCTTCTTCTGGATTAACATCTGAAGAAATCGAAAAAATGAAACAAGATGCTGAAGCTAACGCTGAGTCTGACAAAATCGCAAGAGAAAGAGCTGAAAAATTGAACGAAGCAGATGGAATGATCTTCCAAACTGAAACTCAATTGAAAGAACTTGGAACTAAGTTATCTGACGAAAACAAAGTAGCTGTAGAATATGCATTAACTGAATTGAGAATGGCTCACCAATCTCAAGACATTCCTGCAATTCAAACTGCATTAGATAATATCAATGCTGCTTGGAAAACTGCTACTGAAGCAATGTACGCTCAAGGAGAACAAGGTCAAGGTGAAGCTAAACCAGAAGGTGAAGCTCAAGGAGATGATGTTCAAGATGTCGATTACGAAGAAGTAAAATAATTATTTCCTGTAGAGATACACTGCGGTGTATCTCTACTATATAATAAAAAAAACCGAGCTAGAAATAGCTCGGTTTTTTTATGCGCTTTTTGTATTTTTTTTATGCATCATTTTCAGAATTACTAATACATGTGGAAATGTGATAGCTGCAAGAAAAGAGAAAAAAAGAGCATTAAATATTTCCTTATCTCTAAATAGGAAATAGAGAAGTCCTATTCCTAATAATGAAGCCAGCCAATACGCAAAAGCGTTCCTACAATAGGCTATAAAGTTGCTAAAAGTAAATGAACCATAAATAAATTTTATTTGATCTAAAATAGAAGGAATACTATGCCAAATAATAAAGTAGATTGCAAACCCCCATATTAAACTCGAAGTTTTAAATAAAATGGCAAAAACCACAAGCAAAAATAATTCTATTTGTAATTTTTTTCGAAAGGATTCAAATTTCCAATAAAAATAAGCACTTATACTTAGAAAGATCAATCCGCTAGTCATGAGGATTTCATTTATATATAACGTAGGGACTTTAAATCGTATAATCTCAGTTACGATGACTTTGACTTCATTGGAATGAAAGAAAAACAATAAAAATAATATAACGATTCCGTAAATGAAAGGGTAAAAGATCAGGATGTATTTTGATACTTTAAAATCTAAATAGAACCCTTGCTGATCGCCAAAGTGAAAGGCACTAACTAAAATAAACAGAAGCAAGGCTACTATCGGTATCAAATAGAATAATAACAATCCAAATAGGACTGCAATAACATAATATAGTACTATTTTTTTAGATGTAATTTTATTTTTTGAATCGTTTGTATTCTTAATTAAAAGCAAGTCATTAGCGCCATGTAGAATTCCGAATGTAAAAATGAGTGAAAAACCAATGAATATTTGTATTTCTTTAGGGAAAAAGGAGTTGAGCCATAGGCAAAAAAAGCTTGCTACGATTGCAATATTTGTATATCTAAGCATGGTTAAGTTAATTTTGTTTAAAATTAAGAAAAAATAGTTGAACAAAAAATATTTTGTTTGTCTAACTATTCTTATATTTACATGAACAAAAAAAAATTTAACCTTAAATTTTAACTATGACAAATTTTATGTTTATTTCAGGAATGGTTTCAAAATTATCTCCTACGGACTATGTAGGGTTTACTTTTTTCGTAGGATGCATGGCAATGATGGCTGCGTCTGCATTTTTCTTTTTATCACTGAGCCAATTTGACAAAAAGTGGCGTACTTCAGTGTTGGTTTCGGGTTTAATTACTTTTATTGCAGCTGTTCATTATTTCTACATGAGAGATTATTGGGCTGCATTTGGTGAATCACCTACTTTTTTCCGTTATGTCGACTGGGTATTGACGGTGCCATTAATGTGTGTTGAGTTTTATTTAATACTGAAAATAGCAGGAGCTAAGCAATCCTTGTTATGGAAAATGATTATCTATTCTTTAATAATGTTAGTTACAGGTTACTTTGGAGAAGTTGTAGATACAGCGAATGCTTCAATGTGGGGAGCAGTTTCAGGATTAGCTTATTTCGCAATTGTCTACGAAATATGGTTAGGAGAAGCTTCAAAACTAGCGAAAGCTGCAGGGGGAAATGTACTTGCTGCACACAAAATATTATGTTGGTTTGTACTTGTAGGTTGGTCAATCTATCCATTAGGGTATATGATGGGAACAACTGGATGGTACAACGGAATAATTCCTGCTGGTAATATTGATGTTGTCTACAATATCGCAGATGCAATCAATAAAATTGGTTTTGGATTGGTAATTTATACATTAGCTGTGAAGTCACAAACGAACTAAAAAAAATAATTTTTTTTGTTTATTAAAGCCGAGCTAGAAATAGCTCGGCTTTTTGTTTTACTCTAAAACATGATTTATCTCATAAAACAAAAGTAGTAGTGTTAATACCTTTGTTTATTACCATTATGAAGTATTAGTAATTTTCGTTAGTACTTTTTTCAAAAACGTTAAGGTAGTATTGATTGAAAAAAGTTTTTTGTAATATTACCGTATATATTATTTGTATGAGGAAGATTAAATTTAAGAAAGGCCGCAAAGCACAGCCGAATCAGCTTGAATACACCGGAAGGCATAAGAAGATGGAATCGGAGATGCAATTGTTTGTGTATGATACTGTGGATTTTTTTGAGTATGAAGATGTTGACATTATCGACTTAAAGAGTTGTATTATTGATCAAAAAACAAATTGGCTGAATCTCCATGGTTTAAATGAAATTGAAATCATTGAAGCGATAGGTGCTTTTTTTAAAATTGATAATTTTCTGCTTTCTGATATTTTAAATACTACGAGGCGAACAAAACTCGAAGAATCTCCGGATACTTTGTTTTTTAATATAAAGTCGATGTTGCCTACTGAGAATTCTGATAACATCAATGTGGAGCAGATTAGTTTTTTGATAAAAAACAATGTTCTAATTTCTTTTCAAGAAAAGCGAAGTGATTTTTTTTCACATATAAGGGAACGAATTAGAAATCAATCTGGAAGTGTTCGCAATAAAAAGGCAGATTTTTTACTCTATTTGTTGTTAGATGCTGTTATGGAGAATTTCTATGTCACTATCGAAAATGAAGAAGATAAAGTGGAAGAATTAATAAACCTTTCCAAGAATAGTGCGGATCCTGAGATTCTGATACGAATTGAAAAACACCGTGATAATTTCAATTTTTTGAAACGGGCGATAATTCCGCTTCGAGACTCTTTGTATGCGATTAAAAGTTTAAAGGAAGATGAAGATTTCAGTGTTATAGAATCAGAAACTTTTGGTTATTTCTCTCGATTACATCAAAAGAGTTTAGAGCTTTTGGAACAGATTGACTCTGATATGGGGATGTTAGAAAGTGCTTCTAATTTCTTTTTTTCTTCGCAGTCTCATAAGATGAATGAGATCATGAAAACCTTGACGATTGTTTCGGCCATATTCATCCCTCTTACATTTATTGCAGGTGTTTACGGAATGAATTTTCAGCATATGCCGGAACTTCAGTATAAAAATGGCTATTATACTGTGATAGGTGTTATGTTTGTAATAGGAATCATTATGGTGTTTTATTTTAGAAAGAGAAAGTGGTTTTAGGAGGGATAATTAAGTTTCAGGGCATAGTATTCAGTAAAATGGGGATGTTTATCAAAGCTAAATGACTTTAAAAGAATATAAGATCTATGAATTTATATGTTTTAAAAAAATTCATAAAGGATATTAGATTTAAGCAATTAAAAAATTAACAAAATGAACAAAGCCATATATATAGCAACATCTGAGAGTAATAGCGGGAAATCCATTATTACTTTAGGTTTAATGAGTATGCTCATTGGTAAGACAGCCAAAGTGGGCTACTTTCGTCCAATAATTGAGGATTTTGAAGATGGTAAATTAGATAATCATATTGAAACCGTAATCTCTCATTTTGGTTTGGATATTGCATTTGAAGATGCGTTTGCTATTACAAAAAGCAAGCTGATCAAAAAGAAAAACAAAGGTAAAATAGGAGAAGTCCTGGATTTAATCATTGATAAATACAAGCGACTAGAAGAGCAATTTGATTTTGTTTTGGTCGAGGGAACCAGCTTTAGTGGTGAAGGAACGGTTATCGAGTTTGATATGAATGTCCTTATCGCTAAAAACCTTGGGATTCCAACAATAATTGTGGGTTCAGGTGTAGGCAAGACATTAGAGGAGTTAGTGGACAGTTTATATCTGGCATACGATTCCTATAAAATAAAGGATGTTGAAGTGCTGGCAATTATCGCTAATAAAGTGCAACCTGAAAATATCAAAGTAGTTGCAGACGGTTTGAAAGCTAGCTTACCAAAAGAAATTTTGGTAAATGCTATTCCGCTAATTTCTAGTTTGAATAATCCAACGATTAAAGAAATTGTAGATGAACTCGATGCTAAAATACTGTTTGGTGGCGAATTCTTAAATAATGAAATCGGGAATTTTAGCGTTGGAGCCATGCAGTTGCGCAACTACCTGTTGCATCTTAAAGATAAGGCGCTTGTTATAACGCCTGGTGATAGAGCAGATATTATACTGGGTGCATTACAAGCCAATGAATCTGCAAATTACCCTTCGATTTCAGGGATCATTTTGACAGGTAATATAGTTCCTGATGAAAGCATTCTAAAATTAATTGAAGGATTGACTAGTATTGTTCCTATTATTTCCGTTGAAGGCGGTACGTATAGTATCACCAATAAAATAGGAGATATAAAGGCTGAAATTTATGCTGATAACAAACAGAAAATAGAGACCTCTATAAATACTTTTGAGAAATATGTCGACATGGACAGCCTTGGTGAAAAGTTAAGTTCTTTTGAAGCGGAAGGGATGACTCCCAAAATGTTTCAATACAACTTGGTCAAAAGGGCTAAAAAACACAGAAAGCATATCGTTTTGCCGGAAGGGAATGATGACAGAATTATTATTGCAGCCTCACGCTTGTTAGCAATGGATGTCGTTGATATTTCTATTCTTGGAACTAAAAAACAAATAGAAAACAAGGTTGCAGAATTAGGTATTGCTTTTGACTTTTCGAAAGTAAAAATCATCAATCCGATTGAATCTCCAAATTTTAAAGATTATGTAAACACCTATTATGAGCTTCGCAAGAATAAAAATGTGACAATGGGGATGGCCAAAGATTTAATGGAAGACGGTTCTTATTTTGGAACTATGATGGTATATAAAGGGGACGCGGACGGAATGGTTTCTGGAGCAGCTCACACAACGCAACATACTATTTTGCCAGCATTACAATTCATAAAAACCAAACCAAATTCCTGTATCGTTTCTTCCATATTTTTTATGTGTTTGGAAGATCGAGTTTCTGTTTTTGGGGATTGTGCAATAAATCCAAACCCTACTGCAGAACAATTGGCAGAAATAGCTATTTCCTCAGCTGATTCCAGTTTGGCTTTCGGCATAGAGCCAAAAGTAGCGATGTTGTCTTATTCTTCTGGAGCATCAGGAAAAGGGGATGAAGTGGAGAAAGTAAGAAAAGCAACTGAAATAGTTCGATTAAAGCGCCCTGATCTAAAAATTGAAGGGCCAATACAATATGATGCAGCTGTAGATATGGAAATTGGTCAAAGTAAAATGCCAAATTCAGTAGTGGCTGGACAAGCAAGTGTGCTTATTTTTCCTGATTTAAACACGGGAAATAACACCTATAAAGCAGTTCAAAGAGAAACAGGAGCGTTAGCCATCGGCCCTATGTTGCAAGGCTTAAATAAACCCGTAAATGATTTAAGCCGCGGTTGCACGGTCGACGATATTATTAATACGGTGGTCATTACTGCAATTCAAGCACAAGGGTTGTAGTTAAAAGTTTCAAGTTTTAAAAAAACAATAATAAAGACAAAATAAATCCATCCAGTCACCCTCTCCTTTGAAGAGTCCCTATAGTTATCGAGGGGGGAGAGGAAAATATAAAAGGTAAATGAAAATACTCATAATAAATTCTGGAAGTTCGTCTATAAAGTATCAAGTAGTTGAGATGCCAAACCAGCTCGTGATTTGTAGTGGTATGATTGATCGAATAGGCTTAGAAACATCAAATCTTACCTACGTTACAAATACCACAAAATTAGAAGAGACCTTACCAATATTAAATCATAAAATAGGCTTAATAAAGATTGCCGAATTATTGATGAATGAAAATATTGGTGTTATTAAAAGTGCTAAAGAAATTGATGCTGTAGGGCATCGGGTGGTTCACGGAGGGACTTATTTTTCAGATACAACTATAATCAATCAGGAGGTTAAAGATAAAATTGAAGAGCTTTTTACCTTGGTTCCATTGCACAACCCAGCCAATTTATTAGGAATAAATGTTGTCGAAGAAATTTTTGCAACAGCAAAACAAGTAGCCGTATTTGATACTGCTTTTCATCAAACTATTCCTGTAGTAGCTTATAAATATGCGATTCCAAATAAATTTTTATCTGAAAATAAAATTAGGGTATACGGTTTTCATGGAATTAGTCATAAATACGTTTCAGAAAAAGCAATTGAGTATTTAAATAAAAGTTCCAAAATTATAAGTATTCACTTAGGGAATGGGTGTAGTATGACTGCAATTAAAGATGGTAAAAGTATCGATCATTCGATGGGTTTTTCTCCGTCAAATGGATTAATAATGGGAACAAGGAGTGGTGATATTGATCACGCTCTTATATTTTATTTGATAGATACATTAGGATATAGCGCAAATGAAGTGAATGATATTTTACTTAAAAAAAGTGGTATGCTTGGGCTTACTGGTTATAGTGATTTGAGAGAAATAGAATTGCAAGCAGAACAAGGTAATAAAGAGTGTCAATTAGCATTAGCAATGAATGCCTATCGAATTAAAAAATTCATTGGTACTTATACTGCAGTTATGAACGGAGTAGATGCTATTATTTTTACAGCTGGTATTGGGGAGAATTCTAGTTATATTAGAGAATTGGTGTGTACTGATATGGAGTATTTCGGACTAGAATTAGACTTTGCCAAAAACGCAATTAGATCAAAAGAAATTCGGGAAATAAACACGCCCAATTCTAGAACTAAAATTATGGTGATTCCTACCAATGAAGAAATTGAGATTGCAAATCAAGTTTATGATCTTCTTTCAGATTAATAAAATACTTATACTTTAAAAGGCTTCTCTGTTGAGAAGCCTTTTTTATGTCCTATATCGAATAATGTGATTATATTTGGAATTTAAACCTTCTCGATTTGAAAGCTAACACTTTAAAAATATTTTTTTTCTTCCTATTATGTACCCAATTGTATGGACAGCAGCTGCTGCCGTTTGTGGAAAATTACAACAAAGCAAATTATCAGGGTGACAATCAAACATGGAATGTGGCGCAAGGGAGCGATAACGCAATGTATTTTGCTAACAATCATTACTTACTGCGTTATGATGGTGTAAAGTGGGAAAAAAACATGCTACCTAATAAAACTATTATTCGTTCGATCTATGTAGTTGGGGATAAGATTTATTCCGGTTCTTATAAAGAATTTGGATACTGGGTTCGCAAAAATGGCAAGATGAGTTATGTGTCAATCTCTAAAGGAAAATCTGTTTTTGACGATATTGAAAATGAAGAAATCTGGAAAATTTTTAAATTTAATGATGCGATTTATTTTCAGTCCTTCAATGCGATTTACAAATACGATGGACAAAATGTCAAAAAAATAAAATTATCATTTCTTATTTCCTATTGTTATGTGATAGACAATCAAATTCTAATTGCTTCCGTCAGTAGTGGTATTTATAAGTTGGTCAATTCTCAAGTGGTAAAAGTGAAAGGATGGGATGTTTTAGAAAACAACGTTATTCACGATATTGAAAAGTTCCAAAACAAAACCTATTTTTTTACGAAGAAAAATGGCGTTTATGTGGAGGAAAATGGTGTTTTAGCTCCTTGGAAAAATCCTTTGAATGAAACTTTAAAAACGGCTAATATCAATGTAGCTCACTTCTTGAAAAACAACAAGCTAGCTATCGGAACAAGTAGTAGAGGAGTGTATGTTTTTGATCTTAATAAGAATACCTATATTAATATTGACCGTAATAATGTGTTGATGAATAACTCTATTTTAAGTATAGGATTAGATAAAGAAAACGATTTATGGTTAGGTCTAGATAATGGAATCGCTCATATAGAGATTAATTCGCCTACTGCTATTTTTTACGACAATAGTGGTGCTTTAGGTTCGGTTTACTCCGTTGTTAAAACGGACAAAGGTTTTTTGATGGCGTCAAATCATGGCGTTTTTAAGTATGAAGGTACTACTTTCTCACTAATCCCAAATTCAGAAGGGCAAGCGTGGAATATTAGTAAAATAGGTAAGAAGTATATCATCGGCCATAATGAAGGAACTTATATTTATGAAGATGCTATTTTTTCAAAATTGAATAATATTAATGGAGGTTGGAATTTAGTAAAGAGTAATAGTAACGATTCCTATCTGCAGACCAATTACAGTGGTATTTTGATCTATAAAAATGTAAAGGATCTTTCTCAAACAATTGCCGTCAAAGGGATTTTGAAACCAATAAAATATGTTGCACAAAACAAAAAGAATGAAATATGGGCTGCTGATAATTACAGAGGTTTATATAGAATAAGATATAATGATGCTTTTGAAACCACTAGTGTGGAGAATATTACACAGAAAAGTAAAAAAAACACAAATGATTTTGGAGTAAAAATATTTGAGTTTAGAAATGAAATTCTTTTTTTGATTCACAAAAGTTGGTATACCTATAATTCAATTTCCAACCAATTAGTGAAAAACGAATTGTTTAATTCGAAATTTGAAAATACATCTGATGTCGTTAAAATTGACGAAGACCATTTTATAGTGCTGCAAGAGGGCTTGCTTTATCAAGTTGATGTCAAAGGAAATGATTTTGTTCGAAATCTGATCCAGGAGAAATATTATAAGGGTAAAATTATCAATGATAATTTAAATATTTTTAAAAATGGAGATACCTATTTGCTGAATCTAGATGACGGGTTCATATCGCTTCAATTGAAGAATAGGAAGGTAGTCAACCCAAAAATAAAGATTGAAGCTTTTAATGAAAATAGATTAGTCGTTAATCATTCTACAATTAATTATAATTCAGAATTAAAAGTAGATGTATTATCAGGAATATATGGATCACACAAACCAAGTCTGTTTTATAAGATAAATGGCGCAGAAAAATATTCCCCAGTAAATGAAGGATTGATTATTCTGAATAATTTAGATAGTGGTAGTCATACATTAACGATTTACAATCATGATGGTGTCGATTTTAATGAAGTTTCAAGTTTTGACTTTTATGTTGCACAGCCTTGGTATTTTTCTTTTTGGATGATAATGTTGTATTTGGTATTAATTGCTAGCGTGCTATTTGTGTATTACAGATGGAATAAAATGCGTTACATTCAAAAACTTGAACTACGCGAAGAAGAATTGAAACATCAGAAGAAAATTTTGGAAATTGAATTAAAAGCAGACAATGAATTAAACAGTCAAGAATACGAAAAACATATCTTAGAACTGGAGCTGCAGTCTAAATCATCGGAGGTGACTGGGAAATCACTATCAATTGCTAAACAAAGTGAAATGATAGAAAGTATCCAGGGGATTTTGGATTCAGAAACGGATCTAAACAAACTTAAGAGTGAAATTAGTAAGACCATAAAAATCAATGCTATTAATAAGCATGAGTGGGAGACTTTTGAAACCAATTTAAATCAAATCCATAACGAATTTATCATTAAACTTTCTAAGAACTATCCTAATCTTACTCCTAAGGATATTAAGTTGTGCATCTATTTAAAAATGAATCTTTCTTCCAAAGAAATTGCGCCAATGATGAATATTTCTTTCCGCGGAGTTGAATTACATCGTTACAGATTAAGAAAGAAATTACAACTTGTACAGGATGATAACCTTTCAAAGTTTTTATTATCAATATAAAAACTAGTTAATTTTTACATATAATATATTTTTGAGGGTAATTTTTAACAGAATTACAATACATCATTACTACATCATACTGATGTAATACAGATTCTATTATTTAACGTTAGCCATTGTTAATCAAAGGTATATTGTTGATATATAGTATTGTGATGTATTTATGTAGTATTCCTCTTTTGACTACTACAACGTTGTAATTGCTTAATTTGGCACCACTAACTTTAACAAATTATTAATACATGAGAAATTTTATATTTGGCTTTTTAGCACTCATTCTACTTCCTGCATATATGTCAGCGCAAGTAATAAAAGGAAAAGTATTGGATAAAGAGGGTTTGGGAATTCCGGGAGCAATAATTATCGCTCTTGATTCAAATACCAATACTGATACTGATTTTGACGGGAATTTTAGTATCAACGCTAAAAGCGGTGAGTTACTAAAAATTTCAATGATTGGTTTTGAAACTTTAACTGTAGGGGCTAAAACTACGTCTATGGTACTAACGATGCAAGTTTCAAAGAGTATGCAATTAGATGAAATTGTAGTTATCGGTTATGGTAGCGCAAAAAAGAGAGATTTAACGGGCTCTATTGTAAAAATTGAAGGTAAAACAGTAGCTGATAAACCTAATGCTAATCCAGTTGCCTCCTTACAAGGTAAGGTTGCAGGATTATCAGTGGTTAACTCTGGTAGACCGGGACAAGAACCAGACATTCGTATACGTGGTACCGTAAGTCGTAATCAGACAAAACCTTTGTATGTTGTTGATGGAATTTTTAGTACTGATATTAGCTATATCAATTCTAATGACATCGAGTCGATTGAAATTCTAAAAGACCCTTCCTCTTTAGCTATTTTTGGAGTAAGAGGTGCTAATGGTGTTATTCTTGTTTCAACAAAGCAAGGTAAAGCGGGAAAAATGAGCATCAACTTTAACACTTCTACAGGAGTTAAAAGTATTGTAGGTAAACCAAAAGTTGCTAATGCAGCACTATTTAGAGAATTGTATGATGAACAAAGAGTAAACGATGGTGCTGCTCCTTATGCATATTATAATTTATTTAATGGTGATACAGATTGGATTAACCAAATAGAGAATAAAGGAGCTATTGTACAAAATTCTAATCTAAGTATTCAAAGCGCTACTGACAATAATAAGTTAAGTTTAGGCTTTGGGTTTTTAAAAGAAGAAGGTGTTATTCGCAATGAAAATTTGCAAAAAATCACCTTTAATGTAAATGACGAGATTAAGGTTTCTGATAAATTAAAATTTGGAATAGGATTAAATGGAATAAAATCAAAACTACCTGTTGGTAATAGTTTTGGTTCGGCATTGAATGCAACTCCTATTGTTAGTCCTTACAACGCAGATGGTGTTTATAATCAATTGCCAGTTCAAATTGGAGGGGCACAAATTGGAAATCCTTTGATTCCAGTTAATGAAGAGTCTGATACAAAGATTAATAATCAATATAGATTTGTAGGTAATGTATATGGAGAATTAAAATTATTAAAAGACTTTACTTTTAGAATTGGATATTCAGGGGATATGGATATTAGAAAGGGAAGAAGTTATGTGCCATTAGTTGATGTATTTGCTGCTGAAAGTAATCAAGTTACACCTTATTCTGGTAGAACTTTGACTAGCGTGTCACAATACAACACAACTGTCCAAAATTTCCAACAAGATTATTTATTAACGTATAATAAAAAATTTGGAGATCATAGTTTAACATTTTTAGCGGGTTACAATTCTTTTCAAGAATATTTAGAAAGTATCAGTGGTTCTGTAAATCAAAAAATAGGTGGAGAGCCGATACCAAATGATTCTAGATGGTGGTATTTAAATGTATTTCCTTACGGAGATCAAGCTACAAGGGTTTCAAATTCTGAGCAATGGGAAAGAGCAACTACTTCTACTTTATTTCGTGCCTTATATAATTACAAAGGAAAATATATCGTAAATGGATCTTTTAGAAGAGATTCTTCTTCTGAATTGCCTAAAGATACTAGAGATCAAAACTTCTGGTCTATAGGTGCAGCATGGGAATTAGGAAAAGAAAAATTCATGGAAGACAGCGGTATTAATTCTCTAAAAATTAAAGGTTCTTATGGAGAACTAGGAAATCAATATAACGCGGTTCATTATCCTTATTTGCCTAATTATACTACCGGTGCATCAGCAGTATTTGGTTCTACTTTGGTACCTGCTTTTGTCTTGGCTTATAGAAATACTGACAATTTAAAATGGGAAACAGTAACGTCTTATGAAGGAGGTTTTGAATTAACTACTTTTAAAGATCGTTTAAGGTTTGATGCTACTTATTACAATAAAACTACCAAAGATTTATTGGTTTTTGTTACGCAAGGAAACGAAAATTTCTATACAAATGCTGGTGAAATTGAAAATAAAGGTTTTGAATTTTCTACATCTTGGGATGAAAAAATTTCAGATAAATTCTCTTATTCTATTAGCGGAAACTTGACTACTCTTAACAACAGAGTTAATTCAGTTTTTGAACCTGGATATGAAATCTTTTCAGGTCCAACTCGTACAAGTGCAGGTAATCCTATAGGTTCATTCTACGGATATGAAGTGGAGGGAATATACCAATCTTATGCTGATGTTTTATCTTCACCTGTTAGTACCTTAGGAAGTTATGGCCCTGGTGATTTTAAATATAAAGATGTTAACGGTGATGGAACGATTAATACTGATGATAGAAAGGTAATTGGAAATCCTACACCAGACTTTACTTATGGTTTTAGCACAAGCGTAAACTATGATAAATTTTCATTAGCTATTGATTTGCAAGGAGTTTATGGAAATGAAGTATGGAGAAACTGGGGTAACGGAAGTACTTTTGCTCAATTCAACTATAGAGAAGCGAGACAAGACAGATGGACTGGAGCTGGAACTTCAAATTGGGAGCCAAGATTATCTGAAGCTTCTGGTTATAACAAATTAAATTCTACTTATAACGTGGAAGACGGTAGTTATATCAGAATTAGAAATGTACAATTGGCCTACAACTTTAAACCGTTTAGTGCACAAAACATTACTTTTCAAAGTATGAAACTGTTCTTAAATGCTCAAAATTTACATACTTGGAAACACAATTCAGGTTTCACTCCTGAAGCAGGTGGATCTCCTATTGAGTTTAGTATTGATAACGGAGGATATCCTTTACCTGTAATAACAAGCATAGGTTTTAGTGCTACATTTTAATAAAATTAAAAATTTAAGATATGAAATATATTTCATTACGAATTAAGTATTCATTATTTGCAATACTTATTTTAACATCCTTTTCTTCATGTACGGATTTAGATACTAAGCCTTTAGGGACAGCAGTTGATGGAGATTTAAGTGCTGGAGGATTCGAAGCTCAAGCATTTGGATTATATGGACAACTTCGAACTACGGCCGTCTCTGACTGGACGAGATATTGGTTTCAATGTATTCGTTCCGATGATGCAGCCAAAGGAAGTTCTCCTACTGATCAAGCCGAACAAGCAAACTCGTTTGACAATTTTAATTATTCAAAAACATCTTTTTTAAACGGAAATAACTGGAATGACCACTATAAAGTGATTTATGCCTGTAATGATTTGATTGATGCAATTGAAAAATCAGGTTTGACTGATAATGGTACAATGGTTAATAAAGCAGAAGCTAAAGTACTAAGAGCATTTTTGTATTTTGATTTAAGAAGAGATTATGGCGAAGTTCCTTTGATCGAAAACAAAGTTGTAGTTCCTTCTGATGGGGTTAAAGCAAAATCTACTGTTGCGCAAGTTGATGCATTCATCAAAGCGGATTTAGAGTTTGCTAGCCAAACACTACCTGCGAGCTGGTTGTCTTTTCCAGGTAGAGCGACTAAAGGTTTTGCAAATGCTATGCTTGCAAAACTGTATTTATATCAAGGGAATTATCCTGCTTCTTTGGCAAAAAGTCAAGAAATCATAACTTCAGGAGTATATAATTTAGAACCATCTTATAAGACATTATTCTCCATTGATGGTAATAATTCAAAAGAATCTGTTTTTGAAGTTCAGCAATTGGTTATCTCAACGGGACAAAGTTTTTCAAATAATTATTTTGTTTCGCAAGGAGTGAGAGGTTCAGGAGTTTGGGATTTAGGTTGGGGCTTTAATGTTCCTACTCCCGCTTTAATCAATGCTTTTGAAGTTGGCGATCCTAGAAAAGGGGAAACTATTTTGACTTCAGGTCAAGATGATGGTGGTTATGGAAGTGGTACTTTACCAGCAGCTCCACCGTTAGATCAAATGTATTGGAATAAAAAAGCATATACCGAGGCTAGTGTAAGAGCAAAGTTAGGACTAAAACAAAATACTTGGGAAAACATCAAAATAATTAGATATGCTGATGTTCTTTTAATGGCTGCTGAAGCGGCTGTTCAAACAGGAAATGCTTCGGCAACTGGATATTTGAATCAAGTGAGAGCAAGAGCAAGAGGTGGTGCAAATGTCCTTCCAAATGTGGTTGCAACTTTAGCAACTATCAAGCAAGAGAGAAGAGTGGAATTTGGGATGGAAAATGAACGCTTTTATGATTTAGTTCGTTGGGGTGATGCTCCAGCAGTATTAGGAGGTTTAGGATATCAAACTAAAAATGCTTTGTATCCAATACCACAAACTGCTATTGATCAAGCACAAGGTGTTTTACTTCAAAACCCAAACTATTAATTTCAATTATTTAAAAAATAGTAATTATGAAAATACATATTCATTTTATTAAAAAAATCACTTTTGCAGTTGCAGCTGCAACAGTACTGTTCAGTTGTCAAGAAATGGACAGGCCTGAATTAGGAAATTATCCTCAGGATGTTAATGCTGTAGGAGGGCCATTAAAATTTTATGTTCCTTTTGACGATACAACTACTGATCCGTTAAAATTTGCTGTTGATAATATTAGAGCAAAATTTCCAACTGATAATCCATTAACTGCTACAGAGGGCATCTCTGGGAAAGGTGTAAAAGGAGGAATTCCAAAAAAGTTCATTGCTTATCCTTCTGCTAATGATTTTGCTGTAACAGCATCAAGTATGACTGTTGCATTCTGGTCTAAACATGGAGTGCCAACTCAAACTGAATTTGCTTTTGCTTTAACAAGTGATAACTGGGCTAAAGCATCTATGTTTGGATTATTTGAGGGAAGCGCAACTAATGCTGTTGTTAAAATATTTGTAGACGAACAAGGTACAGGTGATCATTGGTTCGAATGGGTAGGTGTTCCAGGTACTGCGGTAATATTTGATAATCAATGGCATCATTTAGCTTTTGTTTATGACCAAGCCTCTTCTGTAATGACTTTTTATATTGATGGTGTTGCGAAGGGAACAAATACTTGGGCTAATCATGGGCCGATAAAATTTAATGTTTCCAAAATTAATGGTTTTAGATTAGGTGGTTCTGGAAATCCAGACGAAGGCTGGATGAACTCATGGAGTGGAGCTCTTGATAATTTTAGATTATACAATACTCCACTTAGCAATGCAGAAGTAACTACTTTATTTACTAAAAAAAAATAATGCACATAAGCTTGTTATAGTTCATGCTATAACAAGCTTTTTTTTCATAGGATTAATAGACTTGTTTATACTTTTAAATAAAGTTTATTTCTAAATAATATATGTCTAATGCGATTCTAGAATTGCAATATTTATATTGTGATAAAGGGGTATTTGGCTTAATTTTTAAATTACAAAAATGAAAAATATTGCAGTATTACTACTAATCATATTGGCTGTAAGTTGTGATTCATCATCAAAAACGCAACAAACAACATCAGAGGATGTGCCTACTAATCCAGTTCCTGTTACGGAAAAAATCTCTAATGACGAACTTGTAGAATTGGTACAAAAACAGACTTTCGCCTATTTTTGGACTTATGCGCAATCCGATTCTGGAATGGCAAGAGAGCGTTATATTCCAGCCAATCCTTCTTTTGAACAAAATATAGTTACTACTGGGGGATCAGGTTTTGGTTTAATGAGTTTAGTCTCAGGAATGTCTCGTGGATATATCACAAGAGAAGAAGGAGTACAAAGACTAAGTAAGATTGCTGATTTTTTAGAAAAGGCTGATCGCTTTCATGGTGCTTGGCCACATTGGATCGACGGAACTACAGGAAAAGTAATTCCTTTTGGTACTAAGGATAATGGAGGAGATCTAGTAGAAACTTCTTTTTTAGTGGCAGGGATGATAACAGTTAGAGAATACTTCAAAGAAGGAACTGCTGAAGAAAAGGCAGTAGGTCAAAAATTTGATCAATTATGGAAAGGTGTGGACTGGCAATGGTATACTAATAATCAAAATAAATTATACTGGCATTGGTCGCCTACTTACGATTGGCAAATGAATTTTCCATTAGAAGGTTACAATGAATGCTTAATTACTTATGTAATGGCAGCAGCCTCACCTACACATACTATAGATGCAAAAGCCTACCACGAAGGATGGGCAAGAAATGGCGCGATAGTATCTTCTAATAAAAAATATGATTTACCTCTAATTTTAAAACATAATGGTGCTCAAGAATTCGGAGGACCTTTATTCTGGGCGCATTATTCCTATCTAGGTTTAGATCCGAATCAGTTGACTGATCAGTACGCTAATTATTGGGATTTAAATTTAAATCAAACAAAAATCAATTATTTGCATTGTGTAGAAAATCCATTTGGCTACAAAGGATATGGTGCTAATTACTGGGGATTGACAGCTTCTTATTCTAGAAATAGCGACGGAGGAGTAGGGTATGATGCACATATGCCAAGTAATGATAAAGGAGTTATTTCTCCAACAGCTGCAATTAGCTCGGTAGTTTATACTCCGGCAGAATCAATAGCGCTTATGCGAAATTTGTATGAGAATTATAAGTCGGATGTTTGGGGTGTTGCAGGTTTTTACGATGCACATAGTATACATGATAATTGGACAGCTCAGCGCTATTTGGCTATCGATCAAGGTCCGGAAGTCGTTATGTTAGAAAACTATCGCACAGGATTACTATGGAAACTTTTTATGAATGCTCCAGAAGTAAAGCAAGGACTAATAAAGCTTGGATTCCATTCGGGGAAATATGGATTTTAAGAAAAATTACAGATTAAATATAAAAGCTTTTGATATGAAAAAAACTATTCTTTTTCTGTTTTTAATAATAACAGTATGCTCCAATGCTCAAAAGGATATTACAGGGAAAATTAAAACAGAAACCGTTACTACTCACGAACTAAATTATGCATTGCATGTACCTAAAAGTAGTAAAGAAATGAAACCACTGATTATTTTTCTCCATGGTTCTGGTGAAAAAGGGACTGATATAGAGAAAGTAAAAGTACATGGCCCTTTTAAGTATTTAAAGACAAATGAACTGGACGCTTATGTCCTAGCTCCTCAATGTCCAGAAAATGAATATTGGGATTCGGAAGTATTGTACCAATTGATTTTAAAAATTCAAAAAGAGAACAATATTGATCCCAACAGAATTTATCTAACGGGACTAAGTATGGGAGGCTGGGGAGCGTGGAATTTAGCTTTTGCACACCCTGAAATGTTTGCTGCTTTAGTGCCTATCGCAGGTTTCGTAGATCGTGTTCCAATGATCGAAAACTGTAAAATAGCATCTATTCCCATTAGAATTTTTCATGGTTTAGTAGATGATGTTGTAGATGTTAATTATTCGATTTCTATTTACAAAAAACTTAAACCTTGCAATAGTAATATTGAACTGACCATTTTTGACGATGCAAATCATGATAGTTGGACACGAGTATATGATAACAAAGAAATTTATGATTGGATGTTCCAACAAATTAAAAAATAACAAGAAATGAATAACAAATTAATTATAGTACTTTTTTGTTTTTCTGTTTTTGGCTACAGCCAAAAAAAGGGAGCAAAAAAATCAGTTACGATCCAACCAAAAACCGAGTTTGTTGCTGATTTAATAGCAAAGATGACTTTGGATGAAAAAATAGGTCAATTAAATTTACCTACTTCTGGTGATATAACTACTGGGGCGGGTAATAGTTCTAATGTGGCTAAAAATATAGAAGAAGGAAAAGTAGGTGGTTTATTTAATATCAAGTCGGCTGAAAAAATTAGAGAAGTACAGAAGATTGCTGTTGAAAAAAGCCGCCTGAAAATTCCATTGCTTTTTGGGATGGATGTAATTCATGGTTATGAAACAACTTTCCCTATACCGCTGGGACTTTCTTGTACTTGGGATATGAAATTGATTGAGCGTAGCGCGCAAATTGCAGCTCAAGAAGCCAGCGCTGATGGAATCAACTGGACATTTTCGCCAATGGTGGATATTTCTCGTGACCCACGTTGGGGAAGAGTTTCTGAAGGATCTGGTGAAGATGCTTATTTAGGTAGCCAAATTGCAAAAGCAATGGTCAACGGTTACCAGCAAGATGATCTTTCAAAAAACAACTCTATTTTATCCTGTGTAAAACATTTTGCGTTGTATGGTGCGGCAGAAGCTGGTCGTGATTACAATACCGTAGATATGAGTAGAATAAAAATGTACAATGATTATTTTCCTCCTTACAAAGCCGCTATTGATGCAGGTGCTGGTTCAGTGATGGCCTCTTTTAATGAAGTTGACGGAATTCCTGCAACGGGAAACAAGTGGTTAATGACAGAGGTATTGAGAAATCAATGGGGTTTTAAAGGTTTTGTGGTAACTGATTATACAGGAATTCCTGAAATGATGGCTCATGGAATGGGCGATTTACAAACGGTATCTGCTTTAGCGTTAAATGCCGGAATTGAAATGGATATGGTAGGAGAAGGTTTCTTGACTACATTGAAGAAATCTTTGGCAGAAAATAAAGTGACTATGGAGCAAATCGATAATGCGGTTCGTCTTATTTTAAATGCTAAATATGACTTAGGTTTATTTCAAGATCCTTATAAATATTGTGATGTAAAAAGAGCTAAAAATGAAATTTTCACTAGTTCAAATCGATTGGAAGCCAGAGAAATAGCATCGCAATCTTTAGTTCTACTTAAAAATGAAAAGCAGTTATTGCCTTTAAAAAAATCAGGAACGATTGCAGTTATCGGACCCTTGGCTGATGCCAAAGAAAATATGGCTGGAACTTGGAGTGTGGCTACAAATATGGATAAATCCATTTCGCTAATTGCAGGAATTAAAGAAGTTGCAGCTAATGCAAATGTGCTTTACGCCAAAGGAAGTAACCTTGATTATGCTGCTGCTTTTGAAGAAAAAGCAACTATGTTCGGAAAAACATTACATCGTGATGATAGAACAAAAGAGGCATTATTAGCTGAAGCTTTAAAAATTGCGAATCAATCAGATGTAATTGTAGCAGCTCTTGGCGAATCTGCAGAGATGAGTGGAGAAAGCAGCAGCAGAACAAATATTGAAATTCCACATGCACAAAAAGATCTATTACAGGAATTATTAAAAACAGGGAAACCGGTTGTACTAGTTTTATTTACGGGGCGTCCTCTAGTTTTAGTGCAGGAAAATGAAACAGTACCAGCTATTTTGAATACTTGGTTTGCGGGTAGTGAAGCAGGAACCGCAATTGCTGATGTTTTATTTGGTGATGAGAATCCTTCTGGAAAATTGACAACGACTTTTCCTAGAAGTGTAGGCCAAGTGCCTATTTATTACAGTCA
This sequence comes from Flavobacterium sp. Arc3, assembly GCF_041431375.1. Taxonomy (NCBI): domain Bacteria; kingdom Pseudomonadati; phylum Bacteroidota; class Flavobacteriia; order Flavobacteriales; family Flavobacteriaceae; genus Flavobacterium; species Flavobacterium sp. Arc3. The sequence goes on along the minus strand of NZ_JASMRI010000005.1, from coordinate 59,815 downwards.
TAAAAATACAGGTAGACCACTTGGTAATAAAGAAGGAAACTTCGAAAAATTCAAGTCGAATTATATCGATGAGAGAAACGAACCTTTATATCCTTTTGGTTTTGGATTGAGTTACACCACATTTGGCTATTCTAATTTTAAAATTTCTTCTGATAAGATGAATTTCAATGACAAGATTAATGTTAGTGTTGATGTCACGAATACTGGAAATTATGACGGAAAAGAAGTCGTTCAATTGTATTTAAGAGATGTAGTTGGTTCTGTTACAAGACCAGTAAAAGAGTTAAAAGGATTTCAAAAAATAGCCCTTAAAAAAGGGGAGAAACAAACAGTGACATTTGAAATTTCCGTTGAAGATTTGAAATTTTATAATTCTGATTTGGAATTTGTTGCTGAAGCAGGACAATTTGAAGCTTTCATTGGTGGAAGCTCTGACATAGAAAATAAAGTTAATTTTGAGTTGAGTAAATAGTTTGGTTTTTATTTTAACTTGGTTTGCCTTTCGGTAGAAATTCTATCGAAGGGCTTTTTTAAAAGTAGTATATAATTAATGGAAGCCGAAAGGATACTAGTTCTGATTTTACTATTTTAGCTTCACTAAAAACAAAAACAATACATACATGAAACATTTTTTATCAGCTATTCTATTTTTAGCCTTGAGCACGCTTCAAGCGCAAAGTGTAGCTTCGCCTTCTAAAAAGATTACATTAGACTTTAAGTTGACAGCAAATGGGCAACCTAGTTATGCCGTTAATTATAAAACCAAAGCTGTTGTATTAGAGAGTGCAATGGGAATTAAATTGAAAGAAAAGGCAGCTCTAGACGCTAATTTTAAGTTATTAGGAAGTGAAAACACGTCTTTTAATGAAACTTGGAAACCAGTGCTAGGCGAGCAATCTTCTATTATTAATCATTATAACGAATTAAAGATTTCACTTATTCAAAATGAAACTAACGTGAAAATGAATATCATTTTTAGAGTTTTTGATGAAGGTGTTGCTTTTAGATATGATTTTCCTAAACAATCAGAACTGAATTATTTTATTATTTCTGAGGAAGTGACGCAGTTTAACTTAACAGATAATTATAAAACATTCTGGATTCCTGGCGATTTTGATAGCAATGAATATGAGTACAATGAGACAAAACTGTCAGAGATTGACAACTCAAAAATTGATATGAATAATGGAATTGGCGTCAAATCAATTCCTGGAAAATACATTGTTCAATCACCACTAATGATGAAATCAGCAGCTGGTTTATACGTTAATATTTTTGAAGCCGCCGTAGTAAACTATCCAGTAATGCATTTGAATGTTGATGTGAATAACTACCATTTAAATGCGCAATTAGTACCTAATGCAATAGGTGATAAGGCCTATTTGCAAGCGCCTTGCGTATCGCCTTGGAGAACAATTATGATAAGTGATGATGCGAGGGACATTGTAAGTTCTAAAATGATTTTGAATTTGAATGAACCTTCTAAAATTGAAGATACTTCATGGATTAAACCAATGAAATATGTTGGAATCTGGTGGGAAATGCACGTAGGGAAATCAACATGGGATTTTGCGGGTTCTCAAAATGCACAAAACTCATTAACACAAGATTTAATCCCATCAGGAAAGCACGGCGCAACAACAGAAAACACGAAAAGGTATATTGACTTTGCTGCCAAGAATGGTTTTGATGGAGTTTTAGTTGAAGGTTGGAATGTAGGTTGGGAAGACTGGTTCGGGAATTGGAAAGAAGAAGTTTTTGACTTTGTTACTCCTTACCCAGATTTTGATATCGCTGCTCTTTCGGCTTACGCCAAATCAAAAGGAGTGAAGATTATCATGCATAATGAAACATCAGGATCTGTTGCTAATTTTGAACGGCACCTTGACCGTAATTTTGAAAACATGGTAAAGTATGGTTATCCAGCGACGAAAACCGGTTACGTAGGGAAAATTATTCCTCGTGGCGAGTTTCACGATGGCCAAACTATGGTGAATCACTTTAATTTTGTTGCCAGACGTGCTGCAGATTATAAGTTAATGGTAAACTCTCATGAATCGTCAAGGCCTACAGGTTATAGCAGAACATATCCAAACTACATCGCTGCCGAAGCCGCTCGTGGAAATGAATTCAATGCTTGGAGTGTGGGAAATCCACCTATGCATGAAACCATTTTGCCGTTTACAAGACAATTAGGAGGACCTATGGATTATGCGCCAGGGATTTTCGAAATTAAAATGAGTTATTACGATAAAACGAAGACAGAGCAGGTTCACACTACTTTAGCTAAACAGTTGGCTTTGTATGTAACGATGTATTCTCCATTACAAATGGCCGCTGATTTACCTGAAAACTATGAAAAGTATAGTGATGCTTTTCAGTTTATTAAAGATGTCGCTGTAGATTGGGATAAAAGTAAGTACCTTGAAGCAGAGCCAGGTGATTATTTAACCGTTGTTAGAAAAGCCAAAGGTTCAGAATCTTGGTTCCTAGGAGCAATTACTGATGAAAATGCAAGGAAATCTGAAATTAAATTGGATTTCTTGACAAAAGGTCAAAAGTATAAAGCCATCATCTATGAAGATGCAGAAAATGCAGATTGGCAAAAAAATCCGATCGCTTATAAAATTAAAACGATTATAGTAACAAGCAAATCAAAAATCAATTTGAACTTGGCACGAGGAGGAGGAACAGCAATTAGTTTCGAACCAGTTAAATAGTATAATTTAACTTGTAAAAAGAAATTGAAACCAGTTTGAAATTCTTTTTAGAAGTAAATACTAATTTATGTAATCCTGCAAGTACTATACTTCTTGCGGGATTTTTTTTGAACTTTTGTAAAGAATCTAGGTTGTAATTTCGAATAAAAAAAACACTTTAATTATGAAAAAAAAGAGAAACATCATTTTCAAATTACTATTTATAGGCTTATTATTTTTTTCGGTTCAGGCTGAAGCCCAGCAAAAAACCTATTGTAACCCAATCAATATTGATTATGGTTATTGTCCAATTCCTAATTTTGTAACGCAGGGAAAACACCGCGCTACTGCTGACCCAGTGATTACTTTTTTTAAAGGAGAGTATTACCTTTTTTCTACGAATCAATGGGGATATTGGCATAGTAAGGATATGCTAGACTGGAAATTCATCTCTAGAAAATTTCTTAGACCAGAGCATGACGTTTACGATGAACTATGTGCACCCTCATTATCATTTGTAAATGATACGTTGTTAGTTGTAGGCTCCACTCATGGTAAGGAATTCCCAATCTGGATGAGTACAAATCCTTCTACTAATGAGTGGAAAGAATTGGTTCATAAATCAGAAACAGCAGCCTGGGACCCATCAATCTTTTGGGACAAGGAAAAAGATGAAATTTATGAGTACTACGGTTCTAGTAATTTATATCCTTTATATGGTGTAAAATTAAATAGAAAAACGTTTCAACCAGAAGGGGATGTAACTCCTTTAATAGCGCTTAATGATGAAGAACACGGTTGGGAACGCTTTGGTGAAAATAATGACAATACTTTTATGCAGCCCTTTATGGAAGGAGCATTTATGACCAAATACAATAATAAATATTATTTGCAATATGGAGGTCCCGGAACTGAGTTTAGCGGTTATGGTGATGGTGTTTATGTTAGTGACAAGCCACTTGGTCCTTTTGAATACCAGTCTCACAATCCTTTTTCCTATAAACCAGGAGGATTTGCAAGAGGAGCAGGGCATGGAGCAACCTATCAAGATGATAAAGAGGCTTTCTGGCATGTGTCTACAATTGTTATTGGTACTAAAAACAATTTTGAAAGACGTATCGGAATTTGGCCTGCAGGTTTTGATAAAGACGGAATTTTATACTCTAATACTGCATACGGTGACTATCCAACTTTTTTGCCTTCGCAAAATAAAAACCATCTAAGGGATAATTTCTCAGGCTGGATGTTATTAAATTACAACAAACCGGTTCAAGTTTCTTCAACTTTAGGAGGCTATCAAGCTAATAATGCGGTGAATGAAGATATAAAAACCTATTGGTCAGCAAAATCAGGAGAAAAAGGAGAGTGGTTGATTTCTGATTTAGGAGAAAAGAGTACGATTCAAGCAATCCAAATTAATTATGCAGATCAGGATGTTAGCTTAATGGGGAAACCAGAAACGACATCAGGCCATCAATATGTTGTGTATTATTCAGATAATAGTAAAGACTGGAAGATTCTTGTTGATAAAAGCCAAAATAAAAAAGATGTACCACATGATTATATTGAGCTTGAAAAAGGGGTTTCAGCACGTTATGTAAAAATTGAAAATAAAGGAATGCCTACAGGTAAATTTGCACTTTCAGGTTTCAGAATATTTGGAAAAGGAAGCGGAAAAATTCCCAATAGTGTCAATAATTTTGTTCCTTTACGTTCAGAACCGCTTAAAAAAGGAGAAAGACGTAATGTTTGGTTTAAATGGCAACAAAATCCATTAGCTGATGGTTATGTAATCTATTTTGGTAAATCTCCTGATAAAATGTACGGTTCTATAATGGTTTACGGAAAAAACGAATATTATTTTAATGGTTTAGATCGATCGGATGCTTATTATTTTCAGATTGAAGCTTTTAATAATAACGGAATCGGACCGCGAACAGAAATTAAAAAATCAGAATAGAAACTAACCACAATAAAAAATGAAAAAAACTACTGTTTTAGCGCTAGTCCTTTTTAACGGATTTGCACTTTTTGCACAAAAAAATGACGAACAAGTTCTTAAAGAAGTATACAAGTCAGCACTGACTAATTCTAAATGCTATGCTTGGCTTGATGATTTATCTAATAAAATTGGTGCCCGTTTATCAGGATCAGTAGGAGCGGAGAAAGCAGTTGTATATACAAAAGCTGAAATGGAAAAGCTAGGTTTTGACCGTGTGTATTTACAAGAAGTAATGGTGCCAAAATGGGTGCGAGGAGAAAAAGAAACGGCTTATATTCTTGATAAAAGCAATAAAATCACAGTTCCTATTTGTGCTTTAGGTGGATCAATCTCCACAGCCAAAAACGGTTTGACAGCCGAAGTAGTTGAAGTCAAAAGCTTTGAAGAGCTAACTGCATTAGGAAAAGATATAATTAAAGGCAAAATTGTTTTCTATAATCGTCCAATGGAGAATGAGCAAATCGAGTCTTTTCACGCTTATTCAGGAGCGGTAGATCAAAGATATGTTGGTGCACAAAAAGCAGCAGAGCTAGGAGCTGTTGGAACAATTATTCGTTCGATGAATTTAAGGTTAGATGATTTTCCTCATACTGGAGCACAAAGTTATGGTGATCTTCCTAAATCCCAATACATTCCTACTGCAGCAATTAGTACAAATGGGGCTGAGCTATTGAGTAAGAGTTTAAAAAACAATCCTAAACTGACTTTCTATTTCAAGCAATCATGTCAGCAATTTGACGATGTATTATCGTATAATGTTATTGGAGAATTAAAGGGATCGGAAAATCCAGATAATATAATGGTTGTAGGTGGGCACTTAGATTCTTGGGATCTGGCTGATGGTTCTCATGACGATGGGGCAGGAGTAGTGCAAAGTATGGAAGTGGTGAATATTTTTAAAAATATAGGATACAAACCCAAGAATACTATTAGAGTTGTTCTTTTTATGAATGAAGAGAATGGTTTAAGAGGTGGTAAGAAGTACGAGGAATTAGCTCAAGCTAATAATGAAAACCACATATTTGCTTTAGAAAGCGACTCAGGAGGGTTTAGTCCAAGAGGATTTTCACTAGAATGTAATGAAGCTAATTTTCAAAAAATAAGTAACTTTTCAAAGTTATTTGAACCTTATTTAATACACAGTTTTGTAGAAGGTCACAGTGGTTCAGATATTGGTCCATTAACTTCAAAAAACATTGTAAAAGCAGGTCTAAAACCAGATTCACAACGCTATTTTGACTACCACCATGCTGCAAATGATAAATTTGATGCGGTTGATAAGAGAGAGTTAGAGTTGGGAGCTGCTACTATGGCATCATTGATGTATTTAATTGATCAGAACGGAATATTAAAATAAGTAACATTACTGTTATTGATATAAAAGCCACAAGTGATATTCTTGTGGCTTTGTTATTTTGGTTAAGTAGTAATTTTTGTAGAAAGAGTACTTACTTATAAAATACCTGAATTAGACATATTGGAATGTTGATAAAACTAGGGCTCTGTTTTAGTTTGTCCTTCATCTTCGCCTTCCCCTAATAAGATGGATAAGGTCTTTAAACTGTCAGTACGATCAGCAATAAGTTTTGCGATACTTGCGAATGGTATGAACAAAATCATTCCTGCAGCGCCCCATAAAATTCCTCCTGCAGTAATCATTATGATTATAACTAAAGTATTGATTTTTAATCTGCGGCCCACTGCTAAAGGAAATATTACGTACGCTTCTAAAGCTTGGACAATTGAAAAAACCACGATAACACCTACTGGATACCAAATCGAATTAAAGGTTATCCAAGAAACCGCAATGGGTAAAAGAGAGGATATCATGATTCCAATATAGGGGATAAAAGTGAGTATAGAAGCGATAAAACCAAACATAAATGGATGAGGAACGCCAACAATTAGAAGACCAATACTATTTAAAAGCCCAACTATAAAATAAACTAATAGCATTCCTTTTATAAAGTTATAATAGGCACTTATTGTTTCAATCAAGACTTCATGTACCGTTTCTTTTCTGTCAGCAGGAAAAATTTGATACAACACTTTTGCTAATATCTGACGATAATATAGAATTAGAGCCGAAAAAACAGGTACTATTAAAAGAAAAAATAGGGATTCTGAGAGTGAGTATAACGAGTTTCGAAGTAGTGAAAAGGCTTGTGTCCCTGAATTATTAACAGCATTTTTTAAAAATGCTATTTGTTCTTCTGTAGTTATTTCAAATCGCTGTGCAATGAACACACTGATTTGGGTTAAAGTTTCCAAAAGTTTTTTACTGAGTAGCCCCCATTCATTAGAAAACTCATTAATTTGTAGAATAAGTAAATAGACAATGATTGCAATAAAAGAGATAACGACTAAAAGAGAACTAAGAATAGCACCCATTTTATTGAACCCTTTACTTTCCATCCATTTACAAACCGGGTAAAGAATAAAACTAATCAACAAAGAAAAACTGAGAGGAATAAAAAGTGTTTTTCCGTAATAAAGTATAAAACAAATAAACACGATATATTGTAGTATTTCAAGTGTTGAAAATTTACCGTTCTTAGAGAGTTGTGTTGGTGTTTTCGGAATTTCTATCATAAGAATTTTAAAATTAAACAATTAGTTGTTTCTATTGTGTTGTCATTCCACTTCTTATAATTAAACGCTAACTTAATCGCGCATTTTAATTTTAGTTATTAAATGTTATGATGAATTTAGCACCTTGATTTTTTTTACTTTCTACTACTATCTGTCCTCCTAGGCTAGTAATGTGATTGTAAACTAAATAGAGGCCAATACCGTGACTGTCCAAATTATTATTGAATTTTTGATGTAAACCAAAAATTTTATCTTTGACCTTATCCATATCAAAACCAATTCCATTATCAGCTATAATTAATTGCTTATTTCCATTAACAACCCTTGAATAAATAGAAATAATAGGTACGAGATTAGGCTTTGAATATTTTATAGCATTGGTTAGCAAATTCAGAAAGATACTTTTCAAATAACCTCTGTTGAAAACAATAGTTTCAAGCTCTGAAAAATTAACATTAATTATTGCACTTGAATTATGGATAATTGAATTTATGGAAAGTAATACATCATTTGAAATAGTATTAAAACTTAGTTCTTCAAGATTAGAATTTATTTCATTTTTTTTATTTAAAATAGCTATATATTCATTTAGGGTTTGTTTTAAACCTTCTGTCGAAGATTTTAAGATAGTAATGAACTCAAGCGTTTCTGAATCTGTAATTGTAGAGAGGTCTAAAAGCTCAAAAACAGCAAGCATATTATTGACTGGAGACTTAATATCATGTGCAGTTGAATAGGTCAGCTGCTTGAACTCATGATTAATTTTTGTGAGTTTGGCTAGATGTATATTCCGTTCTTCTTCAAGTTCTTTCCGATACGTTATGTTTTTGGCAATCGCATAGATTACTTGATCACTTTCTATAGGTAACGAAGTCCATAAAAGCCATACAATAGCACCACTTTTAGTTACATAACGGTTTTCAAAATTAATTAAAGATATCTTATTTCTAAGGTCATTTCGAGCGCTGGAGGTACTACCTTTATCTTCATTATAAACAAACTCATTGATTGGCTTAGACAGTAATTCTTCATTAGAATAGCCCAGTAATTTTGACACTGCTGGGTTTACCTTTTTCAAATAGCCATCATACCCAGCTACACATAATAAATCTACTGACAAATCAAAAAACTTTTCGAAGTTTTCAAAACTGCTATAATTATCATTTACAACATGTGCTTCTGTTCGTTTCATTTCCCCCATTCCTTCAAAAAATAATGCCTTCTTGCTAGTAAAGGCTAGTTTAGAACTGAAATACTAAAGTAACTATAAATTATCATATATCACAGAGACAGGGTTAAAACTACCCAAATGAATCGTCATTTACAATATGAACTGCTTTTTAGAATAGAAAAAGGAGATTGTCTCTAAAAGACTATCTCCTTTATAATTTTGCAATTCTCGAAATTATAAGCTACTTCAGTTATATTTCTTGTTTGATTAAAGTAGTACTATTTACTCCTTCTATTATTAACCCCTAAAAAAAATTAAAATGAATTAACCGTTTTTCTAATCGCTACAAGCTTAGTCATTAAAGCCTCAAAATAATCCAAATGCAGCATATTTGCTCCATCACTTTTAGCATTAGCCGGATCAAAATGTGTTTCAATAAAAATTCCATCAACACCTACTGCGATTCCAGCCTTAGCAATTGTCTCAATCATATCTGGTCTTCCTCCTGTAACACCTGCCGTTTGATTAGGCTGTTGCAATGAATGTGTTACATCAAGTACGGTAGTTGCATATTGTTGCATCGTAGGAATTCCTCTGAAATCAACAATCATGTCTTGGTACCCAAACATAGTTCCACGATCAGTTACCATTACGTTTCCATTGTTACAATCTAATACCTTTTGTACGGCATGTTTCATGCTCTCAGGACTCATAAATTGTCCCTTTTTTAAATTTACCACTTTTCCTGTATTGGCTGCAGCCACAACTAAATCAGTTTGACGAACCAAAAAAGCAGGAATCTGAAGGACATCTACATATTGAGCGGCCATATCTGCATCTTCATTCGTATGAATATCAGTTACAGTAGGAACCCCAAAAGTTTCCGACACCTTTCTTAGTATTTTTAGCGCTTTTTCATCGCCTATTCCAGAGAAACTGTCAATTCTTGAACGATTGGCTTTTTTAAACGAACCTTTAAAAACGTATGGAATCTGTAATTTATCAGTGATACCAATCAATTTTTCAGCAATGCGCATAGCCATTTCTTCACCTTCTATTGCGCAAGGCCCAGCAAGTAAAAAAAAGTTACCGCTATCTGTATGTTTAATTTGAGGAATATCTTGTATGTTCATAATAGTTATATTTGAAAGTGCAAAGATAGTTATGATTTGCAACTTAATTTTAGATTTTATTTCTTTTTTAAGAAGCCATTCCTGCTATTCGCTTGTATCTTTCTGTTTTTAAAGAAAAAACAGCAAGGATACCGCTGCTATCAGGGCTAGGGCAAGAGTTACAGCATTTAAAACTTCTTTAAACTAAGACCCAGAGGTACCATTATAGCTCCTTTTTCATAAATATTTATATATAGAACGAGGGGTTTCTTTAATCCATCCCATGTTATTTCATATACATCGAGAAATCCAGCACCCATTTCACTTCTTTTTGCAGGAAATGGACAACAGCTTTCTATTTTTTTAAAAGTTATTTTCTCCCCTTTAGGCCCAGCTAATGCATTTAGAAAACGTTGTTGATTTATAGAATCATCTTTAATACTTCTATAAAAAATATTTATAGGGTAGTCCTTATTGTAGCCATATTTTATGTCTTTGCTGTATTCAGTAATCACAAAAGTATTATTCTTGGAAATCTGAGGAATAGGAGCATTGTCATCTATATTTTGCAAAGTAGATTTTGTGCTTATGCAAGAAACAGCCATGCCGAGTAAGAAGATAAAAAAAAGTGTTTTTTTCATGATATAAAATTATTTGAGACTCCATGCAGTTGAAAAAAAAAACTATTGATCTGTTTTTAATTAATAGTTTATAATATACAAATATATAGGAAACCAATCTCTAAAAATAATTGTGTTGCAAATAGTGATTACTTTAAAAGTAAGAATCGTTACTTTTGCAAAAAAATTAATTAAAAAAGATGAATATTATTTTTCAAACATGGCCGTGGTATGTATCCGGTTTTTTGATTGGCATGATAATGCTTTCCTTAACTTATTTTGGTAAAACATTTGGTATGTCTTCTAATCTACGCTCTTTATGTTCTATGACAGGATTAGGTAAACGTGTTGCTTTTTTTGACTTCGATTGGAAAGCACAGCGTTGGAACTTAGTAGTAGTTTTAGGTGCGATGCTGGGAGGATTTATAGCTGTTCAGTTTATGAGTGATCCTTCAAATGTTGCTATTAATCCAAAGACTATTGCTCAATTGGCAAAATTAGGAATCGATGCTCCAAACGGAAAATTGATGCCGGATGCCCTTTTTGGACCTGATATTTTCAGTTCTCCAAAAAATATTTTAATCTTGTTAATAGGTGGCGTTTTAGTTGGTTTCGGAACTCGCTATGCGGGTGGATGCACCTCGGGGCACGCGATTTCTGGTTTGAGTAATTTGCAAATTCCATCTTTAAAGGCTGTTATAGGATTCTTTATCGGAGGATTGATTATGGCCTATTTATTATTTCCCTTAATTTTCTAGAATATGAAAGTATTAAAATATTTATTGGTTGGTTTAGTTTTTGGAATTGTACTGACAAAATCGGAGGCGGTTTCTTGGTATCGAATCTATGAAATGTTTCAGTTTCAGTCATTCCACATGTACGGAATCATTATGACTGCAATTGGTACTGGAATCATTGGAATTCAGTTGATAAAAAGAAGAAATATAAAAGACATCAAAGGCTTAGCAATTGAAATCCAAGATAAAGAGCAAGGATCGACAAGATATTGGGTTGGTGGATTATTTTTTGGATTGGGTTGGGCTCTCGTTGGCTCGTGCCCAGGTCCTATATTCATTTTGTTAGGTGCTGGCTTTTGGAGTGTTGGTATTGTTCTTTTTGGTGCGCTGTTAGGAACTTATCTATATGGCGTCTTGAAAGATAAATTGCCTCATTAATTGCCGTAATTTAAAAACTAAAAAATAGCATTTTCTAAAAATAGAGAATGCTATTTTTTTTGATTTAATTTTAAAATACCAGATACTATTAAATACTGGGCAACAAGATAAGTTATCATAATAAGAAATGAGCTCATTACTAATGGATTGTAAAACTTGTTGAAGGCGAGAATACTATCTGAACTTATAAAAATAATTGCACCTATCAGGATATACCATTTTGCTGGAGCATGCCATATTAGAAAGCCTTTGAAAGCAAATAATAGCATTGTTGAGATAACCAATGCGTAAACAAAAACAGGAATAGTTAAATCACCTAGGCTAGGCAGTAGCAAAGCAATCATTACAATTAGATACATTATAATTGCTGTAACACCCATCCAGAAAACAGCTTTACTTTTGGTGTTTTTGGGTTTTATTTGTTTGTTGAACAAAAGGATATAGGCAATGTGAGAGAGTAAGAAAGCAATTAAACCAACAATGAAATACATTTCGTCTCGATCAGCAAATAAAAGTATAATGTCACCTATCCAAGAAAAGGTTAAAGCTATTAACAGGTATTTCTTTGAAGGGAAATCACGATGAAAATATACGCCTACTAATAAAAAGGGAAGCAAAAAGGGTTTAATATACCCAGTAATATCCTCGTAACCTAAGAGTATAATTAGTAGATAGATAACACTTACAATGAGATAACTTTTTAAAAATAATGTGTTTTTCATGGTCAATTTTTAGACAGTGAGAAGTGCTGTGTTTTTTGTTTTAAATTCTAAAGCTACAAAATAAATAGATATTACTAATGAAAGCAGAAGGTAGCTGATAACTATATAATTTCCCATTGCAAATAGAGAATTGAGTCCAAACCAATCTCCAAAATAGTAAATAATACCTAAACCAAATAGAAAACGAATTGTTTCCCAATACACTGAGAAACGGCTTTCATCCATTAATTCAGTATAACTATATACTGTTATGAATATAAATAATCCATAAATAAAAATAGTAGGTAATCCTATTTGACCTATGTTGTTAAAAAGATAACTGACAAATAATAATGTCATTAATACTTGTGCAATTGACCAATAAATAAGTTTAGAAGATGCTTTAGTTCCATATTTATCAAAAGCATAAACGTTTGTAATTTTAGTGACGGGGTATTTTTCTTCAAAGTTTTCAGGACGCCAACCTGTGGGTTTAAACCAAATCGTAAATTTATCTTTCCAGTTCTGTGAGCGCCAAGCATCAGAAATCAACAGACTTAAATGTTGAAAGTTAATGCGAATAGGGTTCCAAGTTTGTGCGGGTCTTGTAATGCCAAAAACGGGAGGAATAGCTTCCAGTTCCTCTTGGAACGTATTAAATAATTTATCCCAAATAATAAAAATTTGAGAATGATTCTTGTCGATATATTCTGGATTGATTGCGTGATGTACCCTATGGTGAGAAGGCGTAACGAGAATGTACTCTAAAAAGCCCATTTTTTTAATATGCTTGGTATGGTACCAAAATTGTAAAAACAATTGAATAGGAAGTGTTATAACAATTACAGTAGTGGGAACTCCTATAATAGCTGCAGGAATAAGTAAAAAAGTAAATAGATTTACAAAACTTGAAACTGTTTGCCTTAAAGCACAAGCAAGATTAAACTCTTCACTGCTATGATGAATCGCATGTTTGTTCCAAAAAAAGTTGACTTGATGTGCTATACGGTGGATCCAATAGCCGTAAAAATCAATGATGACAAAAGCAACTAAATAAGTAAGGATGTTGGCTTCTAAATGGAAAATAGCGATTTTTGAAACAATCCACTCGTAAGAAATAAAAGTAATGCTAAGACCCAATACGTCCTTTACGGCATTTGTAATTCCAGAACTGATACTAGAAACACTATCCATTAAAGGAACGTTGTCTTCACCTTTGTAAGTACCGTAAATTTTTTCTATGACAATCAGTACAAAGAAAAGGGGCATTGCGATTAGTAATATTTTACCATATTCTTCCATAAAAGCCTTCTGTTTTATCCAAATATAGAATAAAATAGAATGTTTTTTGAATTATTTGTAAAAAAAAATGGAACAGGAATTAATTTTATTCCTTTACGTAATCTAAATAATCTCAGCACTTAAACCCGCTTCTAACAATCCAGTGCATTGTGGCTTTAACTTACTAAGTGGACCCGTTTTTACGGTACACTTTCCATTATAATGTACAATTAAGGAACATTGTTCCGCTTGTTCAGGAGTATGATCACAAACACGCACTAAGGTGTCGATTACATGGTCGAAAGTGTTGACGTCATCATTGTAAACGATGATTTCGTTATTTTTAGAGGTAACTTCTTTTACACTAACTTTCTCTCTTACTTTTTCTTTTGTACTCATTTTTAAAGAATTTAGGTGGTTAGATAAAAATATAGTAGGATTGTCCTACATCAAACTCACCTCATTGGGAATTAGTTTTATAAACTACTTCCCAATGATTTTTATGGTTGTTTTTGTATTACTGTAATTAGCTCCTAATTTACGTATTTTAATGAAACCCAGTTGTTTCTTTCAAATTTTTTAACATAAGTTAATCCTCTTTCTGTGCAAGAAGCATCAATAAAAGGGATATCTTGCTCGTAGAAACCGCTTAGAAGAAGGGTTCCTTTTGGGTTGAGGCAATCTACGTAGCTTTGCATATCATTTAACAAAATATTTCTGTTGATGTTGGCAATAATTAAATCATATTTATGACCTTTCAATAAAGAAGCGTCTCCTTCATAGACAGTAATGTGTTCACAATTATTGCGTTCTGCATTTTCTATAGAATTCAAATAACACCAGTTATCAATATCGATAGCATCAATTGGCTGAGCGCCTTTCATTTCTGCAAGAATAGCTAAAATAGCTGTACCACAACCCATATCCAATGTCTTCATGCCTGTAACTTCTGTCTCTAACAAGTGCTGAATCATCATGTGTGTCGTCTCGTGATGCCCTGTCCCAAAGCTCATTTTAGGTTCAATCAAGATATCAAATTCAGCATCAGTTTTAGGGTGAAAAGGAGCACGTACGTGACAATTTCCTTCTACATCAATTGCTTCAAAATTTTTCTCCCATTCTTCATTCCAGTTTACCTGATCAATTTCTTCGAATGTATATTCGATTTTAAATTCCTCTGATTGTAATATTTGGATGTTTTCTAGGATTGTTTCGTCCCATAAGTCCTTTTGTACAAAGGCAGAAATTCCTGTCTCTGTTTCAGTAAAACTTTCAAAAGCAGTTTCTCCCAGTTCAGCGATCAATATTTCCGACCCTAATTCTTTTGGTTCAACCGTAAAATGGTAACCGATATATATGTTTGACATGTTTAATTTTTTTGCAAAGGTACTATTTCCTTTTTATCGAATAATATAAAAATAAAAAAAGGCGGTAAATTCAATTACCGCCTTTCCTATTATATTAAAGAATCAGTTTAAATTGCATTCACAATTGCTATGAAATCATCTGATTTTAAAGCTGCACCACCTATAAGACCACCGTCTACATCTGGTTTAGAGAAAATTTCTTGGGCGTTTTCTGGTTTTACACTTCCTCCATAAAGAATAGAAACTTCGTCAGCGATATCGCTCCCGTAAGCTTTTTGAACTGTTTGTCTAATGAACTCATGCATTTCTTGTGCTTGATCTGGAGATGCAGTTTCGCCTGTTCCGATAGCCCATACTGGTTCGTATGCCAAAACAATATTTCCCCAATCTGAAGCTTGAATGTTGAATAATCCATCTCTCAATTGATTTTCTACTACATTGAAATGATTTTTAGATTGACGGTCTTTCAATTCTTCGCCAAAACAAAAAATTACAGTCATGTCATGCTCTAAAGCAGTATTTACTTTGTTTGCAATTAAGGCATCCGTTTCATTAAAAATTGCTCTGCGTTCTGAATGTCCAAGAATTACAATATTCACACCAACGTTTTGCAACATATCAGCAGATATTTCTCCTGTAAATGCACCAGCTTCTGCTTGATGCATATTTTGGGCAGCAACATCAATAGCAACGAACTCTAAATGATCAACCGCTGTAGCTAGATTAATGAAAGTAGGAGCTACAATTATTTGCACTTCGGTTTCAAAAGGCATTTTATCGATCAATTCATTTAATAAATCTTCAGTTTGCTCAGCATTTTTATGCATCTTCCAGTTTCCTGCAACTATCTTTTTTCTCATTTCAATTTGTGTTATTTAGTTCTTTATTTTTAGTTCTTTTTCGAAATACTATTATTTTAAGTCAGCTAACGTTTCGTTGATTTTATCAAAATCAGTTTCTATCGCTCTATATAAAACGATTTTACCAGTTTTGTCTACAATGATGTACCTCGGAATCCAATCTAAATTAATTGCTTTTGCGAAGACACCTTCCATTTGGTCATTGGCCATAAAATGATCCCCTTTAAGTTCGTGTTTATCGATGCCTGCTTTCCACTTATCAGCTGCTTTATCCATTGAGATAAATACATAATCTACGTCAGGATTATTTGCTTGTAGTTTTTTTATTTTTGGCATTGCTTTTACACAGTCGCTACACCACGAGGCCCAAATTTCTATGACCACCGTTTTTCCTTCGTGTTTCTTTAAAACATCTTGAAAAGCTACCTGACTTCCATCAGTGGCCAGTAATGTTTCTGATAACGCTTCTTTAGAAAACGCGGTTTTATCTGTATTTGAATTGGAACAGGAAAATGTTAAGAAACCGACTAATAAAGCAAATATTTTTTTCATTTTTTTATTTTTAACAAAGTTAAACAAACATTCTAAATAGGGCATATAGATTAAGAAAAATTGAATTACACCTTTTAAAATAACAAAACCATGCTAATTTGTTATAAAATCAGAAATGAAATCGTAATAGTTGGACTTAAAATAATTTTTGGAATAACCTTATTACTGATTTTATCTAAAAAACTACTCGAAAATCAAATTTTGAGTGTTAGGAAAGCCTAATTTTAGGATCTAGATAGGCATAAATAATATCTACAAGGATGTTAATAATGACGAATGTGGTCGAAATAACTAGTACTGAACCCATTATTACAGGCAAGTCTAGATTGTTTAACGCTTCCACTATTTCTTTTCCTAATCCATTCCATCCAAAAATAAATTCAACAAATACCGCACCAGCTAGCATCGAGGCAAACCATCCAGAAATAGCCGTAACGACAGGATTTAAGGAGTTCTTTAAAGCATGTTTTCTAATGATTTGATATTCAGAAAGTCCCTTAGCTCTTGCAGTACGGATATAATCCTGACCAAATGTTTCCAATAAGGAGTTACGCATTAGTTGAATTACAACTGCCAGCGGACGTATTCCTAATACTACTGCGGGCAAAATAATGCTTTTCCATTGGATATAGCTGCCTTCACCAAAATCATCTACTTCATACAAACTTCCTGTCATATTTAAATGGGTGTATTTTTGTAATACAAAACCAAATAGCCAAGCAAATAAAATCGCGCTAAAAAAGGAAGGAATACTCATACCGAGTGTACTTACAAGCGCAATCAAACGATCGATCCATGTATCTTTATGCAGCGCTGAAATGATTCCAAACAGAATACCAAAAACAATAGCGATTACAATGGCAAAAAATGCCAATATCGCTGTACTGGGTAATGTGTTTCCAATGATTTCTGATACTTTCTTTCCGCTTTTCTGAAAACTTTCTCTCAAATAGGGAGCTTTGATCACTAAATTTAAATTGGAGAAACTAAATAATTGTGTCGCATTGTATTTTTCTTCACTCAAATAAGTATAATCTGATTCGTTTTTACTGTGTAAGGAAATAGGGGAGAGGTCATTTAGGTAATATAAATATTGGGTAGAAATTGGTTTGTCAAAGCCATATTTTTTTTTAATCAATGCCAATTGCTCTGAATTTTCATTTTGATCCAACATCATTCTTGCTGGATCTCCGGGCAAAACATTAAATAAAAAGAAAATGACCGTAATCACTCCATAAAGGGTAAGTAGTGCATATCCGAACTTATTTAAAAAGTATTTCAGCATGTTATTTTGTCTACGGTTAAATGTTTAAATATTGAAGTTAAAGCATACTTTATCTTCCGTATTTTAGGATTCGGGTTTACTTATAATTTCAAATCTTTAATATCGTTGTAATGCACTTTTTGTTTCACAGTTCCTTTTTCTAGAACTACAATACTTGGGTTAGCTCTTTCAATCGTTTTTAAAGCGATTGCGTCACAAGTATAGAAATCAAAAGTAAGGCCATATTTCTTTTTAGCTTTTTCGATTTCTTCTACGGCAGAGTTCGTCATTCCAATTACTTTATATCCTTTGGCCTTCGCGTCCTGGCTTAGTTTTTCCAGTTTTTCCATACCGCCTTCTTCAGCAATAGTTAAGTCATAAGTAACAAACATCAGTAATTTAGGCTCTGCTAAAAACTCGTCTTTATAGTCTGAATCGTCTTTCATCATTGTGAAATCATGAATAGGAGGCACATAACCTTCGGTGATTATTTTATCTTTCCGGTCAACGAAATCGGCTCCTTCAGGGAGATTCATCAAATCATCGGTTGAAAACTCAGTATTTACTCCATTTACGTTATAGATAAAAATCATTTCTACAACTGATTTTGGTGCACCTTCAGGAATTTCCATTCCTTTTTGGATATTAGTTCCCACTTTATAAGGGCGAAAGTCAATTAGAGGTAAATGATTAAGTACCCATACCGCCATAAACATACATAAGATGATGCTGGCATAGGCTATTATGTTTTGGGCGCTATTTGCAAAAAGCGGTTTTACTAATTTTTGATTAATGAATAAAATAAGGATAAAGAATAATAAAACAATATCCTTAGTAAAAGATTCCCAAGGTGTTAAATGCAAGGCATCACCAAAACAACCACAATCTTTTACTACATCGAAATAAGCAGAGTAGAACGTTAAGAATGTAAAAAATACAATCATAAGCAATAAACTCCCGATCGTAAATTTAGATTTGTAACCTATAAGAAGCATGACTCCAAGAACGACTTCGACAATGACTAAAAATAGAGCCAAGCCTAGTGCAAAGGGAACTAAAAACGGAATATTAAAAACGGGTTCGCTAAAATATTCAGCCAGTTTATAAGAGAAACCTACTGGGTCGTTTAGTTTTATTAATCCTGAAATGATGAAAAGTAAGCCAACGAATATTCTAGAAAATTGAGTAATTATGTTTTTCATTTTTATGTTTTTTTTATTTACTGAAACCCATTAATATTAAAGCGAAAATAGAATAGTTAATCATGTCTTGATAATTAGCATCTATCCCTTCTGATACAATTGTTTTTCCTTTGTTGTCTTCTATTTGTTTTACTCGAAGTAATTTTTGCAAAATCAGGTCTGTTAGTGAACTCACACGCATCTCGCGCCAAGCTTCACCATAATCATGATTTTTGTTTTCCATTAATTCTTTGGTCAGTTTGACTTTAGCATCATATAATTCAGTTGCTTTTTTGACTTCTAAATCAGGTTGAACTGCTATTCCTAATTCCAATTGGATTAAAGCCATTATCGAATAATTGATGATCCCGATGAATTCACCGGTTTCATCTTCGTTTACTTTTCGAACCTCATTTTCCTGTAAACTACGTATTCTTTGTGCTTTTATGAAGATTTGATCCGTTAATGAAGGTAATCGTAATATACGCCATGCACTACCGTAATCGGTCATTTTATTGATAAATAGCGAACGACAAATCGCAATTACGTTATCATATTCTTGAGAAGTATTCTTCATTATTGATGTATATTTGTCTAAAATTTCTTCAAAAATAGGAATTAATTTTAAAAGGTTTAAAGTTTCAGGTTTAAAGTTAATGGAATAGTTGAGTTTTGCATTTGAACAACTTTAATCTTTAAACATAGAAAACTTTAAACAAGGAAAACCTTAAACAATGATTTAATGACAATTAACTGTAAAGGACAGCTTATCGATTTATCGACCCCTAAAGTAATGGGGATTTTGAATGTGACTCCCAATTCGTTTTTTGATGGAGGAAGGTACAATGACGAAAGGGAATTATTATCTCAAGTCAATAAAATGATAAACGATGGGGCTACTTTCATTGATATAGGCGCCTATTCTAGTAAACCTAATGCAGAATTCGTTTCTGAAGAAGAAGAACTAGGCAGAATCATTCCTGCAATTCAAATAATCTTGAAAAATTTTCCTGATGCGTTACTTTCGATAGATACTTTTAGAAGTGAAGTAGCCAAAGCCTGCATTGAAAATGGTGCTGCGATAATAAATGATATTTCGGCTGGAAATATGGATGATGCGATGTTTGAAATTATTGCCAAATATAAAGTTCCGTATATAATGATGCACATGCGCGGTACGCCACAAACGATGCAAGGAATGACAAACTATGATGATATTGTCAAAGAAATGTTGTTTTATTTTTCAGAAAAAATTAATAAGGCGAGGAGTTTAGGTATCAACGATTTGATTATTGATCCTGGCTTTGGCTTTGCAAAAACAATTGACCAAAACTATGAAGTACTAAGAAAAACAGAATTATTTCAACTGTTAGAATTACCATTATTAGTTGGGGTATCAAGAAAATCCATGATTTACAAACAATTGAATTCCAGTGCAAAAGAAGCTTTAAACGGAACTACAGTTTTAAATACAATTGCGTTATCTAAAGGAGCTACTATTCTCCGGGTTCACGATGTGAAAGAAGCAGTGGAGTGCGTTCAACTTTGGAAAAAAGTTAATTTATAAGCGGATTAAGAGAATAACGGTAATTCGATGTAAGCACTAATCAATAAGTGCACAACGAATTTCAATTACTCAAATAAAAACCAAAAATCGGAATCATTTTTCTGTTATTTTAAAAAATAAATAAATAATATCTACATATGAAATATTTAAGTTTAGTTATCATTTTTCTATTAGTGTCTTGCGGAAGTAAAGAAGATATCTTATTGCCAAAATCGAATGTTACTGTGGTAAGTGATGTTATTGATCATTCTGCAATTTATATTTTTTTTAGAACAAGCGGCAAAGATACTTTGGCAGAAGTCAACCGAAAAAACAGCATAATTACAACCAATTGGATTTTAAATATTGATAAGCGTTTGCCGTTGAAATTAGTTATTCCTGAGGTAATGAAATTACAAGACAAGAAACGTAAAGAGAAAGCCCATAAAAACGAAAAAGCCGAAAATTATTACTCCTATGCCGATACAATAGGGAAGAATATGGCTTTTATTCCTTTCACGAAAGTGTATTATAAAATGGAAAAGCCACTAGGAACGATTATCTATTTTGATAAAAGCAATGAAGTTTTAATTGAAAATAGTGTCGTTGAAAGAGAAAAAATTAAAGAGATGTTTACTACGGTATTGCCTAAAGAATTAGCTAACAATTTTATTTTTATGTTTGACAAAAACATGAGTTATGGAATGTACATTCAAAATAAGATTTTCATTGAAAGTTTAAAACTGGACAATAATAGCGAGGAGTTTATCTATTAAAAGACATTGTGCTTTATAGCTAAAAACTAATCACTGTATATTTTTCTTTACTGATGATGATAAGGCTCGTTTTTCAAAATCGTAAACCCGCGATACAATTGTTCGATAAAAAACAAACGTACCATTTGATGTGAGAATGTCATTAATGAAAGTGATATTTTTCCTTGTGCTTTGGCGTAGACCGTATCAGAAAATCCATAAGGCCCACCAATTACAAATACTAAAGTTTTGACTCCAGAATTCATTTTCTTTTGCAATTCTTCAGAGAAACCTACACTAGAAAAGTTTTTTCCATTTTCGTCTAATAGAATCAATTGGTCGGTAGCAGTAATTTTTGACAAAATCAATTCACCTTCTTTCTCCTTTTGTTGGCTTTCAGATAAATTTTTAACGTTTTTGATATCTGGAATAACCTCTAGGTCAAATTTGATATAAAAAGACAATCTCTTGGTATAGTCGTCAATCAAGGATTGTAATGCTTTATTATCGGTTTTGCCAATGGCTATTAATTTGATATTCATTTTCAATTTTATTAGGGACGTTGCTAAAGACTCAGTATGGTGTTAAATCACTTTTTAATTAAGCTAATTTTATCTTTTCTAAAATAATTTCGTAATGCTCTACAACGGGAAATGGATCGTAATAATCGTGGAGTAATTTTTTCCATTCTAAATACTCGACTGATGTTCTAAAACCAATGACATGATCTTCCAGCTTTTCCCAATCCACAAGAAGTAAATACTTGTTTTCGTGCTCGACACACTTTCTTAAACTATGTCCAAGATACCCATCAATCGCACTGATGTACTGTCCCGCAATTTTAAAATCATGTTCAAATTGTTTCTCTTTCCCTTTCTTTATATAAAGTATTGCGGTTTCTAGAATCATAATTTATTAATTAAAATTAGAAAATAGGTATGCGATGACAGATTGTTATAAAGGAAAATTAGCCTCAAAAGTTTTAAATCTCAAATCAAGATCTTTCAATAATTGTTTCTTTACGGATTCGTCTTTGATAAAACTGTAATTAATACTGTTGTACACGTATTGCTTGATATCAGCATAGGATATCTCTTTGTATCTCTTGGCCAATAAAACATATTGTTCGGTCATATTAGATCTTAATATTCCGGCATCATCTGTACTGATAACGATGGGAACGCCAAATGCGCGATACAATGAAATAGGATGGCGGTTTTCTTTAACTCTTAAAATGAATTCATTACTGACTAGGTTAATTTCGATAGCTATCTTATTTTTTGCCATATAACGCAACAACTCGTATGATTTACCTTCGTAAGCAATATCAACTCCGTGCCCAATTCGATTTGCTCCAGCCGTATAAACAGCATCGTTGATATGTGATGTTAGGTCTTCTGGTTGAACTAGTCCTAAGGTAAGTTCGCCTGCGTGCATTGAGTATTTTACATTAGGGTAATGAGAATGGCAATAGTTAAACATCACCATGTGTAACCAATAATCCTTCATGGACGTTTCACCATCTTCTGGAGAAACAATGTTAACACCAGCCATTAACGGACTACTATCTGCAGAGATAAAAGCGACTACTAAGTTTTTGAAGAGATCCACTGGTTCCATAAAACGCAACACAAAATTTTGATAACGCATTGTGAATTTTTTATCGTCAATTTTCAAATCGGTATGTAGTTTAGTTACAAAGTTTACATTAAAATCCTTTGCATCTGCTGCTGCGTCTCTTTTTAGCATCGTTTCGTAAAGAATGTCAAGAAGTGCTTTAACTCCTTTTTCGTCCTTAGCATTTGCTAATAATCGTAATTGTGTATTGAAAGCAGATAGGTCAGCAGTATTAATTTTAGAAGGGATGGTGGAGAATTCGGTTTCGATATAACTCACGTTTTCCTTAATTGCTCTATTTTTTAGTTCCAATAAACCTTCGCCAAAATGACCTGCAATTGCTGGACTAAACTTGCCAAAAGACTCAAAAAATAACTTATCTGAAGGATAACTCACGTGGTTATAATCTTTTACCGACCATTTTTCCATTATTTTTTGTTTGTAAATACCCAGTTCACCTCGATTATTTATCGCAGAGAATTTCTCCCAGGTTCCAGTGGCTGGTTTTTCCTTAAGTACCTCCATAGTGGCAGTATTCAAGTAAAGATTTTCGGTTATTGCATCTTCTAACATTGGTTCGGCATAGATGGAACCACTAAAATGGTGGTGTAGATCACCTCCTTTTGGCATTTGGGAAAAGAAAGCTGTCAGTTCAGCTTCATTATTTCTAATTTTCTCTAAATAAACGCTAGGAGATTGTGAGTAGCTTAGATTCAGCATTGCCGAAAAAAGAAGCGTATAAATTAATTTCATAATATCTGTTTTTGTGGTTCCGATAATTATCGGTAAAATTGCAGCAAACGAATCCAGTTTGAGAGTCTGAATTATAGTTTGCATAGCACTATATTTATGCCAAATATGTTATTCAGAATAAATTGCTGGCAAAGATAAGCGATTTAGCGTATAAAAAAAATAGTCGTTATAAATTACTCTTTTTTCAATGTCACATTAAAGGGAGGTGCTTGATATTCTTTGTCCAAATAATTTTCAGGAATAGTGGTTCTACTTCCATCTCTTGCTGCACGATAATGCGGCGACATGATTTCAATTCCTCTTTCGTTGCATACATCCTGAATGTTTTGATGTAAATCAGAGTAGATTACCGCTTGCTTGTTAGGCTCTTTGATATACGCATTAATCTCATAAGATACGTAGAAATCATCTAGGCTCGTTTGCAGCACAAATGGTTTAGGTTCTTGTAAAACTAAGGGTGTTTTTGAAGCCGCATCGATCAAAGCCTGATGCATGTCCTTCCAGGGTACATCGTAGCCAATAGTTACTGTGGAGTGAATAATTAAACCTTTTTCTGGAGCATCGCTACTATAATTGATTGTATGGCTGCTCATTACGGCCGAGTTCGGAATAGAGATGATTTCGTTTTTAATCGTTCTTATTCGGGTGACCAATAATGATTTTTCGATTACGTCACCTACTACTTCGCCAATTTTCACACGGTCCCCAATTTTAAATAAGCGCATATACGTGAGGATCAAACCAGCTATAATATTCGAAAGTGACCCCGCTGAACCAAAGGTGAAAAGGAAACCCAAGAAAACAGAAACACCTTGAAATACAGGTGAATCACTTCCGGGAAGATAGGGAAAAATCACAACAACCATAAAAGCAAATACAATTACTCTTATGATTTGATAGGTAGGATTAGCCCAATCTGGAAAAAATCCAGGTAATTCTAAATTCCCTTTTTCAATTTCGTTTTTAAGGAACTTAATCCCTTTTAATACATAACGAAACACGAAAATTATGACTAATATCGTAATTAAATTAGGCAGGTAATTCCAAAAACCGATACCTATTTTTTTAAGAGGATTTAAGATATAGCCAAAAAGCGTTGCAGCAAAGCCTTTGGTCCATGGGAAAATTCCGAAGAGAATAGGTAAGGCTATATAAACAAGTAATGCGATTAATAACCACTTTAGAATCGTATTGGCATTCAATAATGCATTAACTTGTTGCTTGGCGTCAAATAAAATAAAGTTCCTGATTTTTATCCCGTGGATGCGTTTACCTTCCTGAAACTTGATTTTAAATGCTATCCAATTAAAAAACTTTTTTAAATAGGAAATCAATACAAACATGATAATCAAGACAAGTAAAGCCAAGCCAATTTCTTTAGCTAATGTAGCTAAGCTGGTTTCGCTTTTGTATTTGATAATAGCAGCGCTAATTAATCCTTTGTATTTCTTAGCTAATTCCTGTTTTGATTTATTGTTCCAAAGCGCATCATTTTCAGAAATACTCATGATGATGCTTTCGCCATTCACTAAATCTAAGGTTGTTTCTGTTTCATCAATATGGATGGAATTGGAACTAAAACCAAATTGATCTGCAAGATTTTTTATTCGAACGCTAATAGCATCGGCCCTTTCCTTAGCTGAGAAGCTACCTAGTTTAGTGTAAACATGAAATAAGGTGTCATTAAAAAATCCGTTAACTGGATATCCTTTAGCTGTAAGGCGCATTGAATCAATTTGTGCTTTTTTTTCAGTAAGACGTAGTGAGTCTTTTTCGTGCAACGCCAGCAACTGTTTTTCTAAGTCTTCCTTTTTAAGATTATCGGTTGTTTTTAAAGAAAGTAGTTGCTTTTCTAACGCCACTTTTTTGATAGAATCAGTAAGACGTTGCGCTTCAATAATAGACAGCTTTTTGTTGAATGCCTGAATTAGGGAAGTATTTATGGAATCATTTTGCTTATTAATACTATCATTTTGTGAGAACGATGCCGTCGAAGCAAATAGAAATAAAATACCTATCACTAAGGTCTTTATTTTTCCAATAGAAAAACCTAATATAGCTTGATTACATATCGAAAGAAAAATGATTTTATGATATCTAGTAGGTCGGTGCAGCATAAATTAGTTCTGTTGAAGGTATTAAAAACAGTGTGTCTTTATAGTTGTTGTGTAAATAAACTCTCGTTTTTTAGTAGGCTAAGATCTCCGTTAAATTTCATTTCTCTTTCTGCCCTTTCAAAAGCTTGATAAGAATTATGCAGAGCCGCTATTTTTATAGCCGGATTATCGATGGAATATAGAGTGCTAAAGGCTTTTTGAAGTCGGATCATCACTTCAATGTTTCCAGCACCGTCTCTGGCTATAGGTCTGAATGCATCTTCAAATAGGTCTGAAATTGCAAGTTCTGGAACCGAGATACGATCGTAACGATTTTTTTCTTCTTTCTTTGAATGAACCGGTTCAGCCCACAAAGTAAATAAACGCACATAACTGCTAATTATTTGTATTGCAGTACCAGGATCATTGACAGCAGGAGAGAGAGCACGACTTGCAATTTCGCTTAAAGTGATGAGCCCAAAACGGGGGTCTTCGTCAAAATACCGCATATCGCCTATTATAAATGCTTTCCTCATTTCATTGTAATCAGTCTCTGTTGTTGTGCTTTTTTTTAACGATATATAAAATAATGGTTTGTCTATGGAGGAAAAACTTCCAGGAAGTGCATTTATGGTAATTATGGCATCTAATTTTTCTGCAATTTCCTGTAATTTAGAGATATATAATTGCTGGACATAGCCCGTAATTTGGCTATAAACGGCGATCCCTTGCTCTTGATGCGGATTAATAGCTAATCCATATAGGGTAGGCGAAGCTAATCGGTTTTCTATCGCATTTGCAGTAGCATTTTCTACTAATTTAATAGTATGTCCCATACGCCCCAATCGAGAAATACGCTCTACCCATCGTAAAAAAGTAAGAATAACTAATGCGAAAAACAGTAAGGTGAAGACAAATAAAGTAAAATTTCCTGCTATGCCGTAGTAGCCATTTTTTAAAGCTACTGTGGCAACTATGCTATAGATAAAAGAGCCTATGAAAACAGAAAGAGCATTTTTCGAAACATCATCGGCAATAATTAGTTTAAAAGAGCGTGGAGTAGCCGTATTACTAGCTGCAGAAAATGCTGAAATCATCGAACCCACTGCAAAAATGGAAATGACCAACATGCTTGCTGATATGTTATTTAGTAGTGATTCTAGAGAATCTTTGTTAATTTTAGGGACCAATTCGTGAAGACCGGTACTATCGGCTACTTGGGCAATTAGGGCGGCTATGATAGAAAGAACACAAAAAATAAGAGGTCTAAACCATAGTTTTTCTTTGAGACGTTTGATTGCAAATAGTACGTTTTCGTTCATAAATGGAGGTTTTGGACTAAATTAATACATATTTAATGAAATAACTAAAATGAATTAGTGTTCCTGTTTTATTATTACTGTTAGTACAATAAGTTTTAATAAATTATAGAATTAGAGTGGTTCCCCATTTATTCCGGCATTAATTTTTTTATTAGCCAAGGCTTTATCCTCTTCGTCAGCTGTCATTTTATCAGATTCATCTTTTTTAGATATAATAAGGCTTATGCTTATAGGAAAATGATCGGAGTCGATTGATTTCTCCACATTCATTGAAACGAGTCTAAAATGACTGCTTAAAAAATAGTGATCTAATGGCCACCGGAGCAACCATTTTTTAGCATTAAAAGTACTGTACATTCCGCGTCCACGTCGAGGATCCATTAATTCACTGGTTTTCAGGAATAATTTGGTAGTGTAACTCCAAGCGACATCATTCATGTCACCTATAACTAAACAAGGGTCTTCATAATCTTTAGCCATTTTTCCTACCATTAAAATTTCGGCATCTCGGTCAGTGCTGAATTTATTTTCTTGTGGAACTGGTGGGGTAGGGTGTAAACCATAGATTCTAACAATTTGCGAGTCAAATTCTAGATCTACAATGATGGAAGGTATTTCATTATCAATCAGATAGTTGATTTGTGTTTTTTTTATGGGAAGTTTGCTGTAAAAGAGTAGGCCGTAGGTATTTTCTTTAGGTATTTCAATATAATATGGATACTCTGCTCGAAGTTCTATTACGGCATCCAGCCATTTTTGATCAGTTTCGACTAAAAAAACCACATCTGGATTTCTTTTTTTTATAACTGTTATGAGTTTGGAATAACTCTTATTGTATTGGTAAATATTAGAAACAAGAAGGTTTAATGTTTCTTGGTTTGGTGCTTTTACGCGGTCAATCATCGTTTTACTCAGGAAGGTAAAAGGAAGAATTACATAAAAAAGATGTAGAAAAGTTAGTGCTAAAAAAATAATAATACCCCAATCGAGAACTAATTTTGTATTTCTAAAAAATAGCAACCAGATTGCAATAAGCGACCCTACAATTACAAATTTTTGTAACCTAGGGTAATCAAAAACACGGAAAACCCAATAGTCTTTTTTTATTAATGGGAGAAGTACCGTAAGAATGACCAAAAAGGAAAATAGATATAGTGTAATTTTAAAAAATCTCATTGTAAGCTGATTATAGTATCTTGTTAGGTATTTATTTCTTATTTAAGGAATTTAAAAATACTCTGTCTCAATAGTTTAATTTAAATTTTATAAGTTTTTTGTAAAAAAATAAAAGTACTAAATTCGCACTTATAATTCGTTTTTTAATTGCAAATTATAGAGCGTTTTTTTTGGACATGTTGATACTTTCATAGTGTGAAATATGAAGTTGAAAAAAAACTATGTTCTCTCTTGTAAAAGTAGTAGTTATGGATTAATGGTTAAGTATTTCAAAACGGTACTGTATGTTTTTATAACGCTTTTGCCGCTTTCGTTTTCGGGGGTAGTTCTTAAATTGGCTGTGAAACAAATTTTAAATTTGACAAAAATAACCTACTTTAGCATTATGTAAAATTTTTATAAGATGATCAGCGAAGCACAATTTCAAAACGAGTTACAGATACTAATTGTAAATGCCATCCGGGAAGATGTCGGTGAAGGAGACTATAGCTCACTGGCTTGTATTCCTGCTTCGGCAGAAGGTAAAGCAAAATTATTGGTCAAAGATGACGGGATTATTGCCGGTGTCGAATTTGCCAAAATGATATTTCACTACGTAGATCCAAATTTAACGGTAGAAACTTTTATAGTCGATGGTACGCTGGTAAAATACGGTGATGTAGTGTTTCATGTTTCAGGTAGTTCACAGTCAATCCTTAAAGCAGAAAGAATGGTATTGAACTCCATGCAAAGGATGTCAGCCATCGCTACTAAAACCAACAAGTATGTCAAATTACTAGAAGGAACAAATACCAAAATACTGGATACCCGTAAAACAACACCTGGATTTCGCGTAGCTGAGAAATGGGCAGTGAAACTAGGCGGAGGAGAAAATCACCGGTTTGCCTTGTATGATATGGTTATGCTTAAAGACAACCACATTGACTTTGCGGGCGGAATTGCCTTGGCTATAGCCAAAACAAAAGCTTATCTCAAGGAAAACGGCCTGGATTTAAAAATTATTGCGGAAGCTAGAGATTTAAATGAGGTTAAAGAAATAATTGCTTGCGGAGGAGTTTATAGGATTTTGTTGGATAATTTTGATTACGAAATGACTAGAAAGGCGGTAGTTTTTATTGGAAATCAAAGTTTAACAGAATCGTCTGGAAACATTAATGAAGAAACTCTTAGAGCATATGCTGAATGTGGCGTGAATTATATATCTTCGGGTGCTTTAACGCATTCTGTCTATAATATGGATTTGAGTTTAAAAGCGATTTAAAAAAAGCTGTTTTTATAACCTAATTTTTAAGGTTATCGGAACTGTAACCTGAATACAATGAGTCAAGAAATTGAAGAAAGAATCGAAAGAATCCCGCTACTGCGTAATTTTGCCCATTATTTAAAGGGTATTAAATTAAAGTGGTTATCTGGCTTATCTCTTTATGATTTATTGGAATTATACGTCATAGGTATTGCAGAAGGCGCTTTGTCAAACAGAGCTGGTTCTATTGCATTTAGTTTTTTTATGGCTTTGTTTCCTTTTGCGCTATTTATTCTTAACCTTATCCCTTACATTCCTATTGAAGGGTTTCAAGAGGATTTCTTGAAGTTTGTATCTGAAGGTGTTCCTCCTAATACTTTTTATGCGATTGAAAACATAATAAATGACATACTCCATAATAGTCATTCTGGATTACTGTCTACGGGTTTTATATTGTCTATTTTTTTGATGGCAAATGGATTAAATGCTATTTTAGGTGGTTTTGAAAATTCAAAACATGTACTGGTAAAGAGAGGTTTTTTTCGACAATATTTAATTGCGATAGGAATGTCAGTTTTTTTATCTATGCTACTATTGGTAACAGTTGGTGTAATTGTTGTTTTTGAAGTGTTTATTCACAAACTAACGGCGCATCAGGTATTAAATGAACAAATTCCGCTGATAGTTATGGGGCGCTATGTTTTTTTAATAACTATGATTTTAATTACGACTTCAATACTTTTTAAGTTTGGAACAAAGCATGACAAAACAAGAGCTTTCATATCCATTGGTTCTGTATTTACAACAATTTGGACTATCATTATTTCCTACTTTTTTGGAATCTGGGTTATACAATTCTCGCAGTACAATCAACTGTATGGTTCAATTGGTACTTTGTTGATTGTGATGTTCTATATTTGGATTAATTGCATGGTTTTACTTCTAGGCTTTGAGTTAAATGCAGCAATAAATAACTTGAAAAGAAAAAATAATATTAAATTAATCTAAATGTTATTTGCTAATTTTATAGTATGTTTGATGAAAATTATTTTTTTTTTTAGTTTATACTAATCAATCACTTGTGGTTAAGGTAGTTGTCGCCTAAAATAAAAATAATTTTTCTCATTAATGGGAATTTAAAAAAAAAAAGAAATATGAAAAAGAATATCACATTAGCATTGTTATTTGTTTCAACATTGTTTTACGCACAAGGTCAAGGAGTTATTGGTAAATGGAAAACAATTGATGATCAATCAGGTGAGGAAAAATCGGTTGTAGAGATTTATGAAAAATCAGGAAAGATTTATGGTAAAGTACTTGAAATCTTTGATGCAAGTCATAGAAAAGACCGCTGTATTGACTGTGAAGGAGAAGATACAAATAAGCCTGTACTCGGTATAACGGTGATAAAGGGACTTTCAAAAGATGGAGATGAATATAACTCTGGAAAAATATTAGATCCTAAAACTGGAAAAATATACAAATGTTTTATTACGTTAGAATCAAAAGATAAACTAAAAGTTCGTGGTTATATCGGATTTGCCTTATTGGGAAGAACCCAGTACTGGTATAGAGTTAAATAAATTGTTTTGTACGTGCTGCAGCTACAGTAATTATAATTAATACCCAATATTTAAAGAATGCTTTTTTTTGTCGAAGTAATTTTACCGCTTTCTCTTGCCAAGACGTTCACGTATAGTATATCGGAAGCCGAGTATCATTATATAAAGAAAGGAATGCGTGTAGCAGTGCCTTTTGGAAAAAGCAAGGTGTATACTGCACTTGTGATAGAAACACATCAAAATCAACCCACATTGTACGATGCTAAAGAAATTCATCAAATACTTGATGAATTTCCCATTGTAACCGAGATTCAAATTGCGCATTGGCAATGGATTGCATCTTATTATATGTGTGCTATTGGTGATGTATATCGCGGTGCGATGCCAAGTGCATTATTACTAGAAAGTGAAACGGTAATTTCTCAAAAAACCGATGCTTTCGTAGATGTAAGCAAGCTTTCTGATGATGAGTTTTTGGTCTATGAGGCTTTGCAGAAGCAATCGTCTCTTAAGGTTCAGGATGTCATTTTAATCTTAAATAAAAAAAACATTTTCCCCGTCATTCAAAAATTGATTGACAAAGACATATTAGTGCTTCAAGAGGAAATGCTTGATAGTTATAAGCCTAAATTAGTGCGATACATTCGTTTGCATTCTAAGTATGAATCCAATCAAGGGTTAGGGGAATTGTTGGAAGCGCTAAAAAATGCCAACAAACAAAAAGAAATTGTTCTAACGTATTTTCAATTAATTGCTTCCGAAAAGAAACCACTTACTGTAAAAAAACTAGTTGATACAGCCAATTCTACATCGGCAGTGGTCAAAGCATTAATTGATAAGGAAATACTCGAAGACTACCATATACAAGAAGATCGTGTTAATTTTATCGGACAGACTAGGGAAGATGAATTACAACTAAGTGTAGTGCAGCAAAAGGCTTTTGACGGGATAAGAGATAGTTTTATTCATAAAGAAGTTTGTCTTTTACATGGTGTAACTTCTAGTGGAAAAACAGAAATCTATATCAAGTTGATAGAGGAGTACCTCCTCACAGGGAAGCAAGTTTTGTATTTGTTGCCAGAAATTGCTCTTACCACACAATTAGTTGGGAGATTAAGAGCTTATTTTGGAAATAAAGTGGCTGTTTTTCATTCGAAATATAGTAACAATGAGCGCGTAGAAGTGTGGAGTCAAGTTTTGAAAAATTCTGAAAAAGCTCAAATAGTAATAGGAGCAAGGTCGGCGCTATTTTTGCCATTTGCTAATTTAGGATTTGTTATTGTGGATGAAGAACACGAGCAAACCTTCAAACAAATCGATCCGGCACCAAGATATCACGCCCGCGATGCGGCAGTGGTATTGGCGAAATTCCATAAAGCTAAAGTTTTATTAGGTTCGGCAACGCCTAGTATTGAAACCTATTTTAATGCTAGTACTGATAAGTATGGTTTGGTTGAAATCAAGGAACGTTACGGAAAAGTAATGATGCCAGATATCGAATTAGTTGATCTAAAAGATAAGTATTTCCGTAAAAGGATGAAAGGCCATTTTAGTGATACCCTAATCGAGGGAATTACCAATGCTATTGCATTAGGAGAGCAAGTGATTTTGTTTCAAAATAGAAGAGGATATTCTCCTCTGGTAGAATGTATGACCTGTGGTCACGTACCACATTGCCAACAATGTGATGTGAGTTTAACGTATCATAAGCATAAAAATCAACTGCGCTGTCATTATTGCGGTTATTCTATTGCAAAACCTACTCATTGTCACAGTTGTTCTAGTGTTGAGTTGGTTACTAAGGGTTTTGGAACCGAGCAAATACAACAGGAATTAGTGAGTCTTTTTCCTGACAATCAAATAGGAAGAATGGATCAGGATACTACTCGTGGTAAATTTGGATTCGAAAAAATAATTGATAGTTTTAAAAACAGGGAAGTTGATGTTCTTGTGGGTACACAGATGTTAGCTAAAGGACTTGATTTTGATAACGTAAGTTTAGTAGGAATAATGAATGCGGATAATATGTTGTATCATCCCGACTTTAGGGCTTTTGAAAGAAGTTTTCAAATGATGACGCAAGTGTCAGGGCGCTCAGGACGCTCAGAAAAACAAGGAAAAGTGATTATTCAAACCTATAATCCAGATCACAATACAATACAGCAGGTTACAAAGAATGATTATACAGGGATGTATAAGGAACAATTATATGATAGGCAGATTTATAAATACCCTCCCTATTTTAGGATTATCAAAATTACATTAAAGCATCGTGATTATGAAAAACTTAAGGAAGGTGCTTTGTGGTTGTATCAAGTTATTAGTCAAAATCTAAACATACCAGTATTAGGTCCAGAAGAACCTGCTATAAACAGAATAAGAAACGAATATATCAGAACAATAATAATTAAGATTCCCACTACCATTTCGATAGTGAGTACCAAGAGTACTATCCAAAAAATGTTGAATAGTTTTGATTCAGTGG
This sequence comes from Flavobacterium sp. Arc3, assembly GCF_041431375.1. NCBI lineage: Bacteria > Pseudomonadati > Bacteroidota > Flavobacteriia > Flavobacteriales > Flavobacteriaceae > Flavobacterium > Flavobacterium sp. Arc3. The sequence continues at coordinate 26,683 of NZ_JASMRI010000005.1, read as the reverse complement.
CTCAATACAGAGCAATTAAAGTAGCGATAAACGTGGATTTCTACTAAATTAGTTTTTTATACAAATGAAAGTGCTTTTACTAAATCATCTTTTTTGTTTCGACTTAGTGGTATTTTGGTAACACCTATCTCTGCAAATTTACTATTGAAACGTTCTACTTTATCGATGTTAATGATGTACGATTTATGTACTCTTACGAATTTCTTTTTCGATAAATCATTTTCAAAAGATTTCATAGTAGAAAGGACCAGATTACTGTCGTCTTCTGTTACAACCCTCACATAGTCACCAAAAGCTTCAATCCATTTAATTTTTGAAGTAAAAATCTTCAATTTTTTTAAATTGCTTTTTATAAATATATGTTCTCCTTCTTCTTCCTTGGTGTCATTTCTAAGTAGGTGCAAATCCATTGCTCTAACAACGGATGCATTAAAGCGATCTAATGCAATCGGTTTTTGTAGGTAATCCGTTGCGTCATAATCAAATGCTTTTAAAGCATATTCTGCTTTAGAAGTAATAAATATAATTTGGGGTTTAGTTTTTAATCCATCTAAAAAATCAAAACCACTAATTACGGGCATTTCTATATCAAGAAATATTAAGTCTACATTATGAATAGACATGCAACTTCTTGCCTCAATAGCATTTGAAAAATCACCAATTAAGTGTAAGCTTGGGTGATTATTTACTAACTTGGAAATGATCATTCGTTGAATCGAACTATCATCTACAACAACACAATTTAATTTCATAATGTTAGTCTTTAAGATTTGGAAGAGTAAATATATTATTTTTTTTTAATGAAACTAAATTTTCGTGGTGTTTTTTTACCGTACGTCGATTAAATTGAAATTAGTGTTGGTTATTGAAAAATAAAAACTATTTTTGCAGCCAAATTAACAAATAAATAAATATTTATGAATCATTATGAAACTGTTTTCATTTTAAATCCCGTTTTATCTGATGTTCAGGTAAAGGAAACAGTAAGCAAATTTGAAGATTTTCTTACTACTAGAGGAGCCGAAATGGTATCGAAAGAAGACTGGGGCCTTAAAAAAATGGCTTACGAAATTCAAAACAAAAAAAGTGGTTTTTATCACTTATTCGAATTCAATGTATCAGGAGAAGTTCTAATTGCTTTTGAAACAGAATTTAGACGTGACGAAAGAGTTATGCGTTTTTTAACTGTAAGTTTAGACAAACACGCTATTTCTTGGGCTGAAAGAAGAAGAACAAAATTAAAATCTACAAAAGCTTAAATCATGGCAACACTACAACAATCTGCTTCAGGAAAAAAAGACGGAGATATCAGATATCTTACGCCTTTGAACATAGAAACTAACAAACAAAAAAAGTATTGTCGTTTCAAAAAATCAGGTATCAAATATATCGATTATAAAGATGCTGATTTCTTATTGAAATTCGTAAACGAACAAGGAAAAATTCTTCCTCGTCGTTTAACAGGAACTTCATTAAAATACCAAAGAAAAGTGTCTGTTGCTGTTAAGAGAGCACGTCACTTAGCTTTAATGCCATATGTGGCTGATTTACTAAAATAATATTTAAACTCGGTTGTTGGTTTTCTGAAAGACGAAACCTAACTTCTATAAAAAAAGGACAACAACATGGAACTTATTTTAAAACAAGATGTTCAAAATGTAGGATTTAAAGATGACGTAGTAACTGTTAAAAACGGATACGGTCGTAATTTCTTAATCCCACAAGGGTTTGCTCAATTAGCTACTTCTTCTGCAAAGAAAGTATTAGCTGAGAACCTTAAACAAAGAGCTCATAAAGAAGCTAAAGTAGTAGCTGATGCGCAAGCAATAGCAGAAGCTTTAAAAGCTATCGAAATTAAAATTACTGCAAAAGCAGGTGGAGAAAAATTATTCGGTTCAATCACGAATATCGACATCGCTGCTGTTTTAGCAAAAGGTGGTCAAGTAATTGACAGAAAATTCATCACTAGCGGTATCGTTAAACGTACTGGTAAATACGCAGCTAGCGTTCGTTTACACAGAGATGTAATCATCGAATTACCTTATGAAATTATTGCAGAATAATTTTATACAGTTAATTTTTTTCTTAAAGAAATATAAAATCACTTTTCGGAGTGATTTTTTTTTTTTGGTCTAATTTTAACGCTTACAAACAAATTCTAAAAGAGATGAAAAACACTACTTTATGATTCCTTGTTTTTTGGACTACAGACTATCCTAGCCCAAAGTACGACTTCCTGTTTAATAGCAAAGGTAGAGTTCAGACATAGTGTTGCATCGAGGAGCCAATATTTTAGCAATTTCTATTACAGAAGGGGTTAAGTATTATGCATTATTAAGCAAACTAAAACATTTTGCAATGATGGTAGTTTACTGTCAAGAAGGCTTTTTTTTGGTTTAAAAATTATAAATTTGCCACAGAATTATAATAACAAAAGCTTTGTGCCATAGTGCCTTTGTAGCAAAAACAAATTTCATGAAATATACAAGATTAACTAAAGAGCAATTTGAAGAATTAAATCAAGAATTCAGTACTTTTTTAGCCACTCAAACAATTGATAAAGCGGAGTGGGACAGTATAAAAGCCGAAAAACCAGAAGTTGCAGAACAAGAATTGGACGTTTTTTCTGATTTAGTATGGGAAGGAGTTTTGACAAGAGCTGAATATTTAGAGCATTTTTCAAAAAATCACATTTTTCTTTTCCAAAGTTTCGATACGCATGTACAGTCTATTGTTCTAAAATCATTAGTTCCAGAAGTTGATTTTCTAACTAAAGAAGGTTTGCAATGGCTTAGTGATAATATGTTTACAGAAACAATTGAAATGAAAGTAGGTAAAAAAGAGTTTACAGAAGAGCGTAATACTTCCATATTTGCTTTGATACAACAAGGTGCTTTTTTAAGTGACGGACAATTGTATAAGCAAATAAATTCAATTATAGAGTCGTAATTAAATATAGTGCAAAAAAAGCAGCGTTTTCTCTATAAAAGAAAACGCTTTTTTAATTTCACATGCAAGAGATGCTTTCCCAATTTAAGTTACTCTTATATCTATTTGCAATTATTCCTTCATCATCCATTTGCAGTAATTTCAACCAGCCATTGTCGACTAAATTTCGAAGCGATTGGTTTTTTTTGAGTACTTCGTTAATTGCATCAATTGAAGCCTCGATGATGACATTTAATATGTTAGGTGTGTGTTGTAATTTATGACCATCACTAACCGATTGCCAAGGTAATCCAGTTCTTAAATGCCCAGAATATCCTTCAGTTACTCCAATTCCCGCAGTTATGTTGTGTATGTTTTATTACCTGATCCTAATTTTTTATTATCAACTGTTGAAGCGTAATATTATAAACTTATCCAACTGGTGACTATCATAGGGGCAGTCATGATGGCAGTTAAAACATTGTTTTCAGTATCTTTTTCGCAATCATTCGTATGTAAAAAAACTTCGCCATTTAGATTTGGATTTTTTGTTCTTTGTCATTTGCTAACTAAAAAAGCGTTACATCCTGGTAATCCCCATTCTGGGCAAACTTGCGACCAGTCTTCGCTTCTTTCTGCAATGGTTCTATTTGTTTCGGTTATCATTCTTAAAGCACGTTCAGTGCGCGTTTTTTCTGTTGCAGTTATAAGGTTTCTTTTTAAAGTTGTCAGTAGATTTTCATTTTTAGTTGTAATATCTTCCTCGTTGAATATGGTAATATCATCTGTTGTTGTATTGTGCAAACAAGCTAGAGATACGGTTTCTTTTGGGATGTTTATTTTATGTTCGATTAATTTTGTTCTTACATAATCATTATTAAAAACAGCTGTAGCTACCTTCGCATTAACTTCTCCCGTATGGCTGCCAAAAGCTCCGCAATGCAATGCAGATCCATAAGGATTATTTTTAGTACTCGATCCATGTCCCACAAGTAACACATATTTGCCAAAATTACTTGTCATAGACATTGCTGTCAAAGCATTTTTTGCCATTTCAACCTGTGTTTCAATTGGGATTCCTATTCCGTGGTTGTTTTTTAAGCTAATGATAGTTGGCTTTATTTTTCTATTTAAAAAATTTAAACCTTTCAGTGCATTAGGTGTTTTGAACGTTTCTGATAAAAGTTTATTGATATAGAGTAATTCCTAGTGGGCTGACAAATACAAAGCAACTTATAGAGCCTGATTTAAAGGTTTTCCATAAATTTAAAATTTCCTTTTCTAACTGAAATTTATGAAGTATTTTATTGTTTTGTGTATTATTTTTTATCCTTTCAATAACATTTAGTTTTGGTATTAACAGTGCAGGAATTTGTACTTTACTAGTCTGTTTCCCCATACCAAAGAAGTTTACGGGAAACCCCAAGAAACCTGCAAAACCTAAAGTCTGAATGCTACTATTGGTTTGTTCTAAATTTCGTCTGTATATTTCTGAACGGACATCTATACAGAATACAGCTTGAATTTCTGAAGGAATAACTTCGTCCGTGTTCTTTGTTTTAAAATTAAATTTTGCAATTTTTTTTCTTTGTACCGAAAAATTTAAAGCTTCTTGTAGTATGATTTTTTTTTGTATTTCATCGCTGTAAATTTTAGATGCTTCAATATTTTTAAAGTTGGTTACGGTTACTTTCTGTTTTTCAGTAAGACTTTTGTTTCTCAGCGCTAGGAATGTGCAAAGTTCCCAGCTCGTAAGAACGGTTAATACTTCGAGAACTATGGTAGATTCTAAATTGTCTAATTTTGCTTCATAATCTCGTTTTGCAGCATAACTGGTCCAACCGTTCAAGTTCATTAAAACTCTTTCGAGATAAAATGATGATGCTGTACCATTCAATCCTAAAGCGCACAAGTTGTGTTTAATAGCTTCAAGTGGCTCATTAGGGATGTTTTTAAAACCTAATAATCCCGCAATTTCGGGTGTTCTGTCAACTAGAGCTCCTTTTTCCAGGAGATAAATAGTCTTTCGTTATTCAAACTACTCAATTGGGCTTGACCTTTGTCAAAGTAAGAGGCGAACGAGAGCGATATTCTTTGGGTAGCAAATCGTTGCCAATCTTTGTTATTTATTTCACTTGCTTTTTCAATGGCAGTGCCGATAGTAGGTAATTTTTTGTTTTTATTCTCTTTATTTTCCAGACTTTGCATGAAAACGGCAGTATTGTTTGTAGAACTTTTTAAATTACTATTAAGAGCGTTTTTGATATCACTTTCAATTATTTCGTCTTGTTTTATTTTATCTAAATAATATTCAATAGACATAATAGAGTCAATCTCTGAAATATAAGCGAGTTCTTGTGCGTCGCTTCCAAATTCTTTGTCTGTATTTCCCATATACGGATTTACAGCTACAAAATTTTCCAGTGACCATAATGGTGCTATAGTTTGGTAAACTTTAATAATTCTTTGTTCTATAGAAATAAGCGGTTTTGTAGAGATAATTGTTTCAGATTCATCGATTTATTCTAGTTGCACTGCTTTCTTTTTTGATGATTAATAAAAAGTGTTTAGATTACTTAATTGTATTTACTTGAATTTAGTGCTCCTACAAGTTTGTCAAAAATAGTATTGATGTAAAATCCATTCTTTCGATGAATGTAAAAGTGGGCTATGCTATCGTTTTTGTGTGTTAATGGAGCTAGAATCTGTATCTGATGAATTTTGATGGATATAGTAGCTTTTATATCCAAGATTTGATCGGTACTGTCTAATTGTTCGACGTAAGAAGCCAATTGTTTTTGATAGGAAGTTAAAGCGATAATCCGTTCCCCCGAATTGTCATTTTGAATTCCAAAACGAATTTTTTCGCTAAAATTTCGCAGTTCATGGAAATTGATTTTCTTTTGAATAATATGATTGATGATTTCCATTGTTTCATTCGGTAAAAAAGTACCATCAATTAAGTCAAAAGTCATTTTTTGTACGGTTGTTTTTTGTTCCATTTTGAAAATTATAAATTGGTTTATTTTATAAAGGTCCTGTTTTTAATTCATTTACTTTTATTTATATTTGTAATTGAATACATTAAAAAATTTTATGAATTATACCATACACCAATTACAAATTTTTCTTAAAGTGGTTCAAAAGTTAAGTATTACTAAAGCTTCCGAAGAACTCTTTATGACCCAACCCGCCGTGTCGATTCAATTAAAAAATCTTCAAGATCAATTTGATATTCCACTTACAGAGGTTATTGGACGACAACTTTATGTCACTGATTTTGGGAGGGAAATAGCAACTATAGCACAGCGAATTATCGAAGAGCTCGAAAATATAAACTATAAAACCATTCAATATAAAGGGATACTTAATGGGAAATTGGTTATTTCATCGGCTTCAACAGGAAAGTATTTGATTCCTTATTTCTTGTCAGGATTTTTGAATAAAAATTCAGGAATTGATTTGGTATTGGATGTAACCAATAGGAGTAAGGTCATAGAAAGTTTGAAAAATAATTTAATAGAGTTTGCTTTAGTATCTCAATTGCCTGAAAAATTAAATGTCGAAGAGGAATCATTAGTTGAAAATAAATTATATCTCATTGGCAATGAAAAAGAAAGAATGAAGAACAAATCATTAATATATAGAGAAGATGGCTCTGCAACGCGTATGGCTATGGAAAAATATTTTGATGATAAAAGAGGGAAGCAACGCAAGCAGATTGAGTTGTCAACTAATGAAGCGGTAAAACAGGCGGTTATTGCAGGTTTGGGTTATTCAATAATGCCACTTATAGGACTGCAAAATGAACTGTTACAGAAACAATTATTTATTTTACCCGCTAAAAACACACCAATAGTAACACAATGGCGATTAATATGGTTGAAAGGAAAAAAGTTGTCTCCCATAGGAAAGGCTTTTCTTGATTTTGTACGTTCTGAGAAGCAAACTATTTTAAAAAATAATTTTGATTGGTACAATCAGTACTAAATTAGCGGTAACAATATTTTTATTTCATTATTTTTGTTGACAAATAAATAGTAATACAGACAAAAAACTTGTCCTGCATTATTTATTGTGTCCAAATTAAAACTTTATTCAGGATAGTCATTTTATGGAAATTCAGCAACAAATACTGTTATTACGAGAAGAACTTAATCAGCATAATCATAATTATTATGTTTTAGACAGACCCACTATTTCTGATTATGATTTTGATTTACAACTAAAACAACTTCAGGATTTAGAAAATAAGTATCCTGAATATTTTGATGAAAATTCACCTACGCAACGTGTAGGAGGAACGATCACTAAAAATTTTAAAACGGTCCCTCATGAATACAGAATGTATTCATTGGATAATTCTTATTCTAAGGATGACTTAATCGATTGGGAAAAACGCGTGCAGAAAGTACTGGGCGACGTTCCATTAGAATACACCTGTGAATTAAAATATGATGGGGCATCAATTAGTATTACTTATGAAAACGGAAAGCTAACAAGAGCTGTTACCAGGGGGGATGGATTTCAAGGAGATAATGTTACTAATAATATCAAGACAATAAAGTCAGTTCCGCTACAGCTAAAAGGTAATTTTCCTGATAAATTTGATGTACGCGGCGAAATAATTTTGCCTTTTGCCGGATTCGAAAAAATGAATCAGGATTTAATTGAAATTGGAGAAACACCCTATTCTAATCCTAGGAATACTGCCTCGGGGAGTTTAAAATTACAAGATAGCGCCGAAGTTGCAAAACGACCATTAGATTGTCTTTTGTATTTCTTAATTGGAACTAATCTTCCATTCGCAACACAATATGATGGCTTAGAAACAGCCCGAAAATGGGGATTTAAAGTACCCAAGGAAGCGAAGCTAGCAGATAGTTTAGAGGAAGTTTTTCAATACATTGATTATTGGGACTTACACAGACATGAATTGCCTTATGAAACAGATGGTGTAGTGGTAAAAGTAAATCGCTTTCAATATCAGGATGAATTAGGTTATACTGCTAAATCTCCGCGATGGGCAATGGCATACAAGTTCAAATCAGAACAAGTTTCAACTAAATTGAATTCTATTTCTTATCAAGTGGGAAGAACGGGTGCAATTACGCCAGTTGCAAATTTGGAACCAGTACAATTAGCCGGTACAATTGTTAAACGTGCTTCTTTATACAATGCTGACCAAATCGAAAAATTAGATATACGAGTGGGGGATACTGTATTTGTTGAAAAAGGAGGCGAGATTATTCCTAAAATTATATCGGTAGATTTAAGCAAGCGTCCCGAAAATTCAGAACCCACAAAATACATCACGCATTGTCCTGAATGTCATACGAAATTAGTAAGAAATGAAGGAGAGGTCAACCACTACTGCCCCAATTTTTATGGTTGTCCACCGCAAATTATCGGGAGAATACAGCATTACATTTCCAGAAAAGCCATGGATATAGAAGGTCTTGGTGGAGAAACGGTAGCTTTACTTTTCAATAATGGATTAGTTCATAATTATGCCGATTTATATCAATTGACTGTAGAACAAATTCTCCCCTTGGAACGTATGGCACGAAAGTCTGCTGACAATCTAGTTAAAGGAGTGGAGAATTCAAAAAGCATTCCATTTGAACGTGTTCTATATGCTCTTGGAATTCGTTATGTCGGAGAGACTGTTGCTAAAAAATTAACCAAACATTATAAAAATATTGATGCATTGAGTCAGGCAACTTTAATGGATTTGATTCTAGTCGATGAAATTGGTGAGAAAATTGCTAAAAGTGTTCTTGAATTTTTTGACAATGAAGAAAATAAAATTATCATTGAACGATTGAAGGCTTACGGAATCCAATTTGAAATTGTAGAAAACATAAACCCTAATGCAACGGATAAACTCGCGGGAAAAATATTTGTGGTATCTGGCGTTTTCCAAAAATTCTCTAGAGATGAATTGAAAAAAGCAATTGAAGAAAATGGAGGAAAAGTAGGTAGTTCCATTTCTGCAAAAACGGATTACGTAATAGCTGGAGATAATATGGGACCGGCCAAATTAGAAAAAGCCAACAAATTAAATATTCCTATTCTATCTGAAGATGACTTTATGATTCTTATAAATGTAAATTAATACAGAAAAAATGAAGATCGTAAGTAAAGATAGGAACATTGAAAAAGTGTTAGTAATACTCTATTTTTTGACAGGAATAATCGAGATTCTGTTCCAGATATACATGGATAGTTATTTTCAATATATTATAAAACCAGTAGAGTTTTTACTATTGATAACTTTGTATTGGTATACCTCTTCTTTGAAAAATGGGCTTTATTTTTTTAATCTTTTATTTGTACTAATTGCAAGAATGTTTTTTATATCAAATGAAATAACGATGATAGGGTATGCCTTAATATTCGTTTTTTTTCATCGTGTCATTGAGATATATTATGTTGCTAAGTTAACTCGCATTAATGATTATATTCCAGCCTTACTAGCTTCAATACCTTTCCTATTTTATTTTTTGTATTTTGTGTCAATTCCTGATAATGTAATGGTAAAAAGTTATATTAATTTAGTTATTCAGATTGTCTTAATTTCAGCGCTCAGCGGAATTGTGTTGTCAAATTATTTGTTAGCTGATGATAAAAAAGACATCTGGTTGCTTATTTTTGGAATTATGTCGATAAGCTTGACTTTTGTTGTCTTAATTGAGAGATTTTATTTATCTGATGTGACATTAATTAGTTTAAGACCATTGGCATTATTTTTAAATACTTTAGTATGCTTTTCCTTTTATAAATTCGTTATAATTAATGAGCGGTTAAACAACGATTGATATACCTTCAGATGCTTTTTTCTTATCAGAATCAAAATAGAAATCAATTCGGCCAAGGTTAATACCATAACAGCCTACTTGGTTTACTAAAACTTCTTTTCCTGCGCTGTTTTTTGTAACGGTAGGTTTATCGAGAAAAGTATGTGTGTGTCCACCGATTATTAGATCAATATCTTTTGTCAAGGCAGCCAGTTTTAAGTCGTCTATTTTCGTTGACTCATTTTTATACTTATAACCAAGATGTGATAAACAAATAATTAAGTCGCATTTCAGATCCTCTTTTAATATCCGAGTCATTTCTTGTGCTGATTCAACGGGGTCATTATATACTGTTTCTTCATACATTTTTTTATCGACTAAACCGGCAAGTTCAATCCCAATTCCAAAAACACCGACTTTAATTCCGTTTTTATTAAAAACCTTATAAGGTTTCACCAAGCCGTCCATCAACGTGTTTTTGAAATCATAATTAGCAGATAAGAATTCAAATTTTGCATGTGGCATTTGAGCATATAAACCAGCAATTCCATTGTCAAAATCATGGTTTCCTATAGTTGAGGCATCATATTGCATCATGCTCATTAATTTAAACTCCAGTTCACCTCCATAGTAATTGAAATAAGGCGTCCCTTGAAAAATATCGCCCGCATCAAGAAGTAACACGTTTTCATCTTCCTTTCTGATTTTTTGAATCAATGCGGCTCTTCTGGCAACACCACCCATATTTGGATTTCTGGGATCGTCGGCAGGAAAAGGATCAATATGACTATGGACATCATTAGTATGGAGAATGGTTATTTTTTTGACATGCAAAGATTTAAAACTACTCAATGATACACCTAAGCCTAATACTGCAGTAGTTACGGCTGTTTTCTCTATAAAATCTCTTCTTTTCATTTTTTCCTTTTTTGGAGCTTAATCCCGCTTTCCGCTGCAATCTTTTTATTTTAAAGGAAAATAAAAAGGATTTTCACTACAATCGGGGCTAGGGCTATAATTATTTTAAGAATTTTGGTACTTATTCGACAGTGATTCGAATATCTTTAATTACAGGAATGATATCTACTTCTTTAAAGTAATCAACTAAGATGTTTCTCAATTTATAATCCAAATCATATTTTTGAATTCCTTTATTGAAAAAAGCCATGTTGTCTCCTCCATTCGATAAATAATCGTTAGTACCTACGTAGTATATTTTATCTTTATCAACAGGCTTGCCTTGTACCAGTATATTTTTAGCATTATTGTTTTTGTCAATAGTAAATGTCATACCAGCCAAAGGATGGGGCTGCTTTTCTCTAAGGAAATAATCGACAATTTCATAAATTTGTTCTCCTTTTAAAGCCACCACAACGAGACTGTTTTCAAAAGGCATAATTTGAAAAGCATTTCTAGTCGTTACATTTCCTTTTGGAAGAATTGATCTTATTCCACCTTGATTCAATAAACAAATATCAATGGTTTTGTTTTCTCTTTTAGTAAAAACAGTATTTCCACGACTTAGAGTAACATCGGCCATTAAGTTTCCTATAGTCGATTGCCACTTTCCAGTATTTTTTTCTAAAGTTTGAGGACAGTAAGCCAGCACGCTGTCTAAGTCCTTATTAATATGTTCTCTGTAAGGTTTTATAAAGTTTTCAATTTCAGGGATTTGAGATTCCTTTTCTGTAATTGGTAATTGTACGCCTTCAATTCGTGTTAGTGTCAGCGTTTTGGTTCCACAGGATACAGCGAAAAAAAATGTTAAGAATATAACAAAAAGTTTCAAAACATCGTTATACTTTTTTAGATTTACCATTTGTTATGGGACTTAATTAATTAATTTTGTAAAGTGGTAAAAATAGAATGTTTTTAAATTATATAAAAGAATTTTCTGTAAAAAAAATATTAAAAAACAGTTTGCAAAATGTTAAAAGCAATTCGGTTTCTGGAATAATCAAAACGGTTGGTGTGATTATCGACCAACGTCATTTTTTAGAAACAAACGCTTTTATAAACGAGCTTATTGCTAATGGTATTTTAGAAGAAAATATAGAGGTTGTTGTTTATAGAGAGGCAGTAAAAAAAAGCACAAATAATGTAAGAGCTACGTTTAGCTCAAAACATTTAGAGTGGAACGCAGAAATAGACAATCCTGCTGTAAACGATTTTATTGACAAAGAATTTGATTTGTTAATTAGTTATTATGATGTTGAAAAAGCAATTTTACTAATAGTAACTCACAATTCTAAAGCACATTTTAAAGTTGGTTTTTCAGCTATTGATAAAAGATTAAATAATTTAATGATCAATACTAATACTGAAAACTACAAGGTTTTTACTCGTGAATTATTTAGGTACTTAAAAATATTAAACAAAATATAATTTAACATGCAAGCATTAATAGGAACTGGTGTTGCTCTTGTGACTCCATTTAAAGCAGATTTCTCAGTTGATACGGAAGCATTATGCAGAATCGTAAATTTTTCAATAGACGGAGGGGTTGAGTATCTTGTAATTCTGGGAACAACAGCAGAGAATGCGACCTTATCTCAAGATGAAAAAGAATTGGTCATCAAAACAGTTGTTGACTGTAATAAAGGAAGATTGCCTTTAGTATTAGGAGTGGGAGGAAACGACACTAGAAGAATTGTTGAGGAATTAAAGACTAGAGATTTTTCTGGTTTTATAGCTATCCTTTCAGTTTCACCATTTTACAATAAGCCTACTCAAGAAGGAATATATCAGCATTTTAAAGCGATTTCTGACGCATCACCAATTCCAGTAATCATTTATAATGTTCCTGGAAGAACGGCAAGTAACATTTTGCCAAAAACGGTATTGCGTTTGGCAAATGATTTTAAAAATATTGTTGCTGTTAAAGAAGCAGCTGGAGATATCGTCCAAGCGATGCAAATAATAAAAGACAAACCAAAAGACTTCCTTGTGATTTCAGGGGATGATATGATAGCTTTACCTATGGTTTTAGCGGGTGGTTCAGGAGTTATTTCCGTAATTGGACAAGGTTTTCCAAAAGAATTTTCTGAAATGATTCGCTTAGGATTGAATCGCAAAGTAGATGAAGCATTTAAAATGCAGTACATCTTATCGGATTGTATAGATATGATTTTCGAACAAGGAAATCCTGCTGGAATTAAACAAGTGTTTGAAGCAGTGGGAATAGCAGATAGTTTTGTGCGTTTACCATTAGTTCAAGTTGATGAATCTTTGGCTCAAAGAATAGCTGAATTCGTTAAAAAGACAGTTAAATAGCAGTTTAAAACAGCTCTTATTTTTAAGCGAAGAAATATTTTGTAGTAGCTAAATTAATAACTAAATTTGCCACCGAAACTTCGGTATGATTTTTTGTGGGTTATGAGTAACCTATAAGTCAAATAAAATAAATAAAATGAAAAAAATTATATCTCTATTGCTTCTTGTTGTTCTTTTTGCTTCTTGTAATGAATATCAAAAAGCATTAAAAAACGATGATGTAGCTGCGAAATTTGAAATGGGTACCAAATTATATGAAGCTGGAAAATATACAAAAGCAATCCGTCTTTTTGAACAAATAGCACCTGCTTACAGAGGGAAACCTCAAGCTGAAAAGTTGTTTTACATGTTTGCGCAGTCATATTATAAAACAAAACAGTACTATTTAGCGGGTTATCAGTTTGAAAGTTTTGTTTCAGGTTATCCTAAAAGTGAAAAAGTGCAGGAAGCTGCTTATTTAGGTCCAAAAAGCTACTCGATGTTATCACCGGTTTTTAGTTTAGATCAAACAGATACATTTAAAGCTATAGATAAATTACAGAATTTCATTGATACTTATCCAAATTCAGAATATTTAGGAGAAGCAAATGAGACAGTAAAGGTTTTAAGTGAAAAAATCGAGAAGAAGGTATATGAAAATGCGAAAGGATACAATACAATTTCAGATTATAAATCAGCAATTGTAGCTTTAGATAATTTTATTAATGATTATCCAGGAACGCCATATAAAGAAGATGCATTGTTTTATAAGTTTGATTCTGCTTACCAACTAGGAATCAATAGTGTTGAATTTAAAATGGAAGAACGTTTGAATGTTGCAAAATTAGCTTATTCAAATTTGATTAAATTTGACCCAGAAACAAAATATAAAGAGAAAGCGAACGAAATGTTAGTTCGAATTGAACAAGATTTACAAAAATTTACTAAATAAATAAAGTCATGGATTTAAAAAAGACGAATGCTCCGGTAAATACAATAACATACAATAAAACTGTTATTGAAGAACCTACTGGAAACGTGTATGAAGCGATAACCATTATGGCTAAAAGAGCAAACCAAATCAATTCTGAAATTAAAAAAGAATTGACTGAGAAATTAGAAGAGTTTGCTACATATAATGATAGTCTTGAAGAAGTTTTTGAAAACAAAGAACAAATTGAGGTTTCAAAATTCTATGAAAAATTGCCAAAGCCACACGCTTTAGCTGTTCAAGAATGGTTAGACGGTAAAATTTACCATAGAGATTCAAATAAATAATACTACAATGTCAGTTTTAAGCGGAAAGAAAGTTTTACTAGGAATTTCTGGTGGAATTGCCGCCTATAAAACTGCGTCTTTAGTACGACTATTCATAAAAGCAGGTGCACATGTCCAAGTGATAATGACACCTGCTTCTAAGGATTTTGTAACTCCTCTTACATTATCCACCTTGTCTAAAAACCCAGTGCATTCCACTTTCTTCAATCAAGATGAAGAAAACGAAAAATGGAATAATCACGTTGATTTAGGGTTGTGGGCAGATCTTATGGTTATCGCTCCAGCGACAGCAAATACTTTGTCAAAGATGGCAAACGGTACTTGCGACAACCTTCTAATCGCAACTTACTTATCTGCAAAATGTCCTGTTTATTTTGCGCCAGCAATGGATTTAGATATGTATAAGCACCCTTCTACAATAGCTAGTTTTAAATTATTACAAGCATTTGGCAATACTATAATTCCGGCAGAAAGTGGCGAATTAGCGAGTGGTCTTTCTGGCGAAGGAAGAATGGCTGAACCTGAAAATATTATTCGGTTTTTAGAAGCTGATTTAGAAAGTAAATTACCCTTAAAAGGCAAAAAAATACTAATTACTGCAGGGCCTACCTACGAAGCAATTGACCCAGTACGTTTTATAGGGAATCATTCCTCCGGTAAAATGGGATTTGATATTGCAAAGAGTGCTGCAAACTTAGGAGCTTCGGTTATTTTAGTTGCTGGTCCCACACATTTTACGGCAAATCATAGTTTAATTAAGGTTGTATCTATTGTTTCTGCACAGGAAATGTACGATGCCTGCCATAAGTATTTTGATGAAGTGGATGTTGCGATAGCTGCTGCTGCAGTGGCTGATTACAAGCCTAAAAATGTAGCTACACAAAAAATAAAGAAAGCCGCAGATAATTTTGTGATTGAACTCGAAAAGACAAAAGACATATTAGCTTCATTGGGAAGTATAAAGAAAAATCAGTTCTTAATTGGTTTTGCTTTAGAAACAGAAAATGAAATTGAAAATGCGAAGGGTAAAATCCAGAAAAAAAACTTAGATTTGATTGTTTTAAATTCTTTACAGGATGAAGGAGCCGGTTTTGGAAAGCAAACTAATAAAGTTACCTTTATCGACAAGAACTTTAATATTGAACCGATGGAACTGAAATCAAAAGAAGCAGTTGCTGACGATATATTAAATAAAGTAATAGCAAATTTTTATGAGTAAAATATTTACCTTTTTCTTACTACTTTCAGTTGGACTTATGCAAGCACAACAACTAAATTGTACTGTAACGGTAAATTCAGATAAATTAAGTAATGCCAATCAGCAGGTTTTCAAAACCCTTGAAACGTCACTGAATGAATTTATAAATAAAACAGATTGGACAGGTGAAACATTAAAGCAAAATGAAAAAATTAGTTGCTCTATGTATATTACTATCTTGTCTAACAGTTCAGATCAGTTTACGGCAACACTGCAAGTGCAATCTTCAAGACCTATTTATAATTCTTCTTATTCTTCACCAGTTTTAAACTATAATGATAAAGATTTTAGTTTTAGATATACTGAATTTGAGAATTTACTTTTCAATCCTACGGCCTTTGAATCTAATCTTGTTTCTGTAATTTCTTTTTATAGCTATATAATATTGGCAATGGATCAGGATACTTTTGTTTTAGAATCAGGTAATCCTAATTTTGAAGTAGCACAAAATATTGCAAACGTAGCTCAACAAAGTGGTTATAAAGGGTGGAGTCAAATTGACGGCAATCAAAATCGTTATTTCCTCATCAATGATATGTTATCTGGATCCTTTTCTACAATACGTAAAACAGCATTGGACTATCATTCAGGTTTAGACCTAATGGCAAAAGATCTGAAAGCGGCGAAAGAAAAAATTAAAGAGTCATTATTAGATTTAGGGAAACTAAATTCTTCTAAACCTAATGCGTTTTTGACACGTATATTCTTTGATGCAAAATCAGATGAAATTCTTTCCATCTTTTCAGGTGGACCAAGTCTCACGATATCGGATTTAATTGAGAGTTTAAATAAAACATCTCCTTTAAATTCAAGTAAATGGGGAACGATCAAATACTAAATTTATTATCTATTTTTTTTACAATAAATTTAAATCTTCAAAATAAAATATACCATAAATGATAACCACTCTATCAATAAAGAACTATGCTTTAATAGAAAAATTAAGTATAGATTTTTCAAAAGGATTTTCAATTATTACAGGAGAAACGGGTGCTGGTAAGTCAATTATATTAGGGGCTTTAGGACTGGTTTTGGGAAAAAGAGCCGACTTGACTTCTTTAAAGAATAAGGAAGAAAAGTGTATTATTGAAGCACATTTTGAAATATCAAAATACAATTTATCACCTTTTTTTGAAAGTAATGAATTAGATTATGAAGATGATACGATTGTAAGACGTGAAATTCTACCTTCTGGAAAGTCGAGGGCTTTTATTAATGATAGCCCTGTGAACTTGCAAGTATTACAAGAGTTGAGTTTGTTTTTGATAGACATTCATTCGCAACAGCAAACAAGGGAACTGTCTGAGGAGAATGTACAGTTTGATATCATAGATGCTATAGCTGACAATGACCAAAATATTCAGCAATATCAATCTCTTCTTAAAAGTTATAAAGCTGATAAAACGAAATTAAATTCACTTATTAAGAAACAAGGAGAATCGCTAAAAGAGCAGGAGTACCATAGTTTTTTATTAAATGAACTAGTTGAAGCAAGTTTAAAATCAGGAGAACAAGAAATCCTTGAAGATGATTTTGAAAAGTTAAATAATGTTGAGATTATCAAAGAGTCTCTTGATAAATCTTTGGCTGTTGCCAATGAAGAACAGATAGGTGTTTTGTATAATCTAAAAGAAATTAAAGCTTCTTTGCAAAAAATAGCTTCTTTTTCGACAGATTACAATTCACTTTTAGAAAGAATTTCAAGTGTTGCAATTGAATTTGACGATATTTCAGATGAACTTAGTCGTTGCTCAGATAAATTGGTGAATGACCCGGTACAATTGGATTTTATTGGTCAGAAGTTACAACTCATTTACAATTTACAAAAGAAGCATCAGGTTTCAACTATCGATGAATTACTGGAAATTCAAACTCAATTAGAAAATTCAGTTTTTGAACTTGGACATCTAGAAGCAGAAATTGAAAGTCTTACGGAAGCTATTCAAGAAAAGGCAGAATTATTAGATGTAACTGCTACTTCAATTCACGATAATCGATTGCTGGCAATTCCAATTTTGTCTAAGAAAATGATTGTTATTTTAGACACCTTAGGAATGCCTAATGTTCGTTTTGATATTCAGGTGAAACAATCGGCAACATATTATCCTAACGGAAAAGATGAAATTCAATTTCTATTTTCGGCTAATAAAGGAACTGATTTTGGAATACTTAAAAAAGTTGCTTCTGGTGGAGAGATGTCCAGAATAATGCTTGCTGTAAAAGCAATATTAGCGCAATATTCTAAATTACCTACATTGATTTTTGACGAAATTGACACTGGTGTTTCCGGTGAAATTGCCATTAAAATGGGTGAGATTATGAAAGAAATGAGTAAAACAATGCAAATTTTTGCAATTACACATTTACCACAAATTGCAGCAAAAGGAAATGCGCATTTCAAGGTTTCAAAATCTACGGTAGGAGAGGATACACAATCGGAATTAAAGCTATTGACAGACGAGGAACGTATTATTGAAATTGCTCAAATGTTATCAGGAGCAGTAGTTTCAGATTCGGCCCTAAATCACGCTAAAGCCTTGTTGAACTAGTTTTTTGGTTTATATTTGCTTTGTTTAGGAAGAAGAATAAAAAATTTTAGAAATAAATTGAAATAGTAAATCAACGATTAAACGATATAAAAATGATTATAGAACCTAGAATGAGAGGATTTATTTGTTTGACAGCTCACCCTGATGGATGCGAACAAAATGTAAAAAATCAAATTGAATACATTAAATCAAAAGGAGTAATAAACGGAGCAAAAAAAGTGCTTGTAATTGGTGCTTCAACAGGTTTTGGTTTAGCTTCAAGGATTTCAAGTGCTTTTGGATCTGATGCTGCAACTATTGGTGTGTTTTTTGAAAAGCCACCTACTGAAGGAAGAACAGCTTCTCCAGGTTGGTATAACTCTGCTGCTTTCGAAAAAGAAGCGCATAAAGCAGGTTTATATGCAAAAAGTGTTAATGGTGATGCTTTTTCTGATGAAGTTAAAAAACAAGTATTAGATTTAATTAAAGCTGATCTAGGACAAGTGGATTTGGTTGTTTATAGCTTGGCTTCCCCAGTGCGTTTAGACCCAAAAACAGGAGTTTTACATCGTTCAGTTTTAAAACCTATTGGAGATAAATTTACAAATAAAACAGTTGATTTTCATTCTGGAAAAGTTTCTGAAATATCTATTGAGCCTGCTGCAGGTGATGATATTGAGAATACAGTGAAAGTAATGGGAGGTGAAGACTGGGCAATGTGGATCGATGCTTTAAAGGCTGAAAATCTTTTAGCACCTGGCGCTACTACAGTTGCTTATTCTTACATAGGGCCATCATTGACTGAGGCTGTTTATAGAAAAGGAACAATTGGTCGTGCAAAAGATGATTTGGAAGCTACTGCATTTACTATCACTGATAGTTTGGCAGACATCGATGGAAAAGCGTACGTTTCGGTAAATAAAGCATTAGTAACGCAAGCAAGCTCTGCTATTCCGGTGATTCCATTGTATATTTCTTTATTGTACAAAATAATGAAAGAAGAAGGAATTCACGAAGGATGTATCGAGCAAATCCAACGTTTATACGCTGATAGATTGTTTTCTGGAAAAGAAATACCTACGGATGAAAAAGGTAGAATTCGTGTTGACGACTGGGAAATGCGTCCTGATGTTCAAGAAAAAATAGCTAAACTTTGGATAGAAGCTACTACTGAAAATTTAGCCGAGTTAGGAGATTTAGAGGGTTACAGAAATGACTTTCATAACCTATTCGGATTTGGATTTGACGGTGTAGATTACAAAGCAGATGCAAACGAAATGGTAGCAGTAGGAAGTATCAAGTAATACTTTTTCTTCATTCAAAATACAACACCTTAATTTATGCGGTTTATGCCAAATAAAGTAGGGTGTTTTTTTTAGGAGTCTTGCGATTGTTGATTTCAACTAAACACAATAGAATTATTTGCTAAATGCACAATAGCTGAAAAGTACTATTGAAAAATATTTTTTTTCTTTTGGAGATTTGTGTTTACTTAAGGCCAATAGGAGCAAGGATTATAAAATGATTTAGGTGGAATTCAGTTTTAAAAAATCTTATTCTGCAAGTTGATTAATTTAGAAATTCAATAGAATACTAACCATATCGTTTATAATGCGAAGTAAAAAATAGTACCTCTGTTTTTTTTTAATATAATTTTAGGTATTAGTTTTATATCATTTGATTACTTTAGTTTATTGTTGGCGCAAATAGGTTTTAAATGGAATGAATAGTCACTTTGCGTTATAAATTACAAATAAAATAAATAATGAAAAATAGACTGCTCTTAATTCTACTAGTATCAATAACTTTTGCAAATGCGCAATCAGAAATTACAAATGCTAAACTAAGTGAAATTAAAAGTCAAGTAGGTAAGCAATCACTTAAATTTAAAGATTCTTTGACAAAAACGAATGATGGTTCTGATCTTCCTATGGATATAGAATTTAAAACAGACGTTTACCGAATTGAAAAGTTAGCTGATAAGAAAGTAGAGATTGACTATACCACTTCAGGAATGACTAAAGCAATTGTAGAACTTAATAACGATTATGATAAATTACTTAACAAGTATTACGCTATTCTAATGAAGAAGTTGCAAGCTAAAGATCAAGAAAAATTAAAAGAAGCACAAAGAAATTGGATTAAATTCAGAGACAGTGAAATTCAAGTAATAGGAATTGTTTCTAAAACTGAATATTCTGGTGGCGGTACAATTCAAAGTAATATTATGGCCGGACGTATAAGCGACTTGACAAAAAACAGGCTGTATATTATCAAGGAGCATCTTAATCAATGTGTAAATTAGCAGTTGCTTTTTTATAATTTGATGAATCGTTAATAGTTGTAATTTACTCACGACAGTAGTATCGTCTCCAGATTTTGAAAAACAAGGCTTTTTAGCCGTAGTTTTTATTAATAGGGAATGTGGCGAATGGTCGGACTACTCTTCCTGAAAATTATAAATAATGGGATACCTAATAATGAAAAATAAAAGGCGTTTGCAAGCCAATGTTTGATTGTGTATTTTTGGGTGTTTGTATAAAAAAAGGATGTATGCATAATTTATTAAAAGGAAAAAGAGGAATCATATTTGGTGCTTTAGATGAAAATTCAATAGCCTGGAAAACAGCAGAAAGAGTTCATGAAGAAGGCGGTGTTTTTGTTCTTTCGAATGCTCCGGCTTCAATACGAATGGGTTCTATTTACGACTTAGGCCAAAAAACCGGCTCGCAAATCATAGCTGCGGATGCGACATCGGTGGCTGATTTAGAGAATTTAGTTGATCAGGCAATAGAAATTCTTGGCGGTAAAATAGATTTTGTTTTACACTCCATAGGTATGTCTGTCAATATAAGAAAAGGTAATCATTATACCAATCAGAATTACGAGTATACCGAAAAAGGATGGAACGTTTCTGCAGTTTCTTTTCACAAAGTAATGCAGGTATTGTATAAAAAAGACGCTATGAATGAATGGGGGAGTATTGTCGCCTTGTCTTATATGGCTGCGCAACGTGTTTTTCCAGATTATAACGATATGGCTGACAATAAAGCATACTTGGAATCGGTCGCACGTAGTTTTGGTTACTTTTTTGGAAGAGATAAAAAAGTACGAGTAAATACAATTTCACAATCACCAACAGCTACAAAAGCGGGTCAAGGTGTAAAAGGATTTGTTAGTTTTATTGCTTTTGCAGACAAAATGGCACCTCTAGGGAATGCAACTGCTTTAGATTGCGCTAATTATACGGTGGCTATGTTTTCAGATTTAACTAAAATGGTCACCCTTCAAAACCTTTTACACGATGGTGGATTCTCTAATATGGGAGTAAGTCAGGAAGTTGTGGAAATGTTTGAATAACGAGAAAAGGCTTAATAAAATTTTATACAAAACCATCAATTAGTAGTTGATGGTTTTTTTATTGAGATAGTATATCTTTGTTAAAAGCTTGCCTTAATCGTATAATTAATTCACTTATAAAAATATGTTTTTTTCTTTAATTATTCCCGTTTACAATAGACCTGATGAAGTTGATGAACTACTAGAGAGTTTGTCGAAATCAAATTACAATGAAGATTTTGAAGTTGTAATTATAGAGGACGGTTCATCTGTAAAATGCGAAGATGTAGTTCGGAAATATGACCGTAAATTAGGTATTTCCTATTATTATAAAGACAATTCCGGTCCTGGTGACTCTAGGAATCACGGAATGAAGAAAGCCAAAGGCGATTATTTTATCATTTTTGATTCGGATTGTATTATTCCAGCGGAATATCTTACTGAGGTGGATAAAGCATTAAAGCATAGTTACGTGGATTGCTTTGGAGGGCCAGATCGGGCTCTTGATAGCTTTTCAGATATACAAAAGGCAATCAATTTTGCTATGACATCTTTTCTAACAACAGGAGGAATAAGAGGCGGTTCTGAAAAAATAGATAAATTCCAACCAAGAAGTTTTAATATGGGATTGTCCAGAAAAGCTTTTGAAGCATCAAAAGGCTTTGGAAACATTCATCCTGGTGAGGATCCAGACTTATCAATTCGCCTATGGAATTTAGGTTTTGAAACCAAGCTCTTCGCAAGTGCGTATGTATATCATAAGAGAAGGATTGATTGGGATAAGTTTTCAGTACAAGTTAATAAGTTTGGTAAAGCAAGGCCGATACTTAATAGTTGGTATCCTAAATACAATAAGCTTACGTTCTTTTTTCCGTCGGTTTTTATAATTGGATTTACAGTAGCGGTAGTATTGTTGATTTTCAATTTTGATTTATTGCTTAAGCTGTATTTTATTTATTTTTTGGTACTGTTTTTGGTCTCAACATATCAAAACAAAAGCATTAAAATTGGCTACTTATCAGTTGTAGCTGTTTGGAAGCAGTTTTATGGTTATGGAATAGGTTTTATAGAATCATTTGTAAAAATTATCATTCTGAAAAAGAAGCCTCAAAATGCTTTTCCTGAATTATTTTTTAAAATTTAATTATGACTAAAATTGTAGGATTAACAGGTGGTATAGGTAGTGGGAAAACTACGATTGCAAAATATTTTAAATCTTTAGGGATTCCTGTTTACATTGCAGACGATGAAGCAAGGAAAATTATGCAAACAGCCGAAGTTATCAACTCAATTAAAGAAACATTTGGAGCGGGTCTTTTTCAAGGAGCTGATCTAAAAAGAGATAAACTAGCTGAAATAGTGTTTAACGACGCTGAAAAACTGAAACAACTCAATTCGATTGTTCATCCAGCCGTAAAGAGTCATTTTAAACAATGGCTTTTTGAACATAAAGAGTCGGCAATTGTAATTTACGAAGCAGCAATTTTATTCGAAAGTGGAAATTATAAAGATTTTGACGTAATAATTACGGTCACAGCCCCATTAGAATCACGAATTCAGCGTGTAATGGATAGAGATAAAACAACGCGAGATAAAATTTTGGAAAGAATAAATTCGCAATGGACTGATGAACAGCGTGTTTCAAAAAGTGATTATGTCATTGAAAATATCAATATTGAAATTGCTAAGAAGAAAACGGATAAAATTCTTAAAATTTTGAGTATTAAACAAAATGAGTGTTAGATGTTAATGTTTGGTTAATGTATTATCATTCATATTGTTAAAATGTTAATTTTGTTCTGATGAATAAACTATTTTTTAGATTACTGGTTTTATTAATGAGCTTATCCTTAATCGGAATAATTCTAGTTCAGGTATATTGGTTTAATAGCTCGTTTAAAAACAACGATGAACAATTTAAATTTCACGTAAAACAAGTTATTGGGAATGTTGCTGATAAGCTTCAAAAACAAGAAGCATATAGCTTTTATAATAAATACAATCGTATAAAAGATAGTACAGGTAAAGCACCAAAAAAAGAAGATTTAACTGAGTTTTATTACGTACAGAGAAATACAAAAACGAATAAGACTATTGTGTATTCTAATAGTATTATTTCTGAAGATTATGATATTTCATCTTCTTTATTTAATAAGAAATTCAACGGTGATAAATTTAAGAATTTCAGCTCAAAACGAGTTACTGAGGTGTATAATAGTAAAGGAGTTGATAAATCTGATTTACAGCAGAATTTACTTCCAGATGTTACGGTTGAAAAATCGGGGAATCTAGATGTATTAGATAAAGTACAATTTGAAATCTCTTATAAAGATATTGCAGCAGCAATGCCTTTAGAAGAAAGAGTTTCTAAAGAAACACTAAATAAATTAATAAAGAAGGAACTAGAAGAATACGGTGTAAACACAAAATTTGAATTCGGAATTTACAGTAATGGTATTGCCACAAACGTAAAGTCACCTGATTTTAAATATGATAAGGAATTAACCTATTCTATACCTATTTATACTGATAATGAAGGGAATGAAAAATACAAGTTATTAGTTAGTTTTCCGCACAAGAAAAAATTCTTGTTGTCTGAATTGATAAGTATAACAGTATTGTCGATCATTTTTACATTAATTATCATTGTGGCTTATACGAGTGCACTGAATCAATTGATACGCCAACGTCAAATTTCTGAAATCAAAACAGATTTTATTAATAATATGACGCATGAGTTTAAAACACCTATTGCTACTATTAATTTGGCTTTGGATGCTATTAAAAACCCAAAAATAATTGATGACAAGGAAAAAGTTTTCAAATACCTGCAGATGATTCGGGATGAAAATAAACGAATGCATGCCCAGGTTGAAAATGTTTTACGAATTTCTAAGCTCGAGAAAAAAGAGCTCGATATAGATAAAGAATCAAGCAATGTAGAAGAAATTATTGTTGACGCTATTGAGCATGTTAATTTAATTTTAGAAGATAGAGAAGGAAAGATTACAGCTCATTTTGATGCTGCGAGAACCACAGTTTTGATGAATGATGTACATTTTACAAATGTGATTGTCAATGTTCTAGAAAATGCAATTAAATATTCTCCTGATGTACCAGATATAGATGTGTATACAGAAAATATTAAAGATATGATCCTTATCAAAGTTCAGGATAAAGGTTTAGGAATGAGTAAAGTGGCTCAAAAAAGAGTTTTTGAAAAGTTTTACAGGGAACACACTGGAAATATACATAATGTAAAAGGGCATGGTTTAGGTTTAGCCTACGTTAAAAGAATCGTAGAAGATCATAACGGTCAGGTATATGTGGAAAGTGAGAAAGGCAAAGGGAGTACCTTTATAATAAAATTACCCCTAATAAATTAAAAATACCGCAAATAAAATATAATATGGAAAATATAAATAAAAAAATACTTTTAGTAGAAGACGATCTTAACTTTGGTGCTGTTCTTAAAGATTATTTAATGCTAAATGATTTTGATGTCATTCTTGCTAAGAATGGTATGGAAGGATTCGAAAAGTTCAAGAAAGACACTTATGATTTATGTATACTGGATGTAATGATGCCTTATAAAGATGGGTATACATTAGCGAAGGAAATAAGAGAGAAAAATAGCGAAGTGCCTATTATTTTTCTTACTGCAAAATCGATGAAAGAAGATGTTTTAAAAGGGTACAAAGCGGGAGCTGATGATTATTTGAATAAACCTTTTGATTCAGAAGTCTTATTGATGAAAATCAAAGCAATTATTCAAAGAAAATCTTCTGATACTAAAACAGAACAAGTTCAACATGAATTTAATATTGGAAAATTCCACCTTAATTCTAAATTAAGATTCTTAACGTTTAACAACGAAGAGCCTATTAAATTATCTCCAAAAGAGAATGAATTATTAAAAATGTTGATTCTTCATGAAAATGATTTAATGCCAAGAGAATTAGCTTTGACAAAAATATGGAGAGATGATAACTATTTTACTTCTCGTAGTATGGATGTATACATTGCTAAATTAAGAAAGTATCTTAAATTAGATGAAGATGTCGAAATCCTGAACATTCACGGTGAAGGGTTTAGATTAGTAGTCAAAAACAAAGTAGAAAAATAAAATAAGTAAGGCTTCGAGAAATCGGAGCCTTTTTTTTTCGGAGCTTTTTCGAACTATCCAGTATGATCTTTTTTGAGGTCAGTACTAAAACTTGTAGTGGAACAAAATTAGGCTTAAAAAATTGGTGCGTAGTCAAGGGCGAATAGTGGTAAAGTTAATCCACCGCCAAACGGAACAACAACTTTTGACTTGGTAAAAACACTAAAAAGTGGATGGAAAGCCTTTTGGTCTAATACCGCAGCCAGCATGTTTGACATTAATTTGAAAACAGAATATGTCCCTTTTGAATCCAATGAAGACTTTTTGATAGAAACTATACTAGCAAGAGCCTTCGAATCAGGGAGGTTGCAAAATCAAATGCCGGCACATCCTGTAGATATTGATAAGCTGAATGATTTCTGGGAATCAAAAGCACAGCAACCAAAACGATAAATAATATATGGGCGTTCCCCATTATAAAAAAAAAGAGGCTATACCTATATATACGGAGTAGCCTCTTTTTTTATAATCGGTCGGGCTATCCGCTACAAGTCCTCGCCGCGATTCCACTTCGTTCCACCGGGACTGTGGGCTTTTCACTACTATCCCTAACGCAAAGAAAGGAGGTTAGAGGTAAAACACACAACGAAAAAAGAAAAATTCACTGTTTTTAAATACTAAGTCCTATAGTAGATCGGCAATATCGTCTTAAAGGGGCAGTTGTAATTTGTTCCATATAATTGCAAAGCAATTTTAAAAACGCTGTATTTGCATAGAAACCCCACAAACTTCGTTCATAATGTCCCCCTCTCCTTCGGAGAGGTGCGGGGAGAGTAAAAAAAATCCATCTTCAAAAAGCGTATTTTCAGCTAGTTAAACTCAAGGTTAAGAGAACATCAAAAAAAAGCTAAATTAAAGTATTGTTTAACGGTATAAAGAGTGTATTTTTGCACCCGCAACAACGAATAAGTTCTTTACATGATGATAAGCAAACGAAATAATAAAGGAAATTTATTTTCTAAAAATTTCAAAAAAAGCTTGTGAGATTTGAAAGAGTTTATTACTTTTGCACCCGCTTCGAGAAACGCGCTAAGTGTTGCAACGAGACGATAAATAATAAAAGAACACGTTCCTAGACATATTGAATTGACAGCCGTTTTAACAGAGATGTTAGAACAAAAGAATAAAGAGTAAT
>NZ_JASMRI010000059.1:0-1427 GCF_041431375.1 Flavobacterium sp. Arc3 | reverse complement strand
TGCCAACGTTTTGCAGCTTGGCGAAGTGGCGGACTTTGAAGCACTTACTTTCAACTTAGCACTAAACTTCATTTGAAAACCAAATGTTCAATTTAGCACTGAACCCGCCATTTTGCCAAACTGCTGTTGTGCGATCGGTTATTTATTTATTTCTTCTATCGGATTATTTGCTTTTGAGTTACTTATTAAGATTGCATAATCAAAATAATCTGTTGTTGTTTTACCTTTCAAATCATTTTTATTTGATTTTTTAAGAAACATTTTAATTTCCATTAAATCAGTTTGATTTTTTTTGTATGGTGAGTTTTCGTTGTTTAAACGATAAAGTGTTAAGTTAGAAATTTTATTTTTTTTGAGTTTATCTATTCCTTTAAAGTATTCTTTCCAATAATCTCCAATGCCATAACCACCTTCTGTAGTGTAACCAATATAATTCTTTTTATCGTCATATTTTAAGTCCCAAAGTACTCTACTTTTAGTTAGAAATCCAGCAATTGATATGACTTTTTCTTTGTCATAAATTTTATTTTCTATTAATCTCGTAAAAAAAGATGGATTATTATTTTCTCTTGCTTTTTCGATGTGGAAAAATCCCATTCTTACAAATTGCGGATTAGATTGAAAATCATATAATTGACTTAAATATAGATAATTGTCATAAATTGTTTTTTCTCTATCTCGTTTTTTAAAAGTTAGATTTATATTTTCAATTAAGTTATCTGTGATTTTTTGATTTTTTGAAATAGATTGAAAATATGTTTTGTTATTTTCATAATCAGCCAAAAAGTTTTTTAAACTATTTTTAGAATAACTGTCATAGTTTGGTGAATAATCGGTCGTGTCAATTTTAACCATTTCAACTAAATTATCGTAAGATTTGTATTTTCCTTTTTCAGCATGAAATAAATCAATTAGTAATTTTGAAGTATATTTATATGTTACAATCATGTCAATTCCAACAACTTCAATTCTATTTTTTGTTAGTTGATTATCATTTATTTTTTTGATACTTTTCCATTTATTACAAGTTTCTATAGTTTTTTCTTGTGGCACTCTATTTCCATAATGCTTTACCAAATCTTTTAATAAAATGGTATCGCCTGATTTTAAATATTGGTTAAAATAATAAGCAATTCCAAAATCGGTTTCTGGTAAGTAATATTTTATCTTTTTATTTTGTAATAGTTTTTCAAGTAAAATATTTTCGGCATTCTCAGTTTCCTGACTTCCATGATAAGCACCGAAACCAATTATTTTGAAATTACTTTGAGGAAATTCAAAATTTGAGTTTAATAAATCGAAACGATTATTTTTTAAATATTCGGTTTTCGATTGCGAAAATGCTAATTGTATTGATAAAATAAATAATACTAATGTTTTAATTTTCATTTTATTACGTTCGGTTTTCATTAACTGTTGCACAACGT
>NZ_JASMRI010000058.1:0-1427 GCF_041431375.1 Flavobacterium sp. Arc3 | reverse complement strand
CAAAAGTTTGGACAAATTTATAATTAATTTTGATAATAATGAGCTCGATATTGTATCGGGCTCATTTTGTTTAAATTTGACTTTCTTCTATCGTTATTGTAATAGTTTATGTATTGGTTTATCTCTTTTTTTAATTGGTCTACTGATTTATATTTTTTTAGATAAAATAGTTCAGATTTTAATATACCAAAGAAGTTTTCTATTATAGCATTATCAAGACAGTTTCCTCTTCTTGACATACTTTGTACTATTCCCTTTTCTTTCAATAAATACTGGTATCGTTTCATTTGATATTGCCAACCTTGATCTGAATGTAATAATAAATTAGTGTTATTTGGTATTTTCTTAAATGCCTTCTTGAGCATCATAACTACTTGATTAAACACCGGTCTTTCTGTGAGTTCATAACTTATTATTTCTTGATTAAATAAATCTATTATAGGTGACAAATACAATTTCTGACCTGAAACATTAAATTCAGTTATATCGGTTGCCCATTTTTGATTTGGTGCGGTTGCCTTGAATTTTCTTTCTAGAATATTAGGTGCAATTTTACCTTGTTCTCCTTTGTATGACTTGTATTTTTTGACTCTAATTAAACTCTTTAATCCTAATAATCTCATCAATCTTAAAACGGTTTTATGGTTGATAATTATTCCTTCGTAATTGAGCTCATCTGTTATTCTCCTGTATCCATAGCGACCTTTATGTTTGTGGTAAATGGATTTTATCAGCTCTTTTATTTCTTGATATTTATCGGCTGATTTTGTCTTTCTTTGATGATAATAAAAATTACTCCGTGCCATATTGGTTTGATTTAAAAGTAAATTCAAATCAAATTTAGGCCTTAATTCCATTATGGCTTGCGCTTTCTGGCTTTCTCTTCTGCTTGAATTAAGGCTTGTAACTTTTTTAGCAATTCGTTCTCACAACGCAGTGCCTCAATCTCTAAAAGAAGTTCTTCTTCTCTTGTTAGTGGTTTGTCTGATTTTCGCTTTTTACGTTTATTGTTATTCATAGTTTTTGGTCTGCCTCTGGTTTTTGGTTCTAAGCCTAATAAACCAAAAGTAGCAAAATCTTTTTTCCATTTGACAATAATACCAGTGTCAGGTATATTAAATTTTATACTTGAATCTCTCAAAGACAAAAGCTCTTTATCAATTGCTTTTAATACTTTAATTTTAAAATGGACTGAATAACTTTGGTTCTTTCGAGGTAGCAAACCAATGCAGCCATATTGCCTATAAAACCCAACCCACTTACGAATGTTAGATTCATTTAGACCTTTCTCAATACTAACATAGTTACAAGAATAATGCTTCTCTAATACTAATTTTACACATTCAAGTTTAAATGTATAATCATATTTGACTTTTCTTTCCATAAAAATACCCCCAAATAGTGTCTAACTTTTTGGGGGCAGTCTA
>NZ_JASMRI010000057.1:0-1519 GCF_041431375.1 Flavobacterium sp. Arc3 | reverse complement strand
TCAAAGCATCAATGTAAAAGCATAACTTTGAGAGTACTAAAAACGAAGATTATGCAATTACAAGACGCCTTTTCTATTCCAAAGATATTCATTGGTTTAGATATTCACAAAAAAAGCTGGACAGTTTCTATCCAAACAGATTTATTTTTTCACAAGACCTATTCGATGCCTTCTAATGCTGAGGATTTGTACCAATATGTGGAGCGAACATTTCCAGATCACGCTGTGGATTTAGTTTATGAAGCGGGTTGCTGTGGATTCAGCGTAGCTCGATATTTTATGAATTTAGGATGGAACGTTCTAGTCGTTAATCCCTCAGATGTAAAGAGAGGAGATAAAGAGCGCTATCAAAAAACAGATGCCTTAGATTCTAAAAACTTGTCCAATCAATTAAAATCAGGTGTTCTTAAAGGCGTTTTTATTCCCACAGAAGAGCACGAACAATTTACGACCTTGGCTCGTCATAGAACGCAAGTGACCAAGAAACTGCGACAAACCAAATCACATATCAAAAGTATGTTGCTGTTTCATGGAATAAAAGTTCCGGACGAGTTTGATAATTCTAATTGGACTAAAGCTTTTATTGCGTGGTTAGAAGAAATAAAATTCAGTACCGCTTGTGGAGATTTAGCATTGCAAGGAAAAATACGAATGTTCAAGTTTATCAAATCAGAATATTTAGAAATTGCCAATCAAATGCGTGCTTATTGTAGAAAAAACAATAAGAAAGATTACAATCTTTTGAAAAGTATTCCAGGAATAGGAGGATATCTAGCTAGTGTAATCTTGGCAGAATGTGGAGATTTACGTCGGTTCAATAACGAAGGGCAGTTTAGTTCCTACATCGGATTAGTTCCTGGAATGTATAACAGTGGAGAGTCAGAGAAGTGTTTAGGAATCACGCCGAGGAGTCGCTCTCAATTACGCAGTTATTTAGTTGAAGCGGCTTGGATAGCCATTAGAAAAGATACCGAAATGCAAAATTATTACCGAAAACATCAAGGTAAAAACGTAAAAAGTGTCATTATAAAAGTAGCTCATAAAATGGCACGCAGAATTTTATCAGTTATTAAAACCGAAACCGCATATCAAATTAATAGAAATATAGTATTAGTAGAACAATAAAAATAACCTTCTTAACAAGCTCAACAATACAAGAAAAATAGACTACAAAACAGCCATGGTGGTTCCATAAAATGAAGCCACATCTCAAAGTCGGTAGCTATTTTATTATTCTTACAATCATACCGATGCTGGTGGCTGCCATAAGCAGACCACATATAGGAGTGTGAGCTTTAAGATTATAAAAAGAAATATTATGAAGTAAAAGAGGAATTAATTCGTGGCATCATTGAAAAAGTTAGAATAACTTTTTCAGTCCTAAGCCTTCGGCGGACAAAAAGTTGTTTTCCAACTTTTCCAACAAGCCGCTGGAGCGGAATTTTATACTCGAAAAATAACCGACATATAACCCTCTTAAAAGTTGTTTATAACTTAATGATGCTTTACATAGGAATGG
>NZ_JASMRI010000056.1:0-1752 GCF_041431375.1 Flavobacterium sp. Arc3 | reverse complement strand
GAGGGCACTGAAAAAGTCTTTTTAGGAATTAATTGTTAATAAAAAGGAGTAGAAAACTATAGTTTTTTGCTCCTTTTTTCGTATTTTTAATGGTACCCAAAAGGCTTTTAGATGTTAGTTCAACAACAAAAAATTCAATTCAGTCCGTACTCTTCGTTATATGATTTAATCGTTCCCAAGGACAATATGCTAAGAAAAATCAATGAGTTGATAGATTTTTCATTTATCTATGATGAGTTGCTAAATAAATACTGTACAAATAATGGTCGCACAGCAGAAAGTCCTGTGCGTATGTTCAAGTATTTACTTCTGAAAACAATTTATACCGTTTCAGATGTTGATGTAGTGGAGCGTTCCCGTTTTGATATGTCCTTTAAGTATTTTTTGGAAATGGCACCAGAAGAAGATGTTATCAATTCTAGTACGTTAACAAAATATAGAAAACTACGTTTGAAGGACACCGACTTATTAAATCTATTGATTAGTAAAACGGTGACTATAGCCGTTGAAAAGGGCATTATCCGTTCTAAGTCTATTATAGTTGATGCCACACATACTTTATCGAGATCAAATCCATTTTCGGCAATTGAAGTATTGCGTGAGCGTTCAAAACTACTGCGAAAAACGGTTTATTTATTTGATGACCAATGGAAAGAACGTATGCCAGAGAAGAACAATACCAATGAATTAGAAATGGAATTGGCCTATTGTAAAGAGTTGGAGAGACGGCTAGAAAAAGAACAATCTTTAAGTTCTATACCTGCGGTGAAAGAAAAATTAAACTTGCTTAAAGAAACGATAGAAGACACTCAGGAAAATTTTACCTTATCAAAAGATACAGATGCTAAAATGGGGCATAAATCCGCTGATAGTTCCTTCTTCGGCTATAAGACTCATTTAGCGATGACCGAAGAGCGCATCATTACAGCAGCTGTAGTCACATCAGGCGAAAAAGGAGATGGCCCGGAGTTACCTAAACTTTTAGAAATTAGTCAGGAAAACGGAATCGATGTTGATACAATTATTGGCGATGGAGCCTATACAGGAAAAGAAAATCTCAAACTCACAAGTGGGCAAAATATTAAAGTGGTAGCGAGACTAAATGTTACAATAGCTCAAGGGGCTAGAAAAGACGAAGATAAATTTGATTACAATAAAGATGCCGATAGATTTATTTGTCCTGCTGGTCACATGGCTATACGAAAGGCTCGCCTAGGCAAAAAAAATGTTGGAACCAATCAAAAACAAACCTACTATTTTGATGTGGAAAAATGTAAGACCTGCTCTTTAAAAGAGGGTTGTTATAAAGAAGGAGCCAAGACAAAAACATATTCGGTGTCCATAAAATCGGACTTACACCAAGAACAAATCAGCTTTCAAGAAACTGACTATTACAAAGAAAAAGCAAAACACCGATATAAAATAGAAGCGAAAAATAGTGAGTTGAAAAATGTACATGGTTATGATAGAGCAATATCATATGGCATTACCAATATGCAAATGCAAGGTGCAATAGCAATTTTCGCAGTCAACTTAAAAAGAATACTCAAATTAATGTAGGAAAATCAAAGCTACATGCGCATACACTCAATGAGCCTATAAAAGTCAAAAATCGACTCATATAACCTATAATAAAAAACAGTTGTAAAAATTAAAACGCTCATAAAGGATCTTTAAAATCCTGTTATAAGCGTTTTTTTATTGTCTAAAAAACGACTCTAATCAAAATAAGTGAAGTTTTTCAGTGCCCTC
>NZ_JASMRI010000055.1:0-1828 GCF_041431375.1 Flavobacterium sp. Arc3 | reverse complement strand
TCGAAAAATAACCGACATATAACCCTCTTAAAAGTTGTTTATAACTTAATGATGCTTTACATAGGAATGGCTGTTAGCGGCTGTTTTCTTGCTATTTTTTATAATAATATCGAGTATAATTTGCTTTGTCTTTCCAAGAAATCACTAATTCGGTTTCTGTTATCTTATTAATTATTCCTACCAGGACTTTCTCGTTGTCCATCATAGTTATTATGTTGTCTTTTATTGTAAAATTTTTAAACTCTGATTTTGAGTTTCGTCTATATGTTTCATTCTGTACCTCAATAATAAAAGGTTTAGTTAATTTCATTGCATTGACGTGTTCTCCAAAACGATAAATACCTTCATAAGCATTCCACAATCCTTGCAAATCCTTGAATTTTATTTCGCTTGTCTGTATTGTTGAAGTTTGATCAAATTCTTCCCAATTAATTTCTTTATTTTTTATTTCCGTTGTTGCTCCAGCCTTTTCTGTTTGTCCAAAAGTCGGATTGAAGCTAATAAAGGAAATAACAATTATTAATCTGAATGAGCTTTTCATAATTTTATTCATTTCTCGTTTAAGTATAGTTTGTTTAAATAGCCGCTAACGTCCCGCGGCTTTGAGATGGTGGGGACTTCGTAACCTTTCAATTTTCTGTTTTGCAGAATTATGATGCGAAACGGAGATTCCACTAAAACCCCACTATATCAAAACCGCTGTTGGCAGATCGTTCTTGTTTCTAAGTTATTTTTCAATTCCCAGTTTATTGTTTTTGTTGTCAATAACAATAATTTCGTTATCAAACATTCTATTTCCCGTTATTCCGTAAATTATTGATGAAGGAATGTAATCCATAAAATTTAGTCTAAAAAAACCATAAACATATTCCTCTTTTTTGATGTTATTTCCTATTTGAATATTTTCGGTTATTTGTTTTCTATAAATTTCATAATCTTTTCCACCGCTACCTATACAACAGAGTTTTTCTATCTCTTTTTTACTTTTTAGTTTTGCTAACTTTTTTTCACTTATTACTAAAGAAAACATACTGGAACCTGAATCAAACATTAATCTTGTGTTTTCTTCTCCAATTTTTGCAGGAATTAATAATGGAAATTTGTCCACGCTTGCATTTTTAATAAAATTAAATGATTTTCCTAATTGATTTATATTTTTTTCTGTTATTGCAATTTTATTTTTTTTGAAATCTAAAATTAAAGTTCTTCCAACAATTGCATCTAATCCAATACTTCCAATAATAATAAATGAACTATCTATCTTTACATCCCCACGATTTAGCATTTTTATCTTATCTGCTTTGAATTTCATTTCTCCGATATTTAATATTGGATTTTTAAGAAATTGAATACTGTCTTTTGAATATTCAGTTTTTATAGATGTATTACTTTCAAGCAATTTACTTAATGTTATTCCGTAGAAGAAAGTTTCAGGAATTCCAGTGTCAAATTGCATATATAAATTTTCTTTAATTCCTTCAATTTTTACAGGAACAAAGAAAAATGATTTTTCAACCAGCATGTTTTGAATACTATCGCTTTTCCAAATTATTTCACTATAAACAATTTTTTTCGGTTCACTGAAAACTTTAAATGTGTTTATTGTTTTACTATTTCTCCAATAATTGTAATATATTGGAATTGAAATCGAGATTATGAGAATTAAAATTAAGAGTGTTTTGAGAGATGTTTTTAAAATTTTATTCATAATTATTTTCTTCGGATATTCTTTTTTCGTTTTCGTGAATGTCTGCCAACGTTTTGCAGCTTGGCGAAGTGGCGGACTTTGAAGCACTTACTTTCAACTTAGCACTAAACTTCATTTGAA
>NZ_JASMRI010000054.1:0-1979 GCF_041431375.1 Flavobacterium sp. Arc3 | reverse complement strand
TGTGGAATTCTTTCTTTTTAGGCTAACAAATATTTATGCCTAATTTTTATCGCTCCACAGGTTTTCGACTTGATCCCATTTTTGTCTGGATTTATAGAGCAAATAGCGACTTTGGGCTAATAATTGTTTTACAGTATCGCCGTTGATTAAAAGTTGGGGAGTATGAGTTTTGTTTTGGGTATTAGCCAGCAATATGGATTGGTTCTTCTTGTCCATAGCTTCCCATCGGTGTTTAATCCTAATTTCTTGTAACGCTTCTAAGGCTAGTTTTTGTACATGAATTTAGCGAAGCGGTATCACGAATTCCAAAATTGTAATAAAATGAATGAGTAAAACAATCGGTTACTTGTGTTGCTTTAGGGAAACATTTTTTAGCTATTAATTTCATCGAGTTAGCCATGTCTAATGTTATTTCTATAACGGCTTGTCTTTTTTTTAAATCGATTTTGGAGACTTGTTCTATGACTTGTTCTGTTTCAATACCAGCAACTATAGCAACCAATGATCCTTTTTTGCCTTTTGGTTTTTTATTAGTAACAATGGTATAAAGTTCTCCTTGTGATAAAGCAACTTCGTCAAATGCTAAGTGAGTTCCTATGTTTTGGGGGTAAACAATCCATTGATGTGCGTTTTCTCGAGGTTCCCAAGTGCTAAGTGTACTAAGGTGGCTTTTGTACTGACTTTGAAGTTTTTTCCTGTTAACCCCAAAGAAACGGCCGAT
This sequence comes from Flavobacterium sp. Arc3, assembly GCF_041431375.1. Lineage (NCBI taxonomy): Bacteria > Pseudomonadati > Bacteroidota > Flavobacteriia > Flavobacteriales > Flavobacteriaceae > Flavobacterium > Flavobacterium sp. Arc3. The sequence continues at coordinate 1,258 of NZ_JASMRI010000054.1, read as the reverse complement.
AGTGTGACTATTTATTGCTGTGTTATCTATTAATTTCTTTTAAAAAAGCCGCAAATTCTTGCGTCATACGCGTTCCTTTGGCAGCTAACAGCCAATCTCTTTGAATGATTTCTCCATTGGCTTTATTGGTCCAACGACGGCGTTTAATGTGTAAATACACAATCTTGCCTCTAAGAGGAAAATCTTGGATTGTTATTTCATCTAGAAAGCCTTTAGATACTAATTCTACAACGTCAAACTCTTTTGGAGGTTGTGCTTTTTCTTCAAAATGTAGATGTAGGTTTTCTTCAGAGTTAGTAGCGGAAACTATTTCAAAGTTCTCTATTAAAAAATCAGGGAGCATAAATTTTAAAAGGTCGATAGAAGTTATGTCTCAAAGTTAATTATGCGAAAATATTATTTTTTCTAAAAACTCTCCGCAGGTGTTGTGCCTGATCCATCAGATGTTTTATTAATTGGTGCAAATAAAAAAAACCTTTCATTTCTGAAAGGCTTTCTTAGTAGCGAGCAATATTGAAAAATCTAACGAATTTCTGGAAGATTATTATAAAATTGTTAGTGGTAATGATGATCTGTAAAATAAGTAAATTTTTTAATTGAAAATCCTTGATTTGAAATTATTGTGAATTCCAAAAACGAGATTGTATAATAAATATTTATATATAAATAAAACCCTGTTTTTTTACTACGCACATTATTAGAAAATTTCATTCAGCATAGTCTGGATTGCGGAATAAAGAGTTAATATAACTTTCTGCAAATTCTTTTGAGAATAATTTATTTTGAATTAAGATAAAAATGAATGTTCTGCGAAATAAATAAAGCTCCAAAGAACAGGAGCTTTACTTATAAGTTTGAATTGCAAATTTAGGTTGTTGTGCAAAAGTTAAACTGTCTAGTAGTTTATTCAGAAATGTTATCCAAATCTAATGCAGGATAATGTAATTTAGAATAATCTAGAAAGTCCTCTAAGGAGCCTTGGTATTGTAAAACAAAATCTACTAATCCACTTTTTGGTTTTCCATAAGCTTTATAGATTTCTTTTACAATAGATTTTTTTGTTCCATCTTTAAGGATTGAAACTATTTTATCATTTTTTGCTTTTACCTTATTAGTCATTATATCTTTAGAAATATAATGACTAGAAATAAAATAATTATATCTAGTAGAATATGCTCTTCCTGCAAATTCCAGTGATATTGACCACCCAATTCCAATTTAAAGTGACCACCTGATTCCAATTCAAAATGACCACCTA
>NZ_JASMRI010000053.1:0-2147 GCF_041431375.1 Flavobacterium sp. Arc3 | reverse complement strand
AAATGTATAATCATATTTGACTTTTCTTTCCATAAAAATACCCCCAAATAGTGTCTAACTTTTTGGGGGCAGTCTATTTACAGAGATGGGATTTTTTTATTATTCTAAAGCTATTTTATTTATCACCTAAAACTTCTTCCAGAACGTTTGCTTCAGTTCCATTAGGAAAAGAAACTTTTATTTTCTGAGCTATCGTAGGAGCAATTTGAGTAATCTCCTTTTTATTAAAAGACTCCCCTTTTTTAATATGCCATCCGTAAAAAATTGCCGGAACGTGCGTATCATAAGTATAAGTTGTTCCATGAGAAGTTCCCGTACCTTGATATTCAATATATCCAGGCTTATCAAGAATTATTAAATCACCATTTTGAGTAACATCATATCCTTTAGCAATAAAGTTCAAATAGTAATCATTTCCTGTTGAATGTAAAATTTCTTCTTCAGTATAAACTCTTTTTACATAATCTTGAGTCATTAAATACCCTTTAAAAGCCTCTTTAACTACATTCAAATCCAGGTTTTTTGCTTTTATAGTTTCTTTATTAAAAAATAAATTAAAACTAGAGTAATTCGAAACTAAATCAGCTCCAAAAGTTTTGATAGAAAAATCCTTTAAATTATTCCTAATGTCTTTTGGACTAACGCTATTTACATTATATTTATGATCTTTTAAGTAATTAACATTTTCAGCACCAGCATGATCCGCAGTCAAAAACAATAAATAATTATCCTTCCCTACTGTCTTGTCTAAATAATTTAAGAAATCAGCAATTGTTTGATCTAATCGCAAGTAAGTATCTTGTAATTCCATAGATCTTGGTCCTAATAAATGACCTACATAATCCGTAGAAGAAAAACTAACCGTTAAAAAATCAGTGATATTATCTTTCCCCAATTCTTCTTTTTCTATTGCTTTCATCGCAAATTCAGCTAATAGATTATTACCAAACGGAGTAGAACGTAATACACCAGCATCATTCTTAGCATACATATCCTTTAAATCATAAGGAAAAACTGGAGAAGTACTATTATATAACTTACCCTCATATGGATTATTATCCTCTAAACTTTCATCATAAGTTGCTTTCGGTTTTAATAAATCCCATCCTTTATTGATGTATGGCATATAATGCTTTTCATCATTAAATTTCTGAACCCAATCCGGTAGTTTTTCACCATAAAAAGAACTAGAAATAAAAGAACCCGTTTTGCTATACCAAAAAGCCCAATTTGCAAAATGACCTGCTGGTAAAATGGCGCCGCGATCCTTAAGACTCAAACCGATTACCTTTCCTTTAAAGTTAGTGCCCATTCTCAATTCGTCTGTAATAGTCGTGGTCAGCAAATTTTTAGGAGACATTTCACCTTCTTCTTTTGTTCCGTCTCCCACAGTGCTTACGCTTACATCATCGGTACAGTACATTTCTTTACCTAACTTTCTACTAAACCACTCATTACTTACAATTCCATGAGTTGCAGGTGTAGTTCCTGTATAAATCGACGCATGTCCGGGAGCAGTATACGTTGGCATATAATTAAAATGCATGTTTTGAAACGTGTACCCATTACCCATTAATCTTTTAAATCCGTTAGGCGAAAAATCATCTGAAAAACGATACAAGTATTCCATTTTCATTTGATCAACAACGATACCAACAACCAGTTTAGGTCGCTCTTGTGCTTGTAAATTTGACATGATAATAACAGCCAAAAACAAAATTAGTTTTTTCATCTTTAAATTTATTTTTTGAATACAAAAATAAGCATTAAACAACAAACTGATTTACATCTACAGTAATAATGACTAACAAGTAAATTGATTTAACATTAAATTAAAGATTTACTTTCTTTTTAGGCTAACTAATATTTATGCCTAATTTTTATCGCTCCACAGGTATTCGACTTGATCCGTTTTCGACTTGATCCGTTTTCGACTTGATCCCTAATTTTTATCGCTCCACAGGTTTTCGACTTGATCCCTGAAACCTGTTCAGATTAAAGAAAGGCGACGAACCGAGCTTAGCGAACGCGACGATCCCATTAAAAACAAAAAACCCCGTTCGTTAGAACAGGGTTTTTAAAGACCCTGAAATAAATTCAGGGTAAAGAAAGGCGACGACATACTCTCCCACATAACTGCAGTACCA
>NZ_JASMRI010000052.1:0-2751 GCF_041431375.1 Flavobacterium sp. Arc3 | reverse complement strand
TGGATATTCCGCTGCAAAGGTCGCCACGATTCCGCTACAAAGTGCACCACGATTCCGCTGCAAAGTACACCATCCATTCCGCTTCAAAGTACACCAATTATTCCGCTGCAAAGGTCGCCACTTATTCCGGAGCAAAGTGCACCACTTTTCTCCTGATTTAATACTTGTAAAGGACTGACATTCCGACACAAAGTGCACCACCTATTCCAGATCCTTTATCTCACTAAGTAGAGATTTAACCGTCATTTACTATAAGTTTGGTTTGTAATCAAAAAACCACTTGTAGTATGGCAAATAAACCACTTAGTATGATTAAGATAAGACAGGTACTTTTATTTTTAGAACGTGGTGCTTCACAGCGTACCATAGAAAAAGAAGTTAGAATTTCTAGAAGGACAATCGCAGGGTATTTGCTGAAATTTACGCAAACAGGAGTTGATTTCAAAGAACTACTAAAGCGTTCAGATCAGGAACTTGAACAAATACTAGGTCTTTTAAAGCCTGTTGTATCGGAAGATACTGATCCCCGAAAAGTTCATTTTAATAATCTGATCGGTTACTTCAGCAAGGAACTTAATCGAACTGGTGTAACACGTCTATTACTTTGGGAAGAATATATTAAAGAATATCCTGAAGGTTTTCAATATTCTAGATTTTGTGAACTCTTACAAGATCAGGAGAAGGTAAACAATGCTGTGATGCATTTTGTCCACACTCCTGCAAAGCTGCTTGAAGTTGATTTTGCTGGGGATATGCTTCACTATGTGGATACTTCAACTGGTGAACTAATTGCATGCCCTGTATATGTTGCTATTCTTCCCTTTAGTGGCTATGGCTATGTAGAGGCCTTACCTGATGCAAAACTGCCTCAAGTAGTTAAAGCGTTGAATCATACCATTGAATACTTTGGAGGTGTTCCCTTGACTGTTAAATCAGATAACATGAGGCAATGGGTATCCAAAAGTTGTAAATATGAACCTGTATTTACTGATATGCTCGAGCAATGGGCCAACCACAATAATATCGCACTGCTTGCGGCTCGCCCGTATAAGCCCAAGGACAAGCCCTCTGTTGAGAATAACGTAAAGATTACCTATAGACGTATTTATGCTAGCCTACGTAATGATACTTTTCATAGTCTTACTGAACTAAACAAGGCCATTAGAGAAAAACTTGATTATCATCATCAGCTGAACTTTCAGAAGAAAGTATACAGTAGACTCGAGTTGTTTAAAAGCGAGGAAAAAACACTACTACAGCCCCTTCCAGAATCCCCATACAGTATCAGACATTATACCAAAGCAAAGGTTCAAAAGCATTACCATGTACTGGTGGGTGAAGACTGGCACTTTTATTCTGTTCCCTATCGTTACATTGGAAAAGAGGTACGCATTGCTTATGATCAGGATGTCGTGGAGATCTATTGCGATGCACAAAGGATTGCTGTGCATACTAGGAATTACACCAGCCATGGTTATACCAGTATCACGGAGCATATGCCCGAAAGACATCAGATCATTAAAAATCAACGTGGATGGAGTCCGGAATATTATCTCAAAAAAGCAGAAGAAAACGGCCCCAATACTTTTGAATTTTTCAAAAAGGTGATGAACAGTAAGCTGATAATTGATCAGTCTTATACTGCTTGTCTGGGACTATTGAGACTCATGAGTTCCTATGGTAACATTCGGATGGAAGCTGCATGTAAACGGGGCTTAAGAGGTCACAAATTTAGCTACGGTGTTATCAAAAACATCCTAGTGAATAATATGGATTTACTCGAAGAAGAGGCTCCTATCGAATTCCGTATCCCCGAGCACAGTAATATTAGAGGTCCTGAAGCTTATAATTAATCAACTTATAAAATCCTAATAAATGAACACACAAAACACATTAGAACAGCTCAAAGGTCTTAAATTAACAGGCATGGCTAAAAGGTACGAAGCTGCATTGTCACTTCCAGTACATCAACAAGAAGATGTCCATTCTCTCATAGCTATGCTTACTCAGGCAGAAGTAGAATACAGGGATTACTCCAGAACACAGAAGTACCTAAAAGCAAGTAAGCTCCGTTATCATGCCTTACCAGAAGATATCATTTGCAATACAGAAAGAGGTATTACCAGAGAACAGCTACTTAGGCTCTCTGATGGCATGTTTATAGAAAGGGGAGAAAATGTCCTGATAACTGGTGCCACTGGTTGTGGTAAATCTTTTATGGCCTGCGCCTTAGGGCGTAGTGCCTGTTTACTTGGTTACCGAACCCTATATTTTAGTATGAACAAGTTTATGGATGCCTTGACTCAAGTCAGACTTGATGGGACATACCTGAAGTGGATTAAAAGTATCTCCACAAACAAACTTCTAATACTGGATGATTTTGGGCTAAAACCGTTGAATAATGATGCCAGGATTGCGTTACTAGATATCCTCGAAGACAGGTATGGTATAGGATCAACTATGATCACTTCCCAGCTCCCAGTAGACACTTGGCATTCCTTCTTAAACGAGCCAACATTATCGGATGCTATTATGGACAGATTGTCAGCTTCTGCCCACAGAATTACACTAACAGGTAAATCTTTGAGATCTAAAAAAAATTATTAACTTTGAAAAATATCATCTTTACTTAGTGATGATAAAGGACGATTTGACTGGTGTACTTTGCTCTGGAATAAATGGCGCACTTTGTTGCGGAATCGTGGTGTACTTTGCTCCGGAATGGGTGGTGTACTTTCGTCGGAATATCTA
>NZ_JASMRI010000051.1:0-3366 GCF_041431375.1 Flavobacterium sp. Arc3 | reverse complement strand
TTTATACTCGAAAAATAACCGACATATAACCCTCTTAAAAGTTGTTTATAACTTAATGATGCTTTACATAGGAATGGCTGTTAGTGGCTGGCTTTTTATTTATTCTGGTTTTTCGATATTTCTAGTAAATTTAAATATTCATTTCTAAATTCCAAGTACCAATTCATAAAATCATTATTTTTTTCCGGCAGTAGTTTTCTTTGAAATGTCATTAAAGTTAATAACAAGAAATTTAAAGTATCAACCGAAGTCGATATCGCATCTTTCCACGAACGTATTTGAATTATTGATCCACTACCATCTTCATTTGTTAAAAGCACACCTTTATGAACACTTGTTGAATGAATGTTTTTTGAATAATATCTATAATGAAGTTGATAAAAACTATTTAAATTTATTTTGGCAGATAATTGTTCAAAATCTTGTGGTCCATTGAAAAGCGTAAACCAATTTAGTTTTTTTGTTTTCAGAAGTGTTCGTTGATATTCAACTTCTACACTTACATAGTTTGGAAGTTTCAAAAGTTCTTGTGCGTTTTTTTTTCCTTCGTCAAATTCTGGGGGATATTTAATTTCAAAATCTTTAGTGAATTTATCTTTCGCTATATTTGATTTAAGCTGTTTTCCTGTTTCAGTTGCGAAATCGATTTGCTCAATAAATTTCAAATCTTTATGTGCATTCCATACAAAATACGCTAATGAACGGTTTTTTGTATCCTCTTGAAGTAAATATTCTAAACTGAAAATACTTTCTATTAAAACTCTAACTAATGATTTTGAATTGTCAATTGAAGAATTTTTGATTAAAATTGAAATTGCATCAGCAACAGATAAAATATTTCTGAAAAACAAAATAGGAACAATATGTTCATCATCTTTTTGTCCTTTTTCTAATTCCCATTTTAGAAGATTTGTTCCGAAATCAATTGCATTGTCAATTAAAATAGACAAATTATTAAGTGATTCTGGCTTGTGATTTTCTAATCTTGGAAGTATACTTTCTATAGCTGAATATCTCATTAAATCGGTTTTTTTTTAAGCTTGTCACTAACGTTATGCCACTTTGAGATGGCTGGAAGTTCGTAAACGCTCAATTTTCGGCTTAACAAAAACTTGATGCGAAACGGTAATTCCACTAAACTCCAGCTAGCTCAAAATGGTGGTTGTGCTTAGTTTTTTATTTCGTTTCGTATTGATGTTTTTTTATTTCGTAATCAATAAATTCTTTCTCAGTCAATTTCAAAAGTATCATAGAGTATTTTTTATAGCCTTCAGATTCTTTATCCTTAAAAAAGTCTGTTGTCAAGTAATGAGTAAAAGGATGTTCTAAATCCTCAAGTTTAAGTTTTGAATATCGTTTTCTTGATTTTGGATATTGATTCCAGAATCGTTTGTAGGTATCATATTGTGAATCGGTAATTTTATGAACTAATTCCGTCATTAAATCAACTGGAATTTTATTTTCTGATAATGCGTTAAAATATTTTTCAATTTCTCTGTGAAATTTCTTTTTCGGTTCAAGTTTGTTTTCAGTTTTCCACTTACTCAAAACTAACGAAGATAAGAATCCAAAAAGAGCTAGGATAATTAAAAGCAAACTTCTGAGTGGTCTATAATCAAATGCTAATAATGGAAAAATACTAGTAGCTGTCAAAAGAGCAAATGCAATCAGATAAACATTTCTTTTAAAAAATTCCAGATAAAAATTAAACGCAAAAATTGAAATAATAAAAATAATTCCTGTGTAAAAAATAGTCACTCCAAATCCAACCGACTTATGATATATGGGATAAAAATGATACAAACTATCGTGCATTACTGCTATTCCGACAATTTGAATTATTGAAATCAATATTGGTCTTAGAATCTTTTTAGTCATTTTTCAGTAATCTATTTTTCGGTTTGCTAGGTTTTTAAAATTAAGCACAACGTTCCCGCGCTTTGCGAGGTTGCGAGCTTCGTAACCGAGTATTTTCTGTTACTACTAAATTTCTTGCGAAAGATAAACGTGAATTTACCACATAATTCGCAATCTCGCAAAACGTGTGTTGGCTGTCAGTTTATTTTAGTTATGCTTTTTAAAAAAAGTTGTTAATGACTTATATAATTGTTCAGGTTCTTCGGCTGGTAAATTGTGGGAAGCATTTTTGATGTAAACCAATTCTTTATCTTTTTTAGGAACATTTTTTAGAGCTTTGTAAATCATTTTGCCAGATTCAATACCAATGGCATAGTCTAAATCTCCTTGAATTACTAAGATTGGCGTTTTTATAGCAGCAAGTTCATTTAAAACATTAAGATTATTGTAGGCTTCCTGACCGTGAAAAACTTCATTTATGTACTCAAATTTTGCCATTACTTTTTCTAAAAGCTCGGGCGTATATTTATTTCTGGTATAGAAATCAGGGTCTTTTAAAAGCGCATCAATTTTTGCTTTCTTTTCTGGTTGAGCCCAGTAAACATCGAATCCTAATTCTTTCGGAAATTTAAATCTTATCGTTTCCATATCAGCATAAAAACTTTTAAAACCGCTTTTTTCTATAACATCTAATTTTTTCAAAACTTCATTAAATCTATTTATTTTCGCAGTATCATTCGTTTGCTTAATGAGTTTTTTCGCTAATTGCTTTTCGTGTTTGATTAAAGCAAGACTATTATGCCTGATATTTGCACTTCCCGAATTGCTGATAAATGAATTGATTTTTTCTTGATGTTTGATCAAATACAAAAAACCATACATTCCGCCCCAAGAAGAACCGATCATGTTTATTTTTTTATTAGGGTATTTATTTTTGATAAAATCTACCACCTTGTCTAAATCTTTCACAAATTGGTCAGTGGTAAGCATTGTTTTATCTCTAAATTCATCAGATTTTCCGCTTCCTCTTTGGTCAAAATAGACCATCAAGTAATCTTTTTCGAAAACATTTCTATAAAATTCGTGGTCTACATTAAAAGCACCAGGTCCGCCGTGAAGTGTAATAATTATAGGTTTATCAGGATTGCCAACAACTCTTGTATAAAGGTTAGTTTTTTCTATTGGTATAAAAAAATCGGTGTCTATTTGCTCGTTTTGAGTATAATCTTGTGCATCACACGTATTTGAAAATAAAAAAGTGATTATTAGGGATAATAAAAAGAAATGTTTCATTGTTATTTATTGTTCTTGTTTTGGTTAAATTGCAGCCAACGTTATGCCACTTTGAGATGGCTGGAAGTTCGTAAACGCTCAGTTTTCGGTTTAACGAAAACTTGATGCGAAACGCTAATTCCACTAAATTCCAGCTATATCAAAGCATCAATGTAAAAGCATAACTTTGAGAGTACTAAAAACGAAGATTATGCAATTACAAGACGCCTTTTCTAT
>NZ_JASMRI010000050.1:0-4064 GCF_041431375.1 Flavobacterium sp. Arc3 | reverse complement strand
TGGATGGTGTACTTTGCAGCGGAATCGTGGTGCACTTTGTAGCGGAATCGTGGCGACCTTTGCAGCGGAATATCCAATTTGTATTTTTACAAAGCCACTATTTGCTCAGAACATCGTATTACCTGAAAAACAATTTACAGAAAATTATTTTGAAAAAGTGATTGATGATCCATATCGTTATATGGAAAACCCGAGTGATACATTAGTGCAACGCTGGTACAAAAGACATAGTATAGAGAGTCGTTCTGTTTTAGATAACATTTCTGGTAGAAAAGAAATTGTAGATAAACTGTTAGAAATTGAAAGTAGAAAATCATATAGTGTAACATTATTGAATATTACGGATGATAATCATTTTTTTTATTTAAAGAAAACAGATAAAGACAAAACAGGTAAGTTATATTATAAAAAAAATGAAAAAGGAATAGAAACATTACTTTATGATCCGTCAGAATATAAAGTAGGTCATGAAAATGAATATGTCATCAATTATCTTAAACCATCATGGGATAATAAAATAATTGCTTTGGGCCTATCTAAAAATGGCGAAGAAATTGGAGAAATTGCTTTTCTAGATATATCTACAAAAGCAATTTTATCTGAGGTAATTACAAATTGTTGGCCAGCTGAACTAAAAGGAGTAAAATGGCTTTCAGATAATTCTGGAATTGTTTATCAACACATACCTGTAGTTGATCCAAAAGATAAAAAATACCTATTAAACACAGAATCAGTTATTTATAAATTAGGAGATAACCCTTTAGATCATACTATCATTTTTTCAAAAGATAATAATCCAGAAATAAGTGTCAAATCTGAAGACTTTCCAATAGTATGTGAATTTAATCAAAAAGATAAATATATTTTGGGGTTTTTGGGCGGAGCTTCCAATTATTATGATTGTTACTATGCTAGAATTGATGATTTAATTGGAAAAAAAATAAACTGGAAACCTCTTTTCAAAAAAGAGAATAATATTAAGGACCAAATAATTATAAACGATGATATTTATTGTTTGTCTTCTAAAAATGCATCCAATTTTAAAATTATCAAAGCTAAAATCAAAAATTTTGATTTTCAAAAGGCCGAAATTATTGTGCCCGAATCTAAAAACGAATCTATTGATGATTTTGTTATTACCGAAGGCGGATTATTTTATTCCACTACAAAAAATGGCGTAGAAGCTAAGTTGTATTTTATAGCTAATAATATAAAAAAGCAAATAACTTTGCCTATTAAAGCAGGAAGGTTGTCAATGCAAATAAAAAGTAAATTCAACTCTGAGTTATGGGTAACCTTTAGTGGCTGGATTAATGCAAAACAAAGATATTCCTATGATACTTTAAAGAATGAATTTACAGAGGATAATTTATCCCCAGCTATTGCTTATCCGGAATATGAAAATTTTGTAGTTGAAGAAATAGAAATTCCTTCTAGTGATGGTGCTTTAGTGCCTGTATCTTTAATTTATAAAAAGGGACTTCAAAAAAACAGTATGAATAATGTTCTAATAGAAGGATATGGTTCGTACGGTATGTCTATGGCTCCGTCATTCCAACCTATAAATTTATCTTGGGTATTGAACGATGGTGTATATGTCGTTTCTCATGTCAGAGGTGGTGGAGAAAAGGGGGATGATTGGCATAAAGGAGGTTACAAAAGAACAAAACCAAATACTTGGAAAGATTTAATAGCTACAGCAGAATATTTGATAAAAGAGAAAATCACTAATAAAGATAAAATCGCAATTTCAAGCGGTAGTGCAGGGGGAATCTTAGTAGGAAGAGCCATCACCGAAAGACCTGATTTGTTTAAAGTAATGCTTTGTGAAAATGGAAATTTAAATGCCTCAAGAATTAAAGAGGGTTCAAATGGTCAAAATAGTATGAAAGAATTCGGTAACCCGGATCTAGAAGAAGAGTTTAATTCGCTTTTTGAAATGGATGCATATCTCCATATCAAAAAAGGGGTCTCATATCCAGCTTGTATGATTTCGGTTGGAATGAACGATGCCCGTGTGGCACCATGGATTTCTGGTAAATTTGTAGCTAAACTAAAAACATCTACAACTTCAAATAATCCTGTTCTTTTTGCTGTGGATTATAATGCAGGTCATGGGATGGACAGTACTAATTTACAACTATATAATGATTTTGCTGATGGATTTGCTTTTGCCTTTTGGCAAATGGGAAATTCAAAGTTTAAGTTAATGAAAATACAATGATTTTATATTGAAAATCTTTACTCATTATCGTCAATTAGACAAAAAGACTGCAAAAACAACATGCTTAAAAATCATTGCCAAGTAGAACTAAACTGCAAATTTATAAGAATTACTACCTTTACAATTAATTTTATGAATGTCTTTTACAAATGGTTTGAGTTTTGTGTGTACGAAAAAAAGTAGATACAGCATTTGTAATAATATATTTCTGCTCTCAAATGATTTGAGAGCAGAAATATATTACCTAAGCAATCGTTATTATTCTAATCTATCATCCATTAACAGAATTAAACTTGGTAGTGCATGAAATTGCAATTTATAATTGCTCTTTTTGAAGTTCTTCTATAAAATAAGAGGTTGGCATTCCAGTTCTAGAATAAAAAGCAGTCGCAAAACGTTGGGTACTGCTAAAACCAGCTTCTTCCGCTAGAGCTTTGTTTGTATAATTCTGAATCTTTTTATCCTAATGAGATAGTCAACTTTAAGATCATTTATGTATTCTACAAATTTTTCTCCTCTGTATATACAAATAAACCCCGAACAAATAGTTAAGCTACATTTTCAAAATTATTTTTTAATCAGCTTTTATTTTAAATTTAACGTTATTAATTTTAAATTTATCCCTCAAAACCTGCATATCCTCACTCACTTTTTTATCCAGTATTTTAGCCTAATGTTGTGTAGTGTGTAAGTTTTTGTGACCAAGCATTTTGCTTACGGTTTCAATTGATTTCGCATACGTTCGATTTCTACCCGCTGCTGTTTTGCTTTTTCATTATATATCTTTTGCCTTCTTTCGAAAGTGACTTGTTTCAGGTAAAGTTCTTTGTTTATTCGAACAAGTTTATTTTCCAAGATCAAAGTCTCATTGTGATTATAATTGTACATAATTAATAACACTGCAATGATGATCAAAGAAAAAACAAGTTTTAATTGGTGTTGTTTTAGCATTTCAATTATTTTTGATAACAAACGGAAAGAGTTTAAGATGTTCTTTTGGGAAAATTTCCAGACTAAGATAAATGGATTACAATTTACAAAAAAACTATTCATATCAACTTATATTTGTATTCTAGATATTTATGAAGTACTTTTTAGCAGGTAATTTGAAAATTGTCTTTTAATTACCTGAATTGAGATGTCTATTTCAAACTAATTGATACCAAACATTAAGGATGTAATCACTTTTCAAAAGCCATTCAAATTGTTCTAAATTTCGGTATTTATTCGGGCAGAGCCAGTAGTAAAAAAAGCATTTACAGGATCGTAAGGGCTTTGTCCTTTTTCTGGTGACAATAAACAGTATGGAGCATAATTTAAAAATTTAATATTACAAAAGATAATTACCTTCAAACAAACACTTTAATTTCTTTAATGGAACAAAATTTTAATAATAATTTCCATTCCAAGGGGGATAATTCCAGATATAAATAGTAAATTTGCCCTTAACCATAAGGATTATAACGTTCTTTAAAACTCAAGAAGTTTCATGCAGGAGCTTTTTTTAAGATATTGCAAAGAAATGATAATTGTGGCACTTTCGTGGCACTCTTATTCTCAAAGAAAAAATAAGTAAGCGTTTACTTTGGTTTCGTTCAATAGGTTCGAACCCCTCATCGCCCACAAAACTTCTCAAGAAATTGAGGAGTTTTTTTTTGTTCAAAATTTTATGGAACATTGTATTTATATTTTATAAAATTCCTTCTTTAATTATTTTATCAGTATCTATTGACTTCTTTTTAAATCAATTTTTAGGGATCAAGGGATCAAGTCGAAAACCTGTGGAGCGATAAAAATTAGGCATAAATATTAGTTAGCCTAAAAAGAAAGAATTCCACGT
>NZ_JASMRI010000004.1:140715-213359 GCF_041431375.1 Flavobacterium sp. Arc3 | reverse complement strand
TTCTTCAAAATAAAGGTGCAGGTTTTCTTCAGAATTGGCAGCAGAAACTATTTCGAAGTTCTCTATTAAAAAATCAGGAAGCATAAATTTTAAAAGGTCTATAGAAGTCATATCTCAAAGTTAATTATGCAAAAATATTCATTTTTGCAAAACTTCTCCTCAGGTTTTGTTCCTGATCCGTTTTTTTGTGGCTAATGAAGTCTGTAATTGCAGAGTGTTTTCCTATAAAAAAAAGATGATTTCTGTTTTTATAAATACTATTTTAGCTATTTGTATCAACAAGTAAATTAGTGTTTTAAAAGTCGTTTGACTTTAGCTTTTTTGCATTATTACTATCATAAATTGCGTATGAATGAAATTACTATATAGTTGGCTTTTTATATATTTTGTTTTTACATATTCATTGTTTGGGCAGTATTTACCTTCCAGGAACTACACTACTGCAGATGGTCTACCTAATAATGCGGTTCGATCTTTATTTTTGGATTCCAATGATATTTTATGGATTGGAACTGAGAATGGCATTTCTAAAATGGAAAATGGCTCTTTTTCTAATCTAGATGAATCAGATGGATTAGGACATAACAGTTGTTGGGGTATTTCTCAGGACAGAAATGGAAATATGTGGTTTGGCAGTTATGGAGGGGGAGTAAGTAAATTTGACGGCAAAAAATTCACCGTTTTTACGACAAAAAATGGTTTGCCCTCCAATAAAGTACGTAAAGTTTTTTCTTTTAAAAACAAAATGTATCTCGGGACAGAATTAGGAGTTTCCATTATAGATGTCAATACGAATAAGGTAGTTACTCCCAAAGGAATTAAACCGCATTTTGGGATTTTCATTATTAGCGATTTCTTTACATACAATAAAGAAGTATTTTTCTCTGCTATTAATGAAGGAATTTTTAAGTTAGATGAATATGGGACGGTCGCTAAAATAGTTCCTGTTTTAGAGTATAAAATTACCGGTAAGGATACCGATGAGCATACCTATAGTTTAGGCCATTTTGATTCTGTACTTTATGGCAGTAACAAAGGTTTTATCAATGCTTTTACTTTCGATAATACTAAAAATGTCATTTCAACGACTGCTGTTTTTGGTCAATCGACTGTCTGGCAATATGCTAAAGACAAACGTAATATACTTTATGCAGCGGCTTGGGGAGTTTTTGATAATAGCGGAGGACTTTATCAAGTAGTTGATCGTAAAATGATTAATGTTTCAGATTATTATGGTATTGATTCTCAGAGTTTAGTCAATGTTATTTATGATAGGAAAATGGATGTGCTTTATGTAGGCTCTAAGGACAAAGGAGTTTATAAGGTTCGTTTAGATAAAGTGATTGAGTACAAATTTTTTGAAGGGAAAAGGATTATTGATTTTGAAAAATTGGGAAGTCAAAAAATCATCCTTCATAATGGAGGTCTTTCGATTCTAAATGCGTCCCAGCAGGTTTTGAAAACTATTTCGTTGTCAGATTTCAAAAGTAAAGAGCTCCAATATATAGAGCATTCAAAAAATCGATTGCCAACGTATAACGAAGGTTTTTTCGAATTAGATTATTCAATTCCTGCCAATGGTATCGAATTTTATAAAATCATTAAGCATTTCAAATCTTTTTGGGTTAGTAGTAATTTAGGAGTTTTTGAATTTAATTTTGAAGGTGAAATCATTCATTATGTTCCGATTCATACCTATGAATTTGGTTTTACTGGTGAGAATAAATTTTTTGAAACAAACCCTTATGGTGGTATTCATGTTTATGATGACATTTATACTTTAAAAGTTAATTCGATAGACAAAAAAGCTACAGCCATAGTAGACATCTTAAATCATAATCAGAAAACCTATCTATTATCCGTTTTTAACGGTTTGTATGTACATCATGATAATCAATTCCATTCTTATTTGGTCGAAGGTATTTGGAAAGAAAAGAAGTTCAAACATATAGCAATAAGCAATAGGGGAGAGTTAATTTTAGCTACTGAGTTTGGGGACGTTTTTGTGGTTGAGGATTCAAAGTCATTTAGAATATTAGATACTATTCCAAAAAATAAAATTATTGGAAATACCATATTATTTCTTGAATCTTATAATGACCACATTTATATTGGAACAGAAAAAGGAATTAATATTTATTATAAAGGAGAAATTAGATTAATTGATAAGCAATTAGGGGTAGTAGATTGCGTATTTACCACTTCAAAAATTTTTGAAAACCAGTTGTGGATTGGTACACAAAAAGGATGTTATGTTGTTGATTTAAATACGCTTACAAAGAAACAGCCAACGGTTTTAAAGTTAGGGATAAGCAGTATAGCTGTCAATAATACAGCTCTCAATAAATCCAAGTTCCATTGGTTCCGTTATGCTTCGGATGAATTGAGGCTTGATTATAATCAGAATTCCCTTTCTATCGATTTTATTCCCGAAGGCCATGCTATTGCCGATAAGTTGAAATTTAGATATCGTTTAAAAGCTTCTAATCGTTGGAGCCCTTACAGCGACAAAACTAATTTGTTTTTAGCCTATTTGCCTTATGGCGACTATTTAGTTGAAGTGGAAGTTTTAGATTTAAATGCTGGGAGATCTAGCGTTTTTAAATTGCTTAAAGTTTATATTTCACCGCCATTTTGGTTTGCTTGGTGGTTTATTACCATAATCTTCCTCCTTGTTATGGGAATTGTGGTTTATATAGTTGTACGAAAAAAGAATAAGGTAAGAGATAAAGCTGTTTTAGAAAAACAAATAACCGAAGCTAAGTTTGAAGCGCTGTCAAATCAAATGAATCCTCATTTTATCTACAATGCTTTGGAGTCTATTCAAGGTTTCGTACAAGATAATGACGAAATTAATTCGTCACTTTATATTAGTGAATTTGCTACCTTGATGAGAAAGACCTTGAAAAATTCTCCAAAACAAACTATATCAATTAAAGAGGAAGTCGAATATTTAAAAAGTTACATGTGTATTGAAAATATGCGTTTTAAAGACCGTGTCTTGTGTGATGTTTATATTGATCCTGTGGTTGCTGGAAGCTTATTTGAAATTCCACCGATGCTGATACAACCCTTTGTGGAAAATGTTTTTGCTCATGCTTTTGATGAATTTGTTCCTTCACCTAAACTTAATATTTCCTTTAAAATGATTGATGAACGGGTTTTAGAGTGTAAGATTATTGACAACGGAAAGGGGCTAAAGGCAAATAAAAAATCGAAATTTCATGTTTCTAGGGGTATCGCATTAGCCAAAGAACGAATTATTTTGTTGCAAAAAAATAATTTTGATCCTATAAAGATTGATTTTACTGAAGATAATGGAACGACTGTTACTATCCATTTATTTGTCTATGTCTAATTATTTTGACAGGTATGATAAAACTCAAGAAACGACCTCTCGAAGACTTTATTCAAATAATATTCCATTACTTTCTGATCCGTATGCTATAGGCTGTTTTACTTTAAAACATTGGTTATGAGAAATATATGCATTAAATAAAATGGCAAATCATAGTAGAACCTACGCTAACTTTGCTTTCACATTATTCGCTAAGTTATTATGGCAGTTATGTTTGTGGTTTCGAATAATAATAATGTGTATTGGAGGTATGAAATCTGTTATGGCTGTTGGTATTTCTGTATTACATTATCGTTCATCCGGCGAATTGCCAGTTTTGGTTAGAATCTATTTGTGGTTAAAGTGAATATAAAGCAGAAAGATCAGAGGGTTGTTCTGTATGTTTAACAAGTAGATTTGCAATTATGTTTTTAGGCTAGGGCGGGTCGAAGATGAGAGGCTGTTTTTCAGGGTAAATCGCTTTTTTTCGTGGTTTTAGAACTTTAACTTTTGTTCAATTTAATATTTTGTCGAATTTGTTGAAAAAAAGGTAATTTAGGACTTTATTTTTTTCTAAATTTTTATATATGAAACGTAGATCATTTTTAACGACTGCAACTTTAGCGTCTGCAGGCCTTAGCACTTTTTTAATTTCAAGCTGTAATCCGAGCACTAAAAAAGGCGATGAAGCGTTAGAAGAGGAAGACAATTCCAACTCAGTCTTTGAACTAAGCGAAGAAACGATTAGTAGCTTAAGGGAGAAATTATCTTCTGGCAAATATAGTTCTGAGCAATTAGTTCGAATGTATTTAGAACGCATAGAAGCCATTGATAAAAATGGACACAAATTAAACTCCGTAATTGAGGTCAATCCTGAAGCAATTGAACTTGCTAAAAAGATGGATTTAGAAATGAAATCAGGCAAGAGCAGAGGTCTTTTGCATGGTATTCCAATACTGATAAAAGACAATATTGACACAGGGGATAAAATGCAAACTACAGCAGGCTCATTGGCACTTGCAGGAAATATTGCGAGCAATGACGCTTTTGTCATCAAAAAAATAAGAGAGGCAGGAGCCATATTAATAGGTAAAACGAATTTAAGCGAATGGGCAAATTTTAGGTCCACATCTTCTTGTTCCGGTTGGAGCAGTAGGGGAGGGCAAACTAAAAACCCATATATTTTGGATCATAATCCATGTGGCTCAAGCGCAGGTTCGGGAGTGGCTGTGGCCGCTAACCTTTGTGTTGTTGCCATAGGAACAGAAACAGACGGGTCTGTAGTATGTCCTGCTTCCGTAAGTGGAATTGTAGGAATCAAGCCAACGGTTGGATTGGTTAGCAGAACTGGTATTATTCCAATTTCAAGTACGCAAGACACGGCTGGGCCTATGGCAAGGACAGTTACTGATGCTGCGATTTTATTGGGGGCCATGACAGGTGTTGATGATAAGGACCTTGTTACCCTGGAAAGCAAAGGAAAGGCCCATAACGATTATACTGTCTTCCTGGAGTTGGGTGCCCTAAACGGAAAAAGAATTGGAGTGGAGCGTAAACCGCAAGGCAAAAATCAATTTATGCATGCACTTCAACAAAAAACAATTGATTTGCTGAAAAGTAAAGGTGCCACGATTGTAGAAATCGATTATCTGGATGAAATTGGCAAATTGGGGGAAGATGAGTTCGAAGTGATGCAATTTGAGTTCAAAACCGGACTGAACAGTTATTTAAGTTCTTCTAATGCCAAAGTGAAAAGCTTGAAAGAAGTTGTTGATTTCAACAATGCTAACGAAGACAAAGTAATGCCATACTTCAAGCAAGAAACCCTGATCAGTTCAAATGAAAAAGGGACTCTTACCGATAAAAAATACATTGAAGCACTTAAAAGGTGCCATTTAGGTTCAAAAGAAATAATTGATAAAGTTATTGCAGTAAATAAACTGGACGCCATTTGTGGTTTAACTATGGGGCCGGCTTGCAGTATTGATATGATTTATGGAGATCGCTGGGGAGATGTTTTCTTAACAATGCCAGCGGCAGCCAGTGGCTATCCACATATCACTGTTCCCTGCGGTGTTGTTTATGACTTACCAGTTGGGTTTTCATTTTTTGGACCGGCTTATTCAGAGCCTAAATTAATAAGTATAGCTTACGCTTATGAACAAGCGTCAAAAAAAAGGACGCAACCTAGTTTCAAGAAGTCATTTTTGTAATATTTATTTATCCTTTGAAATCTGTAGATAATTAATCCACTCAAAAGCGCTGTCTTGTTTTTGTTGTATCATCTTTAAATACAGATTTCGAGGTTATATAAAGACGAAAAAAGTTATGTCGGAGCGGGGAAATTTTAAATTTGATAAAAAGCGAACTAAATAAGGAGGAGTTTGATACTATTTAAACAAAAAAAAGCCTTTTAAGTCATATTATTATGAGTTAAAAGTCTTTTCAGTTGGTAAGCACTGTTTATTACTTCTTGTAAATTCCAATCATTAATTTTCCTTTGGTATCTATTGAAGCCCTATACATTCCGGCAGTGTTGAATTCCATTGTGATATTCCCGTCTTTGTCCATTGCTACGATTCCACCGTCACCACCAAGTTTCGTTAGCTTTTTTTGAATTACTTCCTTAGCGGCGTTCTCGAGAGATAATCCTTTATACTCCATTAGAGCCGAAATATCATAAGCAACCACGTTGCGAATAAAAAACTCTCCCCATCCTGTTGAAGAAACTCCACAAGTAGTATTATTAGCATAAGTTCCGGCGCCAATTATAGGTGTATCACCGATGCGACCCCATTTTTTGTTGGTCATCCCACCAGTAGAAGTACCTGCAGCAAGATTTCCGTTTTTATCTAAGGCAACGCAACCTACAGTTCCAAATTTATTGTCTTTGATGTACGGGTCATAAAATGAGGTGCTTCCAGAATGATCTAGCTCTGTTTTTTCCTTTTCTTGTGCTTTTAGTAATGATTGGTATCGGTTTTCTGTATAAAAGTATGCAGGGTTTACTATTTCTAGTCCGTTTTCTTTTGCAAAATTTTCAGCTCCTTCTCTCGCTAATAGTACATGTTCTGATTTTTCCATTACCGCCCTTGCCAAACTAATAGGATTTTTAACAGTAGTAACCCCAGCAATTGCACCTGCCTTTAAGGTCTTTCCATCCATTATTGATGCGTCTAACTCATTCTTTCCTTGATTAGTGAACACGGCACCTTTTCCTGCATTAAATAATGGGGAATTCTCCATTACATTAATAGTTTTTTCTACCGCCTCTATACTTGATCCGCCATTTTTTAACACTGCATAACCTACTTTTACAGCTTCTTCAAGCTTTGCTTTATATTGTGCCTCTAATTCTGGAGACATGTTCTTTTTCAATATGGTTCCAGCACCTCCATGAATTACTATGGCAAAATTATCGTTAGTGGTCGGTTTTACACTTTTGCATTGAACAAATACAAAAAGGATTATTAAAAGGGCAATAGCTTTTTTCATAGAAAGTTATTTCATAAGGTTTAATTGTAAATGTATAGATAATCAAAACGTTGCGCAAATTGTTGCTGGCTGTTTTTGTGAGAAGGTGATAACGATTTTAAAATAATGGGGCTGCAGTACTTGTTTACTATTTATAAGATTCACTGTAATATTTACAAATCGAATTAATGGGACATTCAGGCATTTAGGTGTTGGGCGACAAATTTCTCTTCCCAAAAACGAAATTGCCATTCCAATTTCATCCCATATCTCATTAGGGAGCGCTTGCATGAGTTGTTTTTCAAATTTTATTTCGTCTTTGGTTTCTGTGGTTAATCCAACTCTGGGTGCTACTCGAATGACGTGTAGATCAACAATTATTCCTACTGCTGAAATTTTAGCTTCACGCATGATGACATTTGCTGATTTTCGTCCAATGCCTTTTAAAGCAGTCAAAGCATCCATTGTTAGGGGAATATTCTCGTCTTTTTTAATGGTTTTTGCGATTTCTGGTAACCAATTGGCTTTGGTACCAAAATTTTTGACTTTGGAGATATAGGGTATTAATCTTTCTACATTCGAAACTGCCAAACTTTCCATATTTGGATACACTTCAAATAGAGCTTGAGCGATTTTATTGATATTAGCATCAGAATCCTGAGCAGACAGCACTACCATAACTAAATGTTGGTATTGATTATGATAGTCTAAGAGGTGTTTTCTTTCTTTATATTTTTCAAGAATTGGTTCTAGTTTTTTTATCTAATCACTTGATTTTCCGAATAAATCCAATCTTCTTTATTTTTTAAAATCTACTGATACCGAATTTACACAATAACGCTGGCCAGTAGTAGTTGGTCCATCATTAAAGAGATGTCCCAAATGGCTGCCACAATTTGCACAAACTATTTCAGTACGAATCATTCCGTGCGTTTTATCTAAAATATATTTGACTTTTCCGGGAATTGAATCATCAAATGACGGCCAGCCACAGTGTGCGTCAAACTTTGAGTTACTTTCAAATAATGGTTCTGAACAAGCGCCGCAGCAATAGGTGCCTTCTTCGTAATGTAAATTGTAAGTTCCAGTGTGTGGACGTTCTGTTCCTTTTTCACGCAAGACACGGTATCTTTCTTCTCCCAGTTCTTGTTTCCATTGGGCTTCGGATTTTTCTAAGGGGTATTTCATTGTATTGATGTTAGATTAATTATTAGAGTGAGTAGTTACATATTCAACCGTTCTTTTAACTACTTCAGAATCACCTAAAATTTTTCGATGACCCAAACCTTCTGTTATCAGGAGCTCTCCGTTTTTTAAATGTTCATAAATGTTCATGCTTGCTTTTACAGGCACTTCAGGATCATCTTTGTCATGAATCACTAAAATGGGTATCGTTATTTTTTTGGCTGCTTGATAACCAGAGTAATCATTCATTTTTCCACCATACTTTTTCTCAAAATATAGTCTTAAAGTGGTAGCATAACTTGGCTTTAGCTCTAATTTAGCAATAAAATCTTCGATAATATCTTGAACAATATCCCCACTGCCTATAATTACGGCAGTATTTAACTCGAGACCTTCTTTTATTGCATTTAGTACCGACATTCCACCCAGAGAATGACCAACAGCGGATTCAAAAGGACCGTACTGCTTGTCGATTTCTAAAATTGCAGCGATAAATTCAGTCATGATACTTTGATTACCAGGTGATTTACCATGTGCAGGAGCATCAAAACTAATGGTAGAATAACCATGCTTTACTAATGCATCGGCTATTTTCACTAGTTGTGTACCTCGTCCTGACCAACCATGAACTAGCAATACTTTCTTTTCACTTTGGCCGTATTTGTAAACAACGATCTCTTTATTTATTGAGGGAACAAGGAGTTTTTTTTGCTCACTTTTTTCATCCATTTCAAACTCTCTTTTGGGAATCTTATGTTTTATAGGTGTTGTAAACAATTTAGCGGCGAACAATGTTGTTAGTTTAGGCGAAATAAAAGAGATTAATTTACCTGCAATAAGAATAGGCTTAGGAATTTTTAATGATTGAGTATGAATTGAAGGTATTTTTGTCATATTGATAAATTTTTAAGACCGCTTTTATTTTATAAAATTTTCACTAAATTTAGAAAAACATAAAAGTAGTATATTTAATAAAATTTTATTGTCTATTTAAGTATTTACATTAAAGAAAGAATGGTCTTAATAAAAAAGAGAGTGTCAACGTTACTACAAAATTTGAAGAATAACAAAATTTAACAAATGGAAATATTTCATATTAGCGCAGAGTGTTATCCCGTAGCAAAAGTAGGTGGTTTAGCAGATGTTGTAGGAGCTTTGCCAAAATACCAGAATAAAGCCGGTCATCTTGCAAGAGTTGTAATTCCTTGTTATGACACAAAATTTAAAAAAGAAAATAAATTTGAATGTGTCCATTGGGGGTTTGTTAAATTGGGAAAATTCAATTTTTCATTTAATGTCCTTAAGGAGACAACAGATAAATTGGGATTTGAGTTATACCTCATTGAAATTCCCGAATTGTTCGACAGAAAAGAAGTATATGGATATGAGGATGATATCGAACGATTTTTATCTTTTCAAATAGCCACTTTAGATTGGATAATTGGCCGTGATGAAATGCCAGATGTTATTAATTGTCACGATCATCATACTGGTTTAATTCCGTTTATGATGTTGTATTGTAACAAATATAGCAAAATCCAAAATACACCTTCAATGATTACGATTCATAATGGATTGTATCAGGGGCAATTTGGATTTGATAAACTACACTATTTACCAGAATTTGATCTGTCCCACGTAAATGTATTAGAATGGGATCACTGTATTAATTCATTGGCTGTAGGTATAAAATGTGCTTGGGCAGTGACTACAGTTTCGCCTAATTATTTGAATGAGATTAATTATTCAGCAAATGGATTAGAGTCACTATTTAATATCGTACGCTACAAATCTAAAGGAATATTAAACGGAATCGATACTGAAATCTGGGATCCTTTGAAGGATAAAATGTTGGAAAAAAACTATTCTATTGAAAATTTTGAAAAGGGAAAACAACAAAATAAAGAGATATTATGTACTTTATTTAATTTAGATCCTACGAAACCACTTTTTAGTTTTATAGGGCGGTTATTAGAAGAAAAAGGAGGCGATTTGCTACCACAGGCATCGGCGTTAGCCTTGTCTGAAAATTATAAGGAAATCAATATTCTTATTTTAGGTTCTGGAAATCAAGATATAGAAAACGATTTAAATAGTCTATTGGTAGATTATAAAGGAAATTATAGCACTTTTATTGGATACAACGAAGAATTAGCACATTTAATTTATGCAGGAGCTGATTTTTTATTGATGCCATCAAGGGTAGAACCATGTGGGTTGAATCAAATGTACTCGCTGCGATATGGTACAATTCCCATTGTAAGAAGAACAGGAGGATTAAAAGATACCGTAATTGATTTTGGAGATAACGGTAACGGTATCTGTCATGATCAATCTTCTATTGGAGACATTTGTTACTCTATCCAAAGGGCAGTAAACTTGTATAAAGATAAAGAACACTTAAATAAGATTAGAAAATTAGGGATGACCACAGATCATTCGTGGGAAAAAGCATGTCAAGAATATATAGAGGTTTATAATTTAATAATTAACAAAGTATGAAAGCTAACAAGAAAAACGTTATTGCAATTATTTTAGGAGGGGGCCAAGGGTCTAGATTATATCCATTGACTGAAAGTAGATCTAAGCCTGCAGTACCAATTGCAGGGAAATATAGATTAGTTGATATCCCAATCTCAAACTGTATGAATTCAGACATTAAGAGAATGTTTGTATTGACCCAATTTAACTCTGCTTCTTTAAATGCACATATAAAAAACACCTATACTTTTAATGCGTTTAGTCAAGCTTTTGTTGACATTCTTGCTGCCGAACAAACTCCTGATAATCCAACTTGGTTTCAAGGTACATCTGACGCAGTGAGACAGTGTATGCCTCACTTTTTAAATCATGAATTTGATTATGTTTTAATTCTTTCTGGAGATCAATTATACCAGATGGATTTCAATGAAATGATTGAAGAACATATCAAACAGGAAGCTGATATAACAGTTGCCACTTTACCGGTTAACGCTAAGGATGCACCAGATTTTGGAATTTTAAAATCAAATAGCGATAGTTGTGTAGAGTCATTTATTGAAAAACCGGTTAAGGAATTGTTACCAGAATGGGAGTCGGATGTAAGTGAGGAAATGAAAAGTGAAGGTAAAATTTACTTAGCTTCAATGGGAATTTATATTTTTAATAGACAGCTATTAATTGATTTAATGAAAAATCCTGATACAAAGGATTTTGGAAAAGAAATTATTCCGCAAGCTGTGGGTAAACAAAAAATACTAAGTTATCAATATGAAGGGTATTGGACTGATATAGGAAATATAGATTCATTTTTTGAAGCCAATATCGGTTTGACAGATGATATTCCTAAATTTAATTTATTTGACAATGATAATAAAATTTACACACGTCCAAGATTACTACCTCCGTCAAAATTTCACCACACTTTAGTAGAGAAATCATTAATATCTGATGGTTGTATTATTCATGCTAAAGAAATAAAAAAATCCGTTATAGGAATTCGTGCAAGAATAGGTGATGGGACTGTTATTCAAAACACCTACGTTATGGGGAATGACTATTATCAAAGTATTGATGATATGAATGAAGATAAAGCTAAAAATAATATTTTAGTAGGTATCGGTGATAACTGTTTTATTAATAATGCTTTAGTGGATAAAAACTGTAGAATAGGAAACAATGTTTATATTAATGGAGGTAAGCATTTAGAAGATGTTTTACATGAACTATACGCTATTAAAGAAGGAATTGTAGTAATTAAAAAAGGTTCTGTAATTCCAGATGGCTATAAGATAAATTAAAATCAAAAGTTTTTTTAAAGTTAATATTCTAATTTATTCCATAAGGTTAGAAACATACCAATATATATGAGCAAAGTTCTCACACATTCCCTTTTTACTGATTTTGACATTGACTTATTTAAAGCTGGAAAACATTACAGATTATATGAGAGACTTGGAGCACATCTGATTGAATTAGATGGTGTAAAGGGCGTGTATTTTGCCGTTTGGGCACCGACTGCCCATTCTGTATCTGTAGTAGGAGATTTTAATTTCTGGACTCAAGGAGAGCATCTGCTTCAGGTAAGATGGGATTCATCTGGTATATGGGAAGGGTTTATTCCCAATATCGAAAAAGGAGCTACCTATAAATATAAAATACAATCGAATAACGATGGAATAGTTACCGAAAAAGCAGATCCTTTTGCTTTTTACTGTGAAAAGCCACCACATACCGCATCTGTAGTTTGGGATCTCGATTACAAATGGGATGATACTAAATGGATGGAGAATCGTCAGGATCATAATGCGCTTGACAAACCATACTCTGTTTATGAAGTTCATTTAGGGTCTTGGAAACGACATGGAGAAGATAATCGATTTCTGACTTATCTAGAATTTGCAGAGGATTTGGTTGCTTATGTAAAAGAAACTGGGTTTACACATGTTGAGTTTATGCCTATTATGGAGTATCCGTACGACCCTTCATGGGGATATCAGCTCGTTGGTTATTTTGCACCGACCTCCCGTTTTGGAAAACCACAAGAATTTATGGTATTGGTAGATCGACTGCATCAGGCTGGAATTGGAGTTATTCTGGACTGGGTTCCTTCTCATTTTCCAGATGATGCACATGGATTAGGATTCTTTGATGGCTCTAATCTTTTTGAACATCCAGATCGTAAAAAAGGATATCATCCAGACTGGAAAAGTCTAGTGTTTAATTATGGTCGAAATGAAGTGCGCTCCTTTTTAATTAGTAACGCCTTGTTTTGGTTGCAACATTATCATGCTGACGGACTTCGCGTGGATGCGGTAGCTTCGATGTTATACTTAGATTATTCAAGAAAAGAGGGCGAATGGGAACCTAATATTTATGGTGGACGTGAAAACCTTGATACTATAAGTTTTTTAAAAGAATTCAATGAAGCAGTCTATTCTAATTTTGAAGGTGTCCAAACGATAGCTGAAGAAAGCACTTCGTTTCCTATGGTTTCTAGACCAACTTCCATTGGAGGATTAGGATTTGGAATGAAATGGATGATGGGTTGGATGCATGATACCTTAGAATATTTTCAAAAAGATACTGTATACAGGAAGTACCATCAAAATGATTTGACCTTCTCCTCAACCTATGTTTTTTCAGAAAATTTTATGTTGCCACTTTCTCATGATGAAGTGGTTTATGGTAAAAAATCTATACTTGGTAGAATGCCTGGTGATGAATGGCAAAAATTTGCAAATTTGCGACTGCTTTACGGTTATATGTTTACACATCCAGGGACAAAATTACTGTTTATGGGATGTGAATTTGGACAAAGTGCCGAATGGAATTTTGAGGGTAGCCTTGATTGGCATTTAAATGAGTATCCTTACCATGAAGGGGTTAGAAAGCTGATAACAGATTTAAATGGGTTGTATAAAAAAGAGCCGGCGTTATATGAAAAGCAATTTAGTCCAGATGGATTCGAATGGATTAATTATTCAGACCATCAAAACGCAGTTATATCCTATGTACGAAAAGGAGAAAAGGTAAAAGATGATGTAATTGTAGTTTGTAATTTTACTCAGGTAGTTCGTGAAAATTATCGAATAGGTCTTCCAAGAAAAGGAAAGCTAAAGGAGATTTTTAATAGCGATGAAAAAAATTATGGCGGTAGCGGATTAAAGAATGCAACTAAATTAGTAATAGAAGCGACGCCATATGATGGACGCGACTATTCAATAGAACTAACATTGCCACCTTTAGGCGTAACTGTTTTTAAAATTGTATAAAAATTCACATTAGACTTGTGTACTGTTTTTTAAAATTCTTAATTGTGCAAACTCTATTGATTCATAGAATTAATAGAGTTTGTTTTTTAATAAAACCGTCACTTTTATTTTGTAAATAGAATTGTTTTTCAGGAAAGCAAATATACTTTTTTGTATGTTTGAAAATATAAAAAGGGCTTAATATAATAAGGTATAACATGATTACAAATACAGAATTAGAATTCAAAGGGGATTTATATCCATCAAAAATAGTTTCTTTTGAACAGGACGTTGATTCCATTTATTTTAATACAGACAATAGTGTAGTTTTAAAAGTTACGATATTAAGAGACAGTTTAATACGTTTTAGGTACACAACAAAAGGTTATTTTAGTAATGACTTCTCCTATGCTATTGATAAAAGTCATTTGCATGGATATAATTTTCTTGAGGTCACAGAAGAAGGGGATTATTATCAAATACAAACCAGTAAAGTAATATGTGTCATTCAAAAAATAGATATGAGAGTAGCTATTTATGATTTAAACGGAAATATATTACTTGAAGATGAACTGGGATTCCATTGGGAGGAAAGTTACGAGTATGGCGGTAATATCGTTAAAATGAGCAAGACTTCAAAAGATGGGGAGTGTTTCTATGGCCTTGGCGATAAAGCCACCCAAATGAATTTGAAAGGGAAAAGGTTAGAAAACTTTGCTACCGATCAATATGCATTTCAGAAAGATCAAGAACCTTTATACAAAGTAGTTCCCTTTTATATTGGTTTACAAAATAAACAAGCCTATGGTATTTTCTTCGACAATACATTTAGAACTTTCTTTGATTTTTGTCACGAAAGAAGAAATGTTAGCAGTTTTTGGGCAGAAGGAGGGGAGATGAATTATTACTTCATCTATGGTCCTCAAATGGAGAATGTTGTTGCTAGTTACACTGACTTGACGGGTAAGCCAGAATTACCACCATTATGGGCTTTAGGTTATCATCAATGTAAATGGAGTTATTTTCCAGAGAGTAACGTAAAAAAAATCACATCAAAATTTAGAGAATTAAAGATTCCATGCGATGCCATTTATTTAGATATTGATTACATGGACGGCTTTAGATGTTTTACGTGGAATAAAGAATATTTCCCAGATCCAAAAAGGATGGTTGCAGAATTAGCAGAAGACGGTTTTAAAACCGTTGTAATCATTGATCCAGGAATTAAAATTGACAAGGAATATTCAGTATATAAAGAGGCTTTAGAAAAAGATTATTTTTGTAAACGTGCGGATGGTCCTTATATGAAAGGTAAAGTTTGGCCGGGAGATTGTAATTTTCCTGACTATACTAATCCCGAAGTGAGAGAATGGTGGGCGGGATTATTTAAAGAACTAATATCTGAAATTGGGGTAAAAGGAGTTTGGAATGATATGAATGAGCCAGCTGTTATGGAGGTGCCAAATAAAACATTTCCTATGGATGTTCGTCATGACTATGACGGAAACCCATGTAGCCATAGAAAAGCACACAATATTTACGGTACACAGATGGCAAGAGCCACGTATCATGGAGTAAAAAGATTTGCTTATCCTAAAAGACCTTTTATAATCACAAGATCAGCTTATGCAGGAGCGCAACGCTATACTTCTTCCTGGACGGGAGATAATGTGGCTAGTTGGGAACATTTGTGGATTGCAAACATACAAGTGCAAAGAATGTCAATTTCTGGAATGGGCTTTACGGGCTCGGATATTGGTGGATTTGCAGAACAACCTTCGGGAGAATTATATGCTCGTTGGATTCAATTAGGTGTTTTTCATCCTTTTTGTAGAACACATTCTTCTGGTGATCACGGAGATCAGGAACCTTGGGCATTTGATGAAGAGGTTATTGATATTACTAGAAAATTTATTAACCTGCGTTACCAGTTGCTACCTTACCTATATACTATGTTCTGGCAATATATCGAAGAGGGAATTCCTATGCTTAAACCCTTAGTTTATTATGATCAAAGTGACATACAAACGCATTATAGAAATGACGAATTTGTTTTTGGAAACCAAATTTTAGTATGCCCTATTTTGGAACCGAATGCTTTAGGAAGAAGAATGTACATTCCTCGTGGTCAGTGGTATAATTACTGGACTAATAGCTTAGTGACTGGAGGTAAAGAAATTTGGGTAGAAACGAAATTCGATGAAATTCCAGTATTTGTAAAAGCGGGTGCTGTTATTCCAAAATATCCTATTCAACAATATGTGGGAGAATTAGAATTTGATGAATTGACCTTAGATTTATTCTATAAAGAAGGAAAAGAGAAGTCGGTTGTGTATGAAGATGCACAAGATGGCTATGATTATAAAAAAGGAAGATACAGTTTCTTGACTTTTATAGTAACAGGGAAAGAAAAAGAATTTAATATCCAATTGCATAAAGAAGGTAAATACGATACAAGTTATTCTAATTATAAGATAAACCTAATAGGATTTCCTTTTAAAGTTAAAAGCATAGAAATTGACAATGAAAAAGTTTCGTTTAATAGAGCCAAGTTTGAAGAGGATAACTACCTTATAGTAACTAAGGAATTTAATGTTTTGCATATCATTGGAGAATAAGAAAACCAAAAATGTTGCAACATTTGGTTTTAATTTTGCAAATAGGATATCTATAATTGTTGTATTTTTGTTAAAATAAAAATAGCACCATGAAAAAACATTCAATATTAGTAGGTATTTGTACTTTGGGATTATTAGTCTCTTGCGCAACTAATCCGCTTACAGGAAAGAAAACATTAAATTTTGTTTCGAATAGCGAACTCTTCCCTTCTTCCTTTGCGGAGTATGGAACTTTTTTAAAGGAAAATAAAGTAATTACAGGTACAGCTGATGCTAGAAGAGTTGAATCTGTAGGAACAAAAATAAAATTGGCAGCCGAAAAATATTTAAATTCTTTAGGGCAAAAGCAATATTTGGATGGTTATGAATGGGAATACAAGCTAGTAGATAGTAAAGATGTAAATGCTTGGTGTATGCCTGGAGGAAAGATTGTTGTTTACTCTGGAATTTTACCTGTTACTAAAGATGACGCAGGTTTAGCAACGGTAATGGGACATGAAGTGTCTCATGCGCTTGCAAATCACGGAGCACAACGTATGAGCGCTGGACAACTTCAACAAGTTATTGGTGCGGGAGTTTCTGTTGCAACTTCAGGAAAAAGTGAACAAACACAACAAATATGGAATCAAGCTTATGGAGTGGGTACTCAAGTAGGAGTGATGTTACCTTTTAGTAGAAGTCATGAAACAGAGGCTGATAAAATAGGATTAGTTTTAATGGCAATAGCGGGATATAATCCAGAAGAAGCAATTGCTTTCTGGACTAGAATGTCATCAAATTCTGATGGACAAGCGCAACCAGAGTTTCTTAGCACACACCCATCTGATGCAACCCGAATTGCTAATTTAAAAGCAATGATTCCAGAAGCTAAAGCAACTGCTGCAAAATTCGGAATGATTTATAAATAATAATTATAGATAGATATTAAAGAAAAGCCAATTCATTTGAATTGGCTTTTTACGTTAGTAAAAGAACAAGTTTTCAACATTCTAGTTATTTTAGATGTTTCCTACGGAAAAATAGATAAATTCGTATAAAAATAATTCTATGATAACATTGCAAAAAGGAGATAAAAAGTTAATAAATGCATGGGCCTTTTATGACTGGGCTAACTCTGTTTATAGTTTAGTTATTGCTACTGCAGTTTTTCCTATATACTATGAAACGGTAACTAGTGATAATAACGGAATAGTTCAATTTTTAGGTTTTGAATTTAATAATTCATCACTTTTATCTTATTCTTTATCATTTTCATTTTTGATCGTGGCTTTAATGTCTCCCATCTTATCCAGTATTGCAGATTATACAGGAAATAAGAAACGATTTCTACAATTCTTTTGTTATTTAGGGTCACTATCTGTGATGAGTTTATTCTTTTTTAAAGGACAAGGCACCTTATGGATTGGAATTTTAGGGACCGTTTTAGCAAGTATTGGTTTTTGGGGAAGTATTGTTTTTTATAATTCCTATTTGCCAGAAATTGCTTTTCCTGAACAACATGATAGGGTTAGTGCAAAGGGTTTTATGTTTGGCTATGCTGGTTCTCTAATATTACTCGCTTTCAATCTTACTATGGTAATGATGCCTGAATGGTATGGAATAACTGATGGTTCTTTGCCAGCTCGTATTTCTTTCTTATCCGTAGGAATCTGGTGGATGGGTTTTGCACAAGTCACTTTTCATTACTTGCCCAATAATGTTTTTCATAAAAAACCAGAGAAAGACTATATTTTTAAAGGACTGAGAGAGCTGAAAGTAGTTTTAGATAGTTTGAAGAGCATGAAGGATTTAAAACAATTTCTAACTGCTTTTTTTCTTTATAGTATAGGTGTTCAAACTGTAATATTATTAGCAGGTCTTTTTGGGAAAAAAGAATTAGGGATTGATACCAGTAAATTGATAATTATAATTTTATTAATAAATGTGGTAGCTATATTTGGAGCTTTTTTATTTTCAAGAATATCTGAGAAAATAGGTAATATTAAAACGCTAAAAATTACAATAGTAATTTGGGGATTTATTTGTGTTGCGGCTTATTTACTGGATGCCAAAAGTGAGTACATTGATACTCAGTTTTATGTTCTTGGAGCAACGATAGGAATGGTTTTGGGAGCAATTCAGACTTTATCCCGTTCTACGTACTCCAAATTATTACCAGACACTGAAGATCACGCTACCTATTTTAGCTTTTTTGATGTAACTGAAAAAATATCGATTGTAGTAGGGACCTTTGTTTTTGGATTTGTCGCAGCAATTACAAACTCGATGAGAAATTCATTTTTCATTCTGGCGGTTTTCTTTTTATTGGGATTTATTGTTCTAAGTTTTATGAAAAAAAATAAAGAATAGATTGCAGATTTAATATTATAAGAAAGGTGTTTTTAGGAATTCTTAAAAAAACCTTTCTTATTTAGTTAGCTTTATTTTTGTGTTATGTCGCCAGATCCCATGACTTTAGTATTTTTTGTTTTTGGGTTTCCTTTATAGTTAATATCTCCAGAACCAGAAACGCGTGCTTTAAGATTACTTGAGCAATATACCGTTGCATCTCCTGAACCCGTAACAGAAACATCTGTATTTTGTGCCTTTAATTCAGCGGTATCGATATCTCCAGATCCCACTAACTTAGTAATTAGACTTTCAGTATTACCTTTTAGAACAAGGTCACCTGAACCATTCAAGTCGGCTTGTATTTCATTGGCATCTACTGATAGGGTTAGATCACCTGATCCCGCTAACTTAGTTTTAAATTGATTGGTTTTAATGGTGTTTTTAGTACTGACATCACCGGATCCAGATAGTGAAACAGCATTGATATTTTCAAAAGGAATAGTGATTAACATTTTCTTATTAGTGCTGATATTTATGTTTTTTTCAGTAAAAACTTTTAAAACACCTTTCTCCGTTTCGGTTTTAATGTATTGTATTAAATTTTCTTCTCCTTGAATTGTAATGTTTCCTTCTTTTCCTGAAACCAATTCAACGTCAAAAAATCCAGCTATTTTTATTTCGTCATAATCAGCTGTTATCCTTTTTTCGCTGGTTATAGTACCATTTCCTTTTATCCTGTTTTTAGAATGCCATTGAGCGTTTGTTATTGTCGTAAAAAGCAAACTGCAATACACTACTGATTTTAATAGTTTTTTCATTTGTTCTCGTTTTTTGATTATTCTATTTATCTAATGATTAAATCCTTTTTAAGTTTGTAACCGCTAAATCTTTTAGAGGTATTTGTTTCATGGTTATTTCTAAGCCATTGGTTAGTAAAATTCAAATAGAGCTTATGAGTTTATCGTTTCTTAATGTAAATGTCTTTGTTTAAATAATATTTAATTATTTGTAAATAACACATATAAAGATAGTTTTTATTATTACTTATAGATTGAGAAATGAATAATTTCTTTTTTTAGGAAAGGTGATAAAGTAATAAATTTAATACATTTTATTTAACTAACTTTAGCTTCTATAATTTCTCATTTCTTTAAAATGGCATAAAGATTGCATTTTTATAAAGCATAATAAATTATGAGGTTTAATTCAAAATTAAACAGTTGAAACCTTATATTTGTTATCTACATGAAATTTTTAATGACAAAAAGACTCAAAAATAATATGTCAAATCATAAAATACTTACTATTGACAATATGTCACTACAGGAATATGACTCAGAAGCGGAATTAATACCATTATTGACTCCAGAAGATGAGGAGGAAATGATTAATGAAGAATTACCTGATTCTTTACCTATTTTACCGTTGCGTAACATGGTTTTATTTCCAGGAGTTGTAATTCCCATTACTGCCGGTAGAGATAAATCGATTAAGCTAATTAATGACGCAAATGCGGCAGGAAAAATCATTGGGGTTGTGGCTCAAAAAGACGAGTCTGACGAAGACCCTACTAAAGAGGATATTCACACCATTGGTACTGTAGCTAGAATTTTGCGCGTTTTAAAAATGCCTGATGGGAATACAACCGTTATTCTTCAAGGGAAAAAACGTTTTGAAATTGACACTGTTACTTCCGAAGATCCTTATCTTACTGCTAATATCAAAGATTTTCCGGAAAATAGACCGGATAAATCAGACACAGAATTTTTAGCAATTCTTGAATCGATAAAAGAATTAGCAATCCAAATTATAAAAGAAAGTCCAAATATTCCGACTGAAGCAACATTTGCGATTAAGAATATTGAAAGTCAATCTTTCTTAATCAATTTTGTTACTTCAAACATGAACTTGTCTGTTAAGGAAAAACAAGATTTGTTAGCGATTAATGATTTAAAAGAAAGAGCACTAGAGACGCTTCGTTATATGAATATAGAGTTGCAAAAGCTCGAATTAAAAAACGATATCCAGTCGAAAGTTCGTTTTGATTTAGATCAACAACAAAGAGAATATTTTCTTCATCAGCAAATGAAAACGATCCAGGAAGAATTGGGTGGTTCTACGCAAGAGGAAGAGATAGATGAAATGGTGGTTAAGGCGAAGACTAAGAAATGGGATGAAAAAACCAAAAAACATTTCGAAAAAGAATTGTCTAAGATGCGCCGGATGAATCCACAGGCTCCTGATTTTGGGATTCAAAGAAATTATTTGGATTTGTTTTTAGAGTTACCGTGGAATGAGTTTTCTAAAGATAATTTTGATTTAAAACGCGCTCAAAAAATATTAGACCGCGATCATTTCGGGTTAGAAGATGTAAAGAAAAGAATGATAGAGCATTTGGCAGTTTTAAAATTGCGAAATGATATGAAATCACCCATTATCTGTTTGACAGGACCTCCAGGAGTGGGTAAAACCTCTATAGGACGTTCAGTAGCAGAAGCATTAGGTAGAGAGTATGTGCGTATTTCACTTGGTGGTTTACGTGATGAGTCTGAAATTAGAGGACATAGAAAAACCTATATAGGCGCTATGCCAGGTAGGATTATTCAAAGTTTAAAAAAGGCTGGGACATCAAATCCAGTATTTGTTTTAGATGAAATCGATAAATTATCGGTAAGTAGTCAAGGTGATCCATCATCTGCTTTGTTAGAAGTATTGGATCCCGAGCAAAACAATTCTTTCTATGATAATTTTCTGGAAATGGGTTATGACTTGTCTAAAGTGATGTTCATAGCGACTTCAAATACGATGTCATCCATTCAACCAGCATTAAGAGACCGAATGGAGATTATAAAGATGTCTGGTTATACTATCGAAGAGAAAGTAGAAATTGCCAAACAACATTTGTTTCCAAGACAATTAAAAGAGCATGGTTTGACTTCTAAAGAGTTAACGATTGGAAAAAAACAATTGGAAAAAATTGTTGAAGGATATACTCGTGAATCTGGTGTTCGTGGATTAGAAGCAAAGATTGCACAAGTAATCCGAAATGCTGCGAAATCGGTTGCGATGGAGGAAGATTACAATAAAAAAGTAACTGACGAGGATATCTTAAAAGTGCTGGGTGTTCCAAGATTAGAACGTGATAAATACGAAAGTAATGATGTTGCTGGAGTAGTTACTGGGTTAGCTTGGACAAGTGTAGGTGGCGATATTCTTTTTATCGAATCCTTGATTTCTCCGGGTAAAGGAACAATGACTATTACTGGAAATTTAGGTACGGTAATGAAAGAATCAGCAACAATTGCATTAGAATATATTAAAGCGAATGCAAGACTTATGGGTTTAAATCCTGAGATCATCTCTAAGTATAACATTCACTTACATGTACCGGAAGGTGCAACGCCTAAGGACGGACCAAGCGCAGGTATTGCCATGTTGATTTCTTTAGTTTCTGTATTTAGTCAAAAAAGAGTAAAGAAAAATATGGCAATGACAGGGGAGATTACTTTAAGAGGAAAGGTATTGCCTGTAGGTGGAATAAAAGAGAAAATCTTAGCTGCAAAAAGAGCTAATATTAAAGAGATTATTTTGTGTCATGAAAATAAAAGTGATATTGACGAAATAAAGCCAGAATATATTCAAGGTCTTACGTTTCATTATGTAAAAGAAATGAGTGAGGTTTTAAAAATTGCAATTACGGATCAGAAGGTAAAAAACGCCAAAGTCTTGTAAGTAAAAGAGTTTCAAAAATGAATTAATTCCAAAATCAAAGCCTAATCTTATTAAGCGATGATTTTGGAATTTTATTTGTTTGGAATTTGAAGATGTAAAACGAGTGTTTATTACCATTATAATTTTATCTTCGCAATTGCGTTTTATTTTACGAAAATACAGCTGTAAAACATGTTCAAAAAACTTTTATTATACGTTTTTCTTTTCTTTTGTACTGTAACTTACAGTCAAATAGGAGGTAAGTATACCTATCAGTTTTTAAATTTGGTAACATCTCCTAGGCAGGCAGCATTAGGTGGAAAAACCATTACAATCTATGACGACGATGTGAATCAGGTTAATTTTAATCCTGCAACATTAAATGTTGAAATGGACAACCATTTGGCATTAAATTACGGTAGCTATTATGGAGAAATTACCTATGGTACTGCTTCTTACGCCTATACGTATGACCGTCATTTACAAACTTTTCAGGTGGGAGTGAATTATGTAAATTATGGTAGTTTTGAAGGCTATGATGAAGCGGGGCAGTCTACGACTTCATTTACGGGTAGCGAAATTGCGCTTTCGGCAGGTTATGCCTATAATATTCCATACACGACGATACATATTGGGGCTAATGCAAAATTAATTTCTTCTACATTAGAAAGCTATAATTCATTAGGTGGGGCGATTGATCTAGGGGCTGTTTTTATTGACGAAAGAAATGACGTAAATTGGGGTTTGGTGATCAGAAATATAGGTACTCAGTTTACAAGTTACTCTGAGGTTAGGGAAAAATTACCGCTTGAAGTAATTGTGGGGGTGTCTCAAGAATTAGAACATGTACCGCTTAGATGGCATCTTACATTAGAGAATTTGCAACAATGGAATATTGCTTTTTCTAATCCTGTTCGAGCTGAATCGTCTCTTGACGGTACTTTTACAGAGGAAAAAGTGTCATTTGTAAATAATGCTTTGCGACATGTTATTTTTGGCGTGGAACTTTTTCCTCAAAAATCCTTTAATCTGAGATTAGGATATAATTTTAGAAGAGCCGAAGAATTACGAATTCTGGAACAGCGAAATTTCTCGGGCGTTTCACTTGGTTTTGGATTAAAATTCAATAAATTAAAATTTAATTACTCCTACTCAAGATATACTTTAGCAGGAAATACGAGTCTTTTTGGTTTAACAATTAACTTTCAATAATATTATTTTGAATAAAAAAATAACAATTGCAATAGATGGGTTTTCATCCACAGGGAAAAGTACTTTAGCCAAACAATTAGCCAATCATTTAGGCTATGTGTTTGTAGATACCGGTGCTATGTATCGTGCTATCACATTATTTGCAATGCAAAACGGATATATAGGAGCTGAAAATTTTGACAAAGAATCTTTAATAAAAAGTCTTCCGGCTATTCGACTACAATTTAGATACAGTCCAGAATTGGGTTTAGCTGAGATGTATATTAATGATGTCAATGTTGAAAATGAAATTAGAACCATTGAAGTTTCAAGTTTTGTAAGTAAAATAGCCACGATAGCCGAAGTGCGTGCAAAATTAGTGGAACAGCAGCAAGAAATGGGGAAAGACAAAGGAATTGTTATGGATGGTAGAGATATTGGAACCGTTGTTTTTCCTGATGCCGAACTTAAAATATTCATGACTGCGAGTGCAACTACCCGAGCACAAAGACGATACGATGAATTGAAGCAAAAAGAAGATGCCATAACTTATGAAGAGGTCCTTAAAAATGTAGAAGAAAGAGATTATATTGATACCCACAGAGATAATTCGCCATTGGTAATCGCAGAAGACGCCATCGAGATTGACAATTCGCATCTTACGCGCGAAGAACAATTTGAGATTGTATTAGGGTTGATTAATGAAGTTGCTAAAACAGAGTAATTTTTTTGTAGATATCAATTTTAATATTAGATTTACGGGCTTTTGTTATTTAAAATATAAGAATTCATTTTATGGGAATTAAAAATAGATTGACGGTAATGAGTTTTCTTCAATTCTTTGTTTGGGGAGCCTGGTTGATTACCGTTGGAAATTACTGGTTTGGAACAAAAGGATGGAGTGGTGCTGAATTTGGGGCCGTGTTTTCAACTCTGGGAATTGCGTCAATAATAATGCCTGCACTAACAGGTATTATTGCCGATAGATGGATTAATGCCGAAAAATTATACGGGATATTACATATATTAAGTGGCTTTGCTATTTTTTATATACCGCAAGTTGACAATCCTACACTTTTCTACTGGGTTATATTTTTGGCTATGATGTTTTATATGCCTACAATTTCGTTATCAAATTCAGTAGCTTACAATATATTGAAAAACAATAATTTTGATGTTGTAAAGGTTTTTCCACCTATTAGAGTATGGGGAACTGTTGGTTTTATCGCTGCGATGTGGATAACTAATCTTTCAGGTAATAAGGCGTCAGTTAATATGTTTTATATTTCTGGATTTGCTTCTTTAGTTTTAGGTATTTATTCTTTTACATTACCTAAATGTCCTGCGCAAAAACAGGTTGTGAAAAATGCGACTTGGACTGAAAAACTAGGTTTAGATGCGTTTAAGTTATTTGGAACTTATAAGATGGCATTGTTTTTTATATTTTCCATGTTTCTTGGTGGAGCATTGCAATTGACTAATATGTATGGAGATACTTATTTATCAGAATTTGCAAATACTCCTAAATATGCAGATTCTTTTGTAGCCAAATATTCTACTATTATAATGTCGATTTCTCAAATTTCTGAAACCTTATTCATTTTGGCAATTCCTTTTTTCTTGAAGCGTTTTGGGATTAAACAGGTAATGCTGATTTCAATGTTTGCTTGGGTTTTACGTTTTGGATTGTTTGCTTACGGTAATCCTGGAGATGGTTTATGGATGATTATTATGTCTTGTGTTGTCTATGGTATGGCGTTTGACTTTTTTAATATTTCAGGATCGTTGTTTATTGAAACGACTACCGACTTTAGAATTCGTTCCAGTGCGCAGGGATTGTTTATGATGATGTCTAACGGTTTTGGCGCCTTCTTTGGAGGGATTGCCAGCGGAATCGTTATCGATAATTTTTTCACTCATAATGGCGTTAGAGACTGGCATAACATCTGGCTTTCGTTTGCAGCGTATGCCTTGGTAATTGCGATTGCTTTTGCTGTGTTGTTTAAACACAAACATCATGCAGAAGATGTTGTTGCTGTAACTCATTAATAATCAAACAATTTTTATAAATATAGTACCCGATGTGTCATAAGCATCGGGTTATTTGTTTCTTAGAAGTTCTATGGCAAAGATATGAGCCCTGATGGAGCCGATATCCTCGTAATGAAATGGAGAGATAAAGGCGAGAGCAGGAGGGAACGCGATTAGAATGTACGGCGTTTATGCTCCTGAAAAACAGTTGTTTATATTAATTTAGTGTTAAATTAGTATTCGTCGCTCTTTAAATGAGTATCGGGGTGTCATTTATTTTGTAGTTAAATAAAAAAGTATTAATTTTGCACACCTTTTGGTGAGTAAGAGTTTCCTTTGGGTATCAATTAATTATACAAACAACTTCTGTTGTTTTCTGTCACATTAAGAAACTCGAGAGAATACAGAATACAAATTTTTATCAGCATGTCTGAACAAGTACAATCACAAGAAGAGTTTTTAGCGAATTTTAACTGGCATAACTTTGAAGAAGGTATTGATCCAGTTAATCAAGAAAACTTAAAAGAATTCGAAGAATTAGTTACAAAAACATTTATTTCTACTGATCAAGAAGAAGTAGTTGATGGAACTGTTGTTAGAATTACAGATAGAGACGTTATCGTTGATATCAACGCAAAATCGGAAGGTGTTATTTCTTTAAACGAATTCCGTTACAACCCAGCATTAAAAGTAGGTGATACTGTTGAAGTATTAATTGACATCCGTGAAGACAAAACTGGACAACTAGTTTTA
Organism: Flavobacterium sp. Arc3; assembly: GCF_041431375.1. NCBI lineage: Bacteria > Pseudomonadati > Bacteroidota > Flavobacteriia > Flavobacteriales > Flavobacteriaceae > Flavobacterium > Flavobacterium sp. Arc3. Next base: position 186,996 of record NZ_JASMRI010000004.1, on the reverse strand, counting down.
TCTCACAGAAAAGCACGTACTATCAAATCATGGGATAGAGTTATTTCTGCAAATGAAACAGGAGAAATCGTTAATGGTTTTGTAAAATGCAGAACTAAAGGTGGTATGATCGTTGATGTTTTCGGAATTGAAGCGTTTTTACCAGGATCTCAAATTGATGTTAAACCAATTAGAGATTACGATGTTTACGTAAATAAAACAATGGAATTCAAAGTTGTGAAAATCAACCACGAATTTAAAAACGTTGTTGTATCTCACAAAGCGCTTATTGAAGCGGATATTGAAGTACAGAAAAAAGAGATCATCGGTCAATTACAAAAAGGACAAGTATTAGAAGGTGTTGTTAAAAACATTACTTCTTATGGTGTCTTTATTGATTTAGGTGGTGTTGATGGATTGATTCACATTACTGACCTTTCTTGGTCAAGAATCAACCACCCATCTGAAGTTCTTGAATTAGATCAAAAATTAAATGTTGTAATCCTTGATTTCGATGATGAGAAAACAAGAATTCAATTAGGATTGAAACAATTAAACGCTCATCCTTGGGATGCTCTAGATGCTAAATTAGCAATTGGAGATAAAGTAAAAGGTAAAGTAGTTGTAATCGCTGATTACGGTGCTTTCATCGAAGTTGCTGAAGGTGTTGAAGGTTTAATCCACGTTTCTGAAATGTCTTGGTCTACTCATTTACGTTCTGCTCAAGATTTCGTAAAAGTAGGTGATGTTGTTGAAGCTGTTATCTTAACATTAGATAGAGATGACCGTAAAATGTCATTAGGTATCAAACAATTATCTCAAGATCCTTGGACTGATATTACTTCTAAATACCCAGTAGGTTCTAAACATTCTGGTATCGTTAGAAACTTTACAAACTTTGGTATCTTCGTAGAACTTGAAGAAGGAATTGATGGATTAATTTACATCTCTGACTTATCTTGGACTAAGAAAATCAAACATCCATCTGAATTTGTAAATGTTGGAGAGAAACTTGATGTAGTAGTATTAGAATTAGATGTTGACGGACGTAAATTATCTTTAGGTCACAAACAAACTACTCCTAATCCTTGGGATCAATACGAAGGTTCATTTGCTGTTGGAACTGTCCACACAGGTGAAATCGCTGAGATTGTTGACAAAGGAGCTACTGTAGAATTTGGAGATGATATCGTTGCTTTCATTCCTACTCGTCACCTTGAAAAAGAAGATGGTAAGAAATTGAAAAAAGGTGAATCTGCTGATTTCAAAGTAATCGAATTCAACAAAGAATTCAAAAGAGTAGTTGCATCTCACACTGCTATCTTCCGTGAAGAAGAAGAGAAAAATGTGAAAGCAGTTACTGAAAATAATTCATCTGCATCTACAAACAATGCATCTGCTTCAACTTTAGGAGATAGCAATGATGTTCTTGCAGCATTGAAAGCTAAAATGGAAAAAACAGAGAAAAAATAATTCTCAATCTTTCTTATAATAGTAAAGCCCCACAGTGATGTGGGGCTTTTTTTTTGTTAAAAGTTAAATTTTGAAATAAAATACTTATATTTAAATTTAAAAAATATAACATGGAGGAAAATTTTACAGAAATGGTCTCAAAAAAGAATTTTGAATTATCAGAAGAATCGCAAGGATTTTTAAAGGAAATAGCCAAATGGGCCTATTTTTTGTCTATTTTAGGATTTGTAATGATGGGTTTAATGGTGGTTTTAGCGCTTTTTATTGGCACAATTTTTTCAAAGCTGACTAGTATGAGTGGCACGATGAATCCGATGATGGGGGTGGGCACAGGATTTTTTTCTGCGATATACCTACTTATTGCTTTATTGTATTTTTTTCCAATCTATTATTTGTTTCAATTTTCGTCTAAAATAAAGATTGCTTTTAGGGATGATGACAACGAGCAGCTAAATGCTTCCTTTAAATATTTGAAGTCGCATTATAAATTCATTGGAATAATGGCATTAATTTTTGCTTGTTTTTATGGTTTTATTATTTTTATGGGCTTAATTGTAGGTATTTTTTCTGCTTTCTGAATATAATTTTAAAAAAAACATATAACCTCCGCTTCTTTTTTTAAGAATCGGAGGTTTTTTTGTAAAAATAAATACTGTGTAACTTGTTGATATATAGGTGTAATTAAATTATTTTTAATTTTATTTAGTTATTTTAAAACCATAACTGCTTTTGTGGCGTAAATGCTTTTATATAACTTAATAAATAGATTTATGAAAACTAGAAAATTTTTATCAGTAGCCTTTATGGCATTAGTATTTGGAGCAACGTCATTCGCTCAAAAAACAGTAATGGTTGGTGGAGCAGCGATGTACCCTTCAAAAAACATTATCGAAAATGCAGTTAACTCAAAAGACCATACGACATTAGTAGCAGCGGTTAAAGCAGCTGGTTTAGTAGAAACATTACAAGGAAAAGGGCCTTTTACTGTTTTTGCTCCTACAAATTCAGCTTTTGATAAACTGCCAATGGGAACAGTAGAAACATTATTGAAACCTGAAAATGTAAAAATGTTACAAACTATTCTTACTTATCATGTAGTAGCTGGGAAAATGAATTCTGCTGATATCGCTAAAGCAATTAAAGCAGGAAATGGAAAAGCTAAATTGAAAACAGTTAGTGGTGGAACTTTGACTGCATGGATGAAAGGTAAAAAATTATACATTACAGATGAAAATGGTACTATGTCGCAAATTACAATTGCTGATGTGAATCAATCAAATGGTGTTATTCACGTTGTGGATGCAGTTTTTTTGCCAAAAAAATAATTTCAATTAAGAGGTTAGATTTGTTTGTTGATTTAAAAGTCTCGCATATGTGCGAGACTTTTTTATACAAAAAAATCCCAATTCTAATTTTAGAATTGGGATTTCTGATTTTATAATATCGTGTGTTATCGTAAACTTGCTCCTAGTTCTGTTTCAAAATTCTTTTGAAGTTTCCCCATGATTTTATCAATTTGAACATCGGTCAAAGTTTTTGCGGTGTCTTGTATGATAAAACTTAATGCATATGACTTTTTACCTTCAGGCAGATTGGTTCCTTCGTAAACATCAAACAAATTGACGTCTTTTAATAGGTTTTTTTCGCTCTGTTTTGCAATGGCATAAATACTGTCGTATGTTACGCTTTCGTCTACTAGCAAGGCTAAATCTCTTCTTACTTCTGGGTATTTTGGAATTTCTGTAAATTTGATTTTATTGGATATCATTTTAATAATCACATCCCAATTAAAGTCAGCGTAAAACACTTCTTGTTTTATTCCAAAATGTTTTAAGATTGATTTTTTTACAACTCCAAATTCAACCAGAGCATTATGACCAGCGCCTATTGCAATTCCTTCCGAAAAAACGTCAGATGTTGCAGGGCTGTTTTGTGTTTTTTGGATTCCAAATCTTGCAAGAACAGCATCTACGTAACCTTTAAATAAAAAGAAATCAGAAGGTTTTTGTGTTGTAGTCCAACTTTCTTTGCTTCTGTTTCCTGTTAGAAACAATGTTAGGTGTTTGTGTTCTTCAAAACCTGATAAAAATTTATGGTAGCTTTTTCCAAATTCAAATAATTTCAAATCACTGTTTCTGCGATTGATATTGTAGGATATGGCTTCTAGTCCTGAAAACAATAAAGATTGTCGCAATGTTGCTAAATCATTACTCAACGGATTCAACATGGTCACGTTGTGCTCTTCTTTCAACATTTCTGAAAGTTCAACGTAAGAAGCAGTCGTTAATGAATTGGCCATCATTTCATTAAATCCTTGTGAATTCAATTGTGTGGCAACTATATTTTGTAATTTATAATCTTCATTTCTAGGAGAATTAGATACGGTCGCATTCAGTTTATTAGAAAAGCTGATGTTGTTATATCCGTAAACTCTTAATATTTCTTCTATTACATCAATTTCTCTTTGGACATCAACACGATAAGCAGGAATTGTTAAACCTAGGCCTGTTTCTGAAAAGCTATTTACTTTAATTTCTAATGAAACTAAAATTTGCTTAATAGTATCTTTTGGTATTTCTTGCCCAATTATCTTGGCAACATTTGCGAAGTTTAAGAATACGGAGAAATCTTCGATTTTCTTTTGGTAGACATCAATCAAATCAGATGTAATGTCACCACCTGCCACTTCTTGGATTAACAAAGCGGCACGTTTTAATGCGTAGGCAGTAATTGTAGGATCGATTCCTCTTTCAAAACGGAAAGAAGCATCGGTATTCAATTGGTGTCTTTTGGCTGTCTTACGGATGCTCACCGGATTAAAATAAGCACTTTCTAGGAAAATAGAAGTAGTATGCTCTGTAACACCTGAATTTTTACCGCCAAAAACTCCAGCAATACATAAAGGTCCTTTTTCGTCACAAATCATCAAATCTTCTTCATGAAGCGTTCTTTCAATATCGTCTAATGTTGTGAACTTTGTTCCAGAAGGTAATGTTTTTACAATTATTTTTCCATTAATTTTTGTAGCATCAAAAGCATGTAGTGGCTGTCCCAATTCATGTAGAACATAGTTAGTTACATCTACTACATTATTTTTAGGAGTGATTCCTATTGCTTTTAAACGATCCTGCAACCAGTTAGGAGAAGGTTTTACCGTAATTCCTGAAATGGTAACACCGCAATAACGTGGTGCCAGAAGTATTTCTTCTACGTTAACGTCAATTTTAAGTGTTCTCATGTCGACTCTAAAATTGCTGACATAAGGAGTGATTAATTCAACATTTACTCCACTTTGCAGTAAACCGGCTCTTAAATCGCGAGCTGTTCCTAAATGACTCATCGCATCGGCACGATTAGGTGTAAGTCCGATTTCGAATACTTCGTCATTTTCTATTTTAAATACATCTGCCGCTTTTGTTCCTGCCGCAATTGAATTGTCTAATATCATAATTCCGTCATGACCAGTTCCAAGACCTAACTCATCTTCGGCACAGATCATTCCGTGACTTTCCTGTCCGCGAATTTTTCCTTTTTTGATAGTAAAAGAACCACCTTCTTTGTCATACAAAACGGTACCTATTGTTGCTACTGGAACTTTTTGTCCAGCATCAACATTGGCAGCTCCACATACAATTTGTAGCGGTACTCCGTCTCCTAAATCAACAGTTGTTATTTTTAGTCGGTCTGCATCGGGATGAGGAATACAAGTAAGTACATGCCCAACTACTATGCCTTCTAAGCCGCCTTTTACAGACTGGTATTTCTCAACAACTTCTACTTCTAGACCTAGATCCGTTAGTAATGCTGCTGTTTCTTCGGAGTCCCAGTCTATTTTTATGAATTGTTTTAACCAATTATAAGATATTTTCATCTGTCAATTTTAATAAGATTGCAAATATAAGGATTGCAGTTTGTAGTAAGAAACTATTTTTTTGGTTTTTTAACACAGTATTGATATATTTTATAAGTATTCTTAATTGGATATTATTAATCTAAGTTAAAGCTATTTACGAATAACATAAAAAAATAACTATAAAAAAGCACATATGAAAATTTAATGCTATTTTTTGGTGGAATAGTGCTATAGTATTAAGATGTATCAATCTATATTTGATAAAATTTAAATTAATAAGATATGAGTAACATAGTATCAAGACCTGAGTTTAAGGCAAAGTACGATAATTATATAGGTGGTAAATTCGTAGCCCCCATTAAAGGAGAATATTTTGATGTTATTTGTCCGATTGACGGAAAGGTATTTACACAAGCCGCACATTCCGCGAAGGAAGATTTAGAACTTGCTGTGGATAAAGCCTATGAAGCCTTTCAAACTTGGGGAAAAACTTCGGCTACAGAAAGAAGTAATTTATTGAATAAAATTGCTCAAAGAATAGAAGACAACCTAGAGTACATAGCTACAGTAGAGACGATAGATAATGGAAAGGCTATTCGCGAAACAATGGCAGCTGATATTCCTTTAGCTATTGACCATTTCAGGTATTTTGCTGGAGTGATACGTGCTGAAGAAAGTTCGATTGCTGAATTAGATTCACAAACCGTATCTATAGCATTGAGCGAACCTTTAGGTGTAATTGCTCAAATTATTCCTTGGAATTTCCCAATATTAATGGCTGTATGGAAACTGGCACCTGCGTTGGCAGCAGGAAATACTGTGGTATTAAAACCGGCAGAAAGCACTCCTATTTCGATATTGGTGTTAATGGAATTGATAGGAGACATTCTTCCTCCGGGAGTTATCAATATTGTAAATGGTTTTGGTGCAGAGCTGGGAAGAGCTTTGGTAACAAACAAAAAAGTATCAAAAGCCGCATTTACGGGTTCTACACCCACAGGACGTTTAGTGATGCAATATGCCACTGAAAATATTATCCCTGTGACATTAGAACTTGGTGGTAAATCCCCTAATATTTTTATGAAATCTGTTGGTGATGCCGATGATGATTTCTTTGACAAGGCGATTGAGGGAGCAGTAATGTTTGCTTTAAATCAGGGAGAGATATGTACCTGTCCGTCAAGATTATTAGTTCATGAAGATATATATGACAAATTTATAGCTAAAGTAATTGAAAGAACCGAGGCTATAAAAATGGGTAACCCATTGGATAAAACTACGATGATGGGAGCACAGACTTCATTGGTTCAGCAACAAAAAATTCTTAACTATATTAAATTAGGAAAAGAAGAAGGAGCTGAAGTATTGACTGGAGGGGAAGAGAATCATTTAGAAGGAGATCTTTCAACAGGATATTATATCAAGCCTACTCTTTTTAAAGGGAATAATAAAATGCGTATTTTTCAGGAAGAAATCTTCGGACCCGTTTTAGCAGTGACTACTTTCAAAACAACAGAGGAAGCTATTGCTATTGCAAATGATACTATGTATGGTTTGGGTGCTGGGCTTTGGACACGTGATGCCCATGAGATATATCAGGTTCCAAGAGCGATTCAAGCAGGGCGTGTTTGGATCAATCAATATCACTCTTATCCTGCAGGTGCTCCTTTTGGAGGATATAAACAATCAGGAATTGGACGTGAAAATCATAAAATGATGCTTGCGCATTATCAACAAACAAAAAACATGTTGATTTCGTACGATAAAAAGAAATTAGGTTTCTTTTAGAATGTAGCACTAACTATAGAAAAGGTGAGTTGAAAGACTTGCCTTTTTTTATATGATGGGAATAAAGGGAGATTAAAGATTTAAATTTTAGAAAACAAATGATGACTAGAAGAATTGACGCAACCGAAAAAGCAATAGAACTAATAAAAATCTTGCAGGAAAAACACGGCGACTTGATGTTTTATCAGGCCGGAGGATGTTGTGAAGGTTCGCAGCCGCAATGTTTTGAAAAAGGAGGTTTCTATCAAAGATTGGGTGATGTTTGTATTGGTACAATAGAAAACACTGAGTTTTGGGTAGACAAGGATTTATTCGAATATTGGAAACATACGCATTTTACTTTGGATGTAATTGATGCTTTTGGAGTAGGAGGGTTTTCTTTGGAAACACCATTAAAAAAGACATTCCGAATTGAATATAGAGTCTTTACTCCTGAGGAGGAGAAAGATTTAGAACCCGTGAAATATATTGAATAAGCTAATTCACGTACAACAACTGGTATTGTTTTGGCGTAATGCCTTCGTGCTTTTTAAACAAACGAATGAAGTAATTACTGTCTTCAAATCCTGATAAATGACACACTTCATTAATTTGAATCGCTGGGTTTTTCAGTAACTGCTTCGCACATTTTATTTTTTCTCTAATTACAAACTCAATTGGAGTCATACCTAACTCTCTCTTGAAGAAACGATAAAAGGACGTTGTACTCATACAAGCTTTTTCGCTCAAGTTTTTAAGACTTATATTTTCTTTGATGTTTACTCGAATGTATTCTACTACTTGTGCTATCGCACTATTAGGATCTGAGTAAAGTCCTTCCTCAATAGATTTAGCCGTTTGGGTCTGTATAATTCTAATTAGTAATTCTTGTAAGGTCAAATCAGCTAATACATCCTTTGTTATTGAAGTACTCATGCACTCTTTAATCAATTTATTGATGGTTGTAGCTAATTCTACATTGTTGTAGAAATAGTAATTTTGGTAGTTTAAATGCCAGAACTGGCTATTGCCTTCCTTAGGATAACGATCATTTAAAAAATGCAGTGTTTCATTTATTTTTTGTTGGTCTATCGCCAAAGCTAAGCATTGGGTAGGATTATTTTTTGTTGCTTCAGGGAAATCAATTTTCATTTCTACATTAGAAGGAATAACTACAGTTTCACCAGGCAAGTATTCAAACCCTGGCTCGTCAAAAAGGTGCATGACTTTCTTTCCTCTCAACATACTGGTTACTACCAAATCATTAAACTTCAATGGTACTAATTGTGATTCTTTGTATGTTTCAAATAGATTTAATTCACAATGATTTAAATTGTAAACTGTTCTATTTTCAACTAATGTTTTTAACGATTTTTCACTCGACAAATTAGGAGGATTGATGTAGTTGCGATTCATAGAAGTAGTTTATAAAGAAAGAGTTATAAACTTAATAAAAATAAACGAATTAGTTAAATCTTACATTGTTAAAATGGATATAATTTTCATCTTAGGAATCAAATTACAGAAAATTTTAAATCAACTATTTTGCAAGTGCAACCATGTAGTTTTGAAAAAAGAATTGCTTGCAAATACTACCACAAATTATTTATATATTTAAGTTCCATTGTTAAGAATGCTACCTATCATAAATAGTTAGACAGCGTCAAGGATGAAATTTCGTAAAAGCGGAGTAGTTTACTGCGTATATCATTATTCGTGATTCAAGCGTGTAACAAAACATATTTTTTAATTTTAAGATCTTGGTAGGCATTCAAATGTTTTTCTTTTGTTTTCGTACCATGCATTCATACCTTGCGGGAAGTGCATTAACTCTTGCATTTCTCTTAATGCTTTGGTGTGTGCGTCATCCTTTTTTTCAATCATTTCCAAAGCGTGGTTTTTACTCAATTCAGCGATTTCTTCAAAAGTGTGAGCATGAAATTTTTCTTCACATGCTCCGCCAAGTTCTTTACAAGTCATTGTTTTCATAAAATTATTTTTAATTAATAGAGAACTAAATACGAAGAGTCGATATTCAATTTAATGCAATATTCAACACGTATTTTAGTCATTTAACATCGTTATATCGTAAATATAATGGAATTAAATGACAATTTGGTAGTTTTTGAAGAAAAGTGTTTGTCAATATAAGCTTAGAAAAACTTAAAAGAGGCTTTCTATTTCCTCATCAAAGGTTTTGTCTTTTGATTTTGGTTAATGTTTTTTTTGGGGAATCTACGTTGCAAACGAGCCTTTACTTTGTATTCAGTAAAAAACACTAAATTTATTCAAAGGAAAGTAGAGGTGAACTTTCAAACGAGGGCAGAGTAGGAGATACTGTTTTTATTTAAAATAGAACGGTAAGCACTTATCAACAGAAAAAGGGCCAATGCAATTGTAGAGACCCAATAGATAATTTTTGTCATTGTCATTACAAAAATCTTCTGCCCATTGTGAGGCTCTAATGCGCAAAGGCGGGTTTTCATTCTGAGCCATTTTCAAAACAACTTGAGCTAATTCTAATCCAGTTTGATAGACTGATGTTGTGCTTTATCTAGCTCTTTTTTGATTTCCAGACATGTATTTTTCGAATATAGACAAGTATTCCGCCGTCGCAAATTGCCCGTCAACAGCCGTTTTTTCTATGGCCGATTTCATGAATTCGGTTGCAATATCGCCTGGTTCCACACAACTAATTTTGATATTAAAAGCATCTGATACGTAAGTTGCTAATCCTTCCATAAACCCTTCTACTGCAAATTTAGCACCGCAATACAATTCGTTAAAAGGTTGTCCAACTACTCCGCCTACAGAAGTTAACGATATAATTTGACCTGATTTTCGTTTACGCATGCACGGTAAAATGGCTTTTGTACAAAATACAGTACTTAGATAATTAACGTCCGTTACCTATCTTATTTAGGCTTCGGTTGCTTGCTCAGTAGTTTTTGCAAATCCCGCACTTGCATTGTTGTCTAAAAATCAATGGTACCGTTTCTTTCAATAATAGTATTTACCGCTGCTTTTATCGATTAAATAGAGGTAACTTCAAGCGGTAGGATTTCGATGACTAGATCGTCCTGTTTAATTTTCTTTTTTAAATCGGTTGCTTTCTTAGTGTCGCGCATAGTGGCGTACACTTTGTATCCATTTTGTGCAAATAAAATAGCACTTTCAAATCCTACTCCTGTAGATGTTCTTGTAATTAATACGTTTCTTTTCATGATTTATTAATTTTATAGTTACTATTAAACTCTTGTTCAAGCTTATTTTTTCGTTTCTAAAAATGAGATTATTTTATTAGCCACATCATCTGGAACTTCCAATTGTGGAGAATGAGAAACATTTTCGATAAAAAACCACGCTACTTTTTACAATATTTTGATGCAGGTATTCGGATACGTTTGCTTTTACAACGCCATCATGTTTACCCCATAAAATCAAGGTTGGTGTTACAAGGATATAGGGGGTTTCGACGGCGAATAAGGTGTCTAAAATGGGTATTTAGGTATATTTAAAGGTTTACAGCAGTGTAATTTATTTGTATTGTAAAAAAAATCTAATTTTGCATCAAAATAACATCATAATGCAAGTATTAGAGACTTATAAACCTTTTGAAATACAAGAATTAGAATTAACCGAGTGGAAACAACGCCCAGTTAAAAATAATTTCTTCGAACTCGTTTTAGTAATTGAAGGCGATGGCACACAATGCATCAATTACAATCATTACCCTTATGTAAGGGAAGCATTTTTTTGTTGCCGCCTTTAAAATGCCATTCTTTTGATATTAAAACATCTTCTAAGTTTGTGTTTTTAAAGTTTACCGATTCGATTTTCAAGAATACCAATCGATTGGCCATTGACAGAAACGAATGGTTTAAAGAAGCGTCGTATATCCTTTCTAATTACAACCAATTGCCTGGTGATATCATTAAAAATGATGTCGACAGACAGCATATCGAGCGTTTACTTGCTATTATTTTGCAAGAATCTCGCAATTATGGTGACGATTCTATAAGTTTGATTGTCAGTTTAATGATGAGTGTATTAGAAATTATCATTCGCAATATAAAAAAAGGAAGTTTTTCCGAAGTGAGCCCAAACAATACTGACGAGCGTATTACAAAAATGCTCACCTACATCAACGAGCATATTGATAAACCCGAACAACTAAAAATTGAAAACCTCGCCAGCACTTTTGCCATGTCTCCTACTTATGTGAGTGAGTTTTTCAAGAAGCAAGTTAATATGCCCTTGCGAGAATACATTATCAAGGCCAAGTTGAAACTAGTCGAAATCAGGTTGTTAAATTCTAATTTCACCCTGACCGAAATCGCTGATGATTTAGGTTTTACTGATGTCAGCCACCTTTCCAAAACGTTTAAAAAATACACGGGAAAATCCATCCGGGAGTTCAAAAAAGAAGGAGAGTATATGCTGCTAAAAAGATCAGTTTGTAGCGCATAGCATGAGATTTTTCTTTTTTTAGGAGCAGAAAAACTGGAGTTTTAAAGTACGATACGTCCTGCTGTACGCTATATAAACATTAACAAAAACTACGGTTAGAAAAGCCTTCTTTTTCTAAATGGGGCGATCCCGCTGCCATCAGGTTTTGCTGTTTTTTTTAAACAGCTTTGGTTGTGTAATCACAATAATTTTTCGTTAAAAAAGCAGTTGAAGCTATAAAACAATAATTTTTCGGACTGTATGTACTATTGTCTATTTTTTAAAATCAGCTTTAGTTAAATCAGTATTGAATTTTATATCAGACCAATTCACGAGTGTCCATGGCTCATTAGTAACCTCTGCATCCCAATTAGATTTTTTATATTTACGTTTTGTAGGTAACAATAGACCTTCAATATTCTCGTATTCCAATTTCATTAAAAAAGGCTCCATTTTGCCGAAATCAACCACTGTAAAAAGAAACTGATCTACTAAATGCGTCTCTTTATTGATATACAATTGATAGGTATCTTTGGGTTTATCATCTTTAGATTGAAAAGTGACTTTTACAACGTCATATTTTATGCCATCAATTGTTTTCTCATCTAGGTATTCATAAAACAATCCATTATCCAATAATTTTTGCATCATTGTAAACCAATAAAAATTAGTTGGTCTATTAAAAATCACCGTTTTTAATAGGTCTTGATCCTTTATAATTTTCCCTTTATGCTTAAGCCAATATTCATTACCGTCATATCCTTGCTCCACTAGTCCGTCTAGGTTTGCTAAGGTACGTTCGTGCTTTTTATAAGCGCCGTAAGACAATTCTCCTTCAAAGATATACTTCTCTGTAACACTATCGGTTTTGTTATCTGGCGTTTGGTACGTATACGTATATACTACATTTTTTTTATCCAAAAGTGCATTAAAATTGCCCACTTTTTGAACCATATTATATACTAATTCATGCCCTTTATTTGCAAATTTTGGCGTCGTCGAAGTAATAGAATCAGTTGGGATTTGTTTTTTCGCAGATTGGTTATCGTTTTTACACGAAACCAAGAGAAAACCTAAAGTTATGCTGACTAGTAATTTGATTCTCATAGTATTTATTATTTTGAAAGGTATTGTTGATGATTGTGTTTTGATTTATAAAAAATGTGGTACGATAGTTTGCATTGAGTCGAAGCAGCTAATTTATGAAATACATAACAAATAGAAGGTTCTTGAGCATTTTTATAATTAAACTGGAACTATAAAATAAAAGGTATTAACTGCGGCTTTCGTGAAGCTTTATTCATTTTGAAAGTTAAGAAAACGAGTGTTTTAGGACAAGAAAAAATATCAAAATAATTTTAATAAAACTATATATTAAAGTAAGAGGATAAGCTGTATCAGTTCTTATTAAACAAGGTTTTTTAGTGCTTCGATTATATCTTCCGGTTCAGAACGCGTTCTATAATCAACATTAACGTAATTCCAAGTAATGATTCCGTTAGTTCCAATGATGAACGTTGCGGGAATAGGTAGAACGCTGCTGTTGCCATTGTTGATTTTCTCTAAATCTAAGTTGCGATCCACGCGCATGTGATCTAACAAAAATTCAGGAACCTCCCATGCAACACCGTATTGCGATGCGACTTTTGCGTTTTGATCTGATAAAACGGTAAAATTCATTTCGCTGATCTCAGTTTTTGTTAGGGAACCGTCAGGAACTTGCGGACTTATGGCAACGAGAGTAGCACCTAGCGTTTGAATTTCTTCTAATCGGGCTTGTAATGCTCTTAGCTGTAAATTACAATACGGACACCAATCACCACGGTAAAAAGTGATTACCACTGGACCTTGAGATATTAATTTTTTCAATGATACTGATTCACCTTCTTGATTTGGTAATTCAAAATCAATGGCTTTTTGTCCCACTTTTAATGCGTTGGCCCCTTGTTCAAATTCTTTTGCTTTATTTATTGCTGCATCGACACCTTTCATGAATTCAGGATTAGCTTGGCGTCCTGCTTCAATTTTTGCGTCTGTTTGTTCTTTTAATGTTTTCATGTTATTATTTTAAATTGCTTTAAGGGCGTCTTTATTTCTGTAATTGTAATTCTTCTCTTTTTGCCTCGTCTGAAGTCTTTTTTTGATTCCAATACGGTTCGTTTAGGGTCTTCTTTAATTTTGCTTCAGTAATTAATCCGTCGCCATCGTCTTCTGTCCAAGATTCAATTTTGTAAGGAAAAGCTTTTTGTACTGCAATAGTCACTTTTCGATCGTATTTAGCGTATTGAATAGTGTAATTGATCAAATTATCGGATTCAGTTTTACTAATCGTAGCTTTTGTAGCTTGAAGTTTTTTATAAAAAAAGCGACTATAAACCGTGGAGAAAATCATATCCACTTCACCTAGAGGAAGGTGTGCTTTGTTGATTCGCAAACGCGTCATTAATTCTTCTTCAAGTAGTGCAACAGGAATGTCTTTCTCAGTATCGCCATCAGCTTCAAAATAAGAGAATTGCTTCATGTGATAGTTATTTTTACCAAGGTTGAACTGTGTAAAAGTATGACCACACCACTCTTGTATGCTTGTGTTTGATTTTAAAGTATGCGGATACTGACCTAAATCTACGGGCGTAAAGGTAGAGCTAACGATAGAATAATCGTAAATCCCGGTCGTGAATTTTCTTATTTGGTTTAACTTCATCACCGAAATATTGTCTTTACCCGCTTTTTCTGGATCATCTAATTTGACTTGTTTTTTTAACGAAAAAGGTTCCGTTACGAATACCAAAACTACTTCGCCATTACGAATTTCGCCATAGCGAGATTGTTTTAATGTGTAACTATCCAATTCCGCTTTTCCAGAATACCAATAATCATTAAACTCTTTTGTTGTAGTGCCGCTATTTGCAGTGCTGTCCTGATCTTTGGATAACTTTTGGTCTGACTGACAACTAAATAAGGTGACAATGCTAATGCAGCACAATGTATTTAAGAATGTATTCATAAGTGTCTATTTTTAAAGCAGTAATTTTTTTAAATTTCTAAAATGCTTGTTACTCGTTGAAGAGGTTCAGCGGCTATTTCTTTATCTAAATTATAGTCACTTAAATTTAATATAAGGCTACTAATAACGATTCCTTTTCATAATTACGGGAATAATTTCTTCTGTTTAAACTAATTAGTTATTACCTGGGTTAACAGTTGTCATTGTAAGTGCGTTTTAAGCTAAAAATCTGCGATTATTTTCGTAGGTATGCTAGAATAAGCAGTTACCTATTGCCATTGTTGTCGAACGTTTTTATTCAGTTATTTTATTTTTTATTCTTGGATTTATTTTAGTTAAATCCTTTGCAAAATGAAACTTGTCTTTTGGTGAAATTATAATAGCATCAAATTTTCCATATTTGATTTTAATTCGGTCAAATGATGGTGCAGGTGAAGAGATGATACTTTTAGTTTTTGATATTTCTTTGATTTCATCAATATCAATCGGTTCATACGAAAATATTCCGGTTTTTATTTTAAGTTTATCATTATCTATGGTGTATTGGGTTTTTAAAAAAAGATGCGCAATAAAAGCAAAAACTACTGAAAGGAATACTATTAATCCAATCGTTTTTGCATTAATATTTCCATTAATTAAATCAGGAATCAATGGTCCATAAAACACCAAGAATACAAAAGTCAGTAATCCGTATGATACTTTTGATGGATATGTTTTTGTCATAAAAATTTTATATTCATTAATCTTTCCAATCTTGTTTTTGGTTTAAAAAAGTTCCAGACCGAAGATCGCCAAAGTTTTTGACAATCACGTATTTCTCTTTTGCTATTTGCTCATCGTTGCGCGTACTAACTGTTGCAATTCTGCGCGAACGTTTACGCATAACTGCGCGATCGGGTCATCTTTTTCATTTTAAGGAAATTAATTTTTTAGTGACTAATTCCAGATCACTTTCACTGATTTCTGGTTTTGGAGCAAGAGGGTACAATTGAGCACCTGGTCTACTAATAAAAGCACCTCTCCAGCCAGCCCAAAGTGCACCGGCAATATCCCATCCGTGTGCTGCTACTAATAGACATTCAGAAGGTTTTACACCCATTTTCCTTGCTGCCCAATCGTAGGCATCTGCATGAGGTTTAAATTTTCCTATATCCTCAATACTTAATCTTTCTTCAAAATAGTCTAATAATCCAGCATTTTCAAATTGTGTTTTCACCCCCTTATTTGATGAATTGGTAAAGGAAACTAATTTGTATCCAGCATCTTTTAATTGCTGTAAAGACGCTTTGACTTCGGGATGTGCCGGTAGGGAGCGGATGGGAACCAAAATAGCTTCTTTAGCTTCATTTTCAGTAATAACGATACCATTGTTAGCTGCGACCATTTGTAGTGCTGCCGCTCCAATTACTCCAAAATCATTGTATTGTCGTCCTACGGTAGAGACTAAAGAATACTGCAACATGGTGGTAAACCATAACGGTAATAATTCACTTCGGCCTCCAAGTATGTTTCCAACGCTTCTCTTCATTGCTGTTAAGTCTAGTAAAGTCTCATTAACATCAAAAAATAATACTTTGGGTCTTGTCGATAACTCTTTTGATTCCAATTCGTTCGCAGCGGTTGCAGCAAATCCAAAATAAGGAATTGCTGTACCTGCAATTCCAAGTAAAGCGGTGTTTTTAATAAAATTTCTTCTATTGTTTTTCATTGTTTGTGTATTTATGTTAAAACATTTTATGAGGTATGTTTTCGAAGTAAAAAAAAAATTATGGTTTTAGTTGATTTAGGTATAATGATAAACCAGAAATATATTGAACTAGAATAATCTCTTTATCATATAACTTTGTAATCTGCGCGAACGTTTAAGTATAACTGCGCGATCGGGTAGCCATCAATAATGAATGATGGCTATCTCAATCCTATTGAAATTAAATTTAGTCGTTCACGATAAATGCGTGAATTACTCCTGGTAGCCATCCTATAATTGTGAGGATAATACTTATCAGAAATGTTCCACCAATTCCGTGTTTCATAAAAACTGCTAATGGTGGTATTAATATATTTAGTATAATTATTAATGGTGACATATTTTATGTTTTTTAAATTACTTTAAATTTTATCTTCAATTTGTTCTTCCTCGACCGTTAAAAATGGTGAGCCAATCGCACCTCCTGCAAATGCAGCTCCAGCGCCTAATAAGAATAGAAAAAATGCTATAATGCTGTATTTTCCTGCTGCATCAGCTGCTTCATCCGTTACTTTAATTGCTTTCTTTTTTGCTTTTGCATAGTACTTTTCTGCCTTGTTTACAGCTTTGTCTATCTTTCTGTCCCATTTTTCAATTACTCCGTTGATTTCAGCTTCTGATAATTTGGTATTCTCGGTTAGATAATTCTTAATCTCTTCTTTATTTAGAAGTTCATCTGCGCCATCTGCGTTAATCCTTAAATTCCCGTCTTTATCTAAATCAACAGATAGTTCATTAAAAAATTCGTCAATATTCTCGTCAAGATTTAGGTCCTTTAAAAATGCTTTAGAATCTCTTTGGGCTTCGTTCATTGTGCTTCTGATCTCTGCTGATGCATCGTTTGGTAAAATATCATTTCTTTCAGCAGTATTAATGAGTTGAAAAGCTTGTTTTTTAATTGTTTCCATTGAAAATGTTGCGTCATCTGTTCCTTTGTTTTCAGCTTCTTTTAATGCTTCAGCGACATTTGTTGCTGTAGAATCTGAAAAAACTGAGCTTGCTGCGCTTGCCATCCCGTTGAAAATTCCTCCAATAGTAGATGTTACAAGATATATCGAAAGTATTAAATAAAGAGCCCAAGCAAGAAATCCGTGAAGTCCGCCGTCACTATTTGCTGGCAATCCGCTCATACGACCAGCTACCATACCACCCATAAAGAGAGCAGCAAGATTTGAAATTCCCCACCATACTATCGTTCCAGTTCCCAAACCGTCCATTGGATTGGCTTCGGTCATTGGGTCAATGGTGGTAAGTCCAATACCCAATCCGAGAAGATTAAGTAGAAATGCTACTGTAATTGCGGTAAGAGTACCTGCGATGATTGCTCCCCAAGATATTCTTGAAATTTTTGGAAATTTATTTTGAATGTCAATGTATTGATTTCTCATTGTATTGGTTTTTAGTGTTTTACAAATAAAGTTAGTTAAAAAAGGTGGTTAAAAGACTCTATTTTGAAAAAACTTTGATGCTATCAATTTCATCAAAATTTAATTTTGCTACTCTTTTCCTTGTATTAGTGATGTCAGCGGTGGCAAAAGGCTCTTTTATTTTTTGTGTGGTTGGTGGTGCGTTTTTGGCAAAAAACAAATGTGCCTTTCGAGTATTGGCTTTTTTTAGCCTTGCACATAACTTGTATATACTCGCTACTCAATAGCGACTATACACCCCAAATCAGTTAGATTGTCGCTATTGAATAGCGCATTTTTCAGTTATTCAAATATATAAATTTACCGAAAAATCTGATGAATTAATTTGAGTTGAGTTGTTCCCGATAGCGCGAATTTTCAACAAGTACCTATTCCAATTATCAATTGCAATTTATTTTTAACGGTTCTTTTTGAACTTTTCACTTCTCAGTTTCACGCTTGTTTTCTCATTGTTGCGGGCACAGAATGCAATTCTGCGCTAACGTGGTTCCACACGAAAGGATTCGTGCCTTTACTTTATGTTTGATAAAAAGAGTAACTTTATTCAAAGGAAAACAGAGGTGAAGATTAGGTAATGGAATCAGGAGATTCCATTTTATCTGGCTTCGACATGACTTTCAGAACAAGTCGAAGAGCTTACTTTCTTAATTTTGATTGGTTAGTGAAGACAACCAAGGTATGAGGTAGGTCCCCAACATTCCTAATATAGGCAAACAGCACAAGGTTGATTTTTCAAATCTGTTTCCGACCAGGCATAAAAAAAAACTTGATCATCAACACGGGTTAAACTATCCAATGATTATCACGATATGTGAATTGTGTAAAAATACTTCAAAATTACGTAACATATTGAATAAGAATGATTTATCTTTGAAGTAATTAAGAACAAAAAGTATTATTATAATTTAAGAAACTTATTTTTTTCAGTTATGTTCGCTAAATTCCCGAAAAATCGCTAATTCAACAGACTTCTTCTTTGGAAATAATAGATTCTTTAAATAGAAATACGAAAACAAATAATTCACACTAAAATCAATATTATGAAAACTAATTTCTTTAAAATCATCACTATCTTGACAACATTTATGTTAAGTTCAAGCGTTTCTGCCCAGGTGGATGGACCTATCCTTAACGGAGTAGACAACACCAGCGAGTATAAAACAATCGAGTTAATAAATATGGACAAAGATCTCTCGACCTTTGCAAACTTGCTGACGCTTTCTGGGCTCAATCTTTCTTTGGCGCTTACCACAGAACCCCATACACTGTTAGTTCCTACCAATGAAGCTTTTTCCAAAATGTCCATAAAACGGTTTGTGGAATTGACCAATCCAAAGAACAAGACAGAACTGATCAAATTTATGACTGACCATTTTTTATCAAAAAAATATAATAGTTATGAGTTTAAGCAGGCTGATATCATCAGTACTGGAAATAACACCAAGATTAAACTTTATAAGGATGATTATTATTTGTCTTTTGGAGGAGCAGAAGTCATTCAAGCAGATATCAAATCTAAAAACGGAATGATTTTTATAATAGATGGCTTTATAGAACCTTCCCGTTTTTAAGAGCAATTCAAGTTTTTGATACTATAAACCTCACAAGGGCTTTACTTCAAATTTCAATAGAAATATGTTGAAGGAAAGCCCTTTTACTATGTCTGTGATAAGTTCAATATTTAACACAAAACGAGCGCTGTTAAAATGATATTTCAACAAATTTTAAAATCACGGCTCGCCTTTTAATCCCTCATTGTGGGTTTAATTCCCCGGGGCTTGCCTCGCAATCAAAATATATTTTCATAATCAACAACCTCGTGGCTTGCCCCGAGGTTGTTGATTATGAATTGTTTTAATTAAAGTTTATTATCCCGATAACACGAATTTGTAATCCGTACCCATGCCAATTATCAATTGCAATTTATTTTCACCAGTTCTTTTTGAACTTTTCACTTCTCAGGTTTACGCTTGTTTACTCATTGTTGCGGGCACAGAATGCAATTCTGCGCTAACGATGGGAAAAAATATATCCGAGCAGTCAGGGCCAACGTTTGCGCTAAAATATCGGTTCGGTCGGTTTATTTAACTGCTGGCTTTACCATTTTCTTGTTATATAATATTCTGCTATTCTAAATAATACAAAACATGTAAAAGCAATAACTAATTTGATTAAAAATTTAGATTTCGGTTGTTGAAACTTATTGAAATTCATTAATGCCTTTATGCTTTGAATAACTTTTTCTTTATTTAACCATAAAATGATTAGTATTAACAATTGGTACAGAATCGCTGCTTTTAGAGCTCCATAATGCACTTCGAAATATATGTCTTGTAAGATCACATTGACAAGTATAGTAGAGGCAATTAAACAACCAATAAGTCTAGTTCTTTTTATCAAAATCAAAGCCCCTCCCATTATTTCAAAAAGTCCTAAAGTTATTGCATATGATTTAGAATAACCATAAAAAGCCCACATCAATTGCATTCCAGTCATTTCTGAAACTGTTTTCTCAATCGCACTAGCTCCTTCAAATTGTAATGCTTTTCCGCCACCATAAACAAACAAGCCAAATACTACAATCCAGCTAATTGCATTTTCAAATATTTCTATTTTATCTTTTCTGTCGAATTTCATTCTTTGTGTTTTCTAGAAGTTTATTACAACTTTCTTGATCGGTTCTTTTTAAATTGAGTTTACTGTAAATATAGAATCTTTAGCTTTTTTAAATAGCTACCACGCGAAAGGATTCGGGCTGTAGCGGGGGTAATTACTTATTTACTATTAACTTCATTGTTGTTAAAAGTTGTTGTGTTTTTTCGATGTCAAAGTATTTATCTTTTATAAGCTTTACTTTATAGTTCACCGGTAAATAAATACCCCATTTAGAAAAATCTAATAATGCTGGATTTACTCCTAAAAGTATAGAAATATGACTATCAATATCGGTTAATGGGAGAGCTATAGAACTCCATTTTGAGATTAATTCTTCTTGAGGAATCTCTATATAAAACAGACACTTGGATTCTCTCTCATCAAGGGAATTTTTTATTCCTGCAATATTTAAGAGTAATTGTATAGTCCTGTTTATCCGTGTCCCTGCAAAAGTGAATAGTTGCAAGTTTCTTTCTGTTAAAAATAAAGGACGGTCAGTGTGCAAATCAAGTATTTCGAAAACAGAAAAATCTTTACGAAGAATTTCTATTTCGTTACAACTTGGTTGGTCAAGAAAATCGTAGTTTGTTTTTGAGTAAAGAATTTCGAGCATTTTTTCTCTAATTCTTAGATGTAATGTTGCCCCATTACTCGAAAATTTAGGTGGTTTTCCATCATTTGTAGGCACTACTTCTATCTTTTTAGCCTTGTGGTCAATGAATTTAATTTTCCAAATTTTAGCAGATAGCAAAATATTTTCATCTTCAATTATTTGTAATGAAAAGGGTATTTCTCCAATTTTATTACCTGCATTTACTACTTTAAAATTTTCTTCAGTTTTAAATACGCTATAAAAATCACGACTATTTACGACTTTTTCTCCTTCTACACCGATTATAACTTCGTATTGTAATTTTTCAAGGAAATCAATTTCAATTAAATGATTAAGGATTTGTTCTATATCAGATAATTCAATTTGTTTAAACGCAGCATTTTCTTTTAGTTGATTTATTAAATCCTTTAATTTAATTCCTGAATGTCCTTTTGTTATTGATAAGGCCTGATGGACTAGAATATCATAGGGCCTTTCGTTTTTTTGAGGTGGTTCAATAAAACCTTCTTTGTATAATAACCAACAAGCAATAGATTGAAGTAAGCTCCATTTATTTGTAGCATACAGAAACAAATTACTGCTTTCTCCTTCTTTTCGTCCACTTCGTCCAACTCTTTGAATTAACGAAGCAATGCTATGAGTTGCGTCAATTTGAACTACTTCATCAACTGTTCCAATGTCAATTCCCAATTCAAGTGTTGATGTGCAAGAAATGCAAAAGTTTTGTCTATTGTTGTTCTTTGCAAAATATTCAACGTACTCTCTTACTTCTCTGTCCACTGATGAATGATGTGAAAAATAATTAGAATGCCCATTCACCCGGCCTGAAATCTTTTTAAGTTTTACCGCTACCTCTTCAGCTCGTCCTCTACTGTTGGGAAAGATTAAAACCTTGTTATCTTTTGTTTCTAGGTATAAATTTTTCAAAAGTTCTAAAGGTAACTCTTCGGTTTCATTTTTGAAGTAGCGAAATTGAGCATTAATTTCTTTGGCGGTTCTGTCAATTAATATTTTAGTCTTCTCAGCATTACCAGTAAATTCTTTTACTTCTGAAAATTTATTTTCTTCACTCATTGTAGCTGATAGACCAACAATGCTGTACGCTTTAGAATTCAGCTGTTGTAGTCTTGATAAAATAGATTTTAATTGAATTCCTCTGTCTGTACCGATAAATGAATGTATTTCATCTATAACTACATATTTGAGATTTGAAAACAACTGTTTTATATTGAAAGGCTTATTCACAAACATTGCTTCCAATGATTCAGGCGTAATTAATATTATTCCGTTTGGTTGTTTTATTAGTTTGTCTTTCAATGTTTTGTTGGCCTCACCATGCCACTTTGTGACAGTTACATCGAGATTTTTACAAAGTTCTTCAATGCGAAAAAACTGGTCGTTTATTAAAGCAATTAAAGGCGAAATGTAGAGTACTTGAACACCAGATTCGTTAAAATCAACTTTTGAAAGGATTGGTAAAAAAGCAGCCTCTGTTTTTCCTGATGCCGTTCTTGACACTAAAATAAAATTGTCTTCAGAAGAAATAATTTTAGTAATAGCAGCATTTTGAATTGGGCGCAATTGTTCCCAATGCATATCACGAACATATTTTCGTATTGGCTCTGAAAGTAAATTAAACGACATTATAATTCTTCAATGCTATCTAATGAAAATTCAGCAGGTCTTTCATCTGAAATTTCTAAATCTCCAAAAAGCTTCTTTTTGTCTATTTCTGGATTTTGTCGAAGAATATTGAGTATGTTGAGAAAATCTCGAATAACTTCTCTTGGCGTTAAAAATTCTGAGGCTCCAGGTTTGTTAAATAACTCTTCCATAAACTGTTGAATATCTTCATCATTGATTGATATTTCCGTTTTGTAATTGTAATCAAATATAGCTTTCAACTTTTTAAGCAATACAAATATTTCATTATGGTCAAGAGGAAGTAGACGAATCACCGGTTGCGCAAAATCTCTTATTTCGGCTGTTTCATATTTATTAGTTATTAATCTTTTTTTTAGAGCGTCATAACTAAAAAAGCCTCTGCGTTGATTTTCTAAAACTTCTTTTGTACCCGCAAAGTTGAAAAATAAATTAGTGACTTTTCCTTGAAAACAATCGTTATAAATCGTCAATATTTTTTCGTAATTCTTCTCTCTAACAGCAGAATTTGAAATTTTGTAAAGATTAATAGCTTCATCTAAGTTCACCATAAAGCCGCTATAGCCCATACTTACAAATAATTTACAAAAATTTTTGAGCATATCATAGTAATTCAAATCATTAATGACTTCTCTTACTCCTAAATCTTGTCTCGCTTCGGTTTTCGTTTTGTATTCTCCTTTGAGCCACTTCAAGGAATTTCTTCTTAATTGCTCATCATCAGTTATATATCCTTCGTAATATTTCATTACAACCACTCCAAAATCGAAACCACCAACATCTGTGATGTCATTAATGGTTTTCATAATATTGCTTTGTATAAGCTTCAAATATTGTTCGTTACGAATATCTATTAAGGAAATATTGTTGTCTTCTGCAGTTTTAGAAATCACTTGTTCAATCCATTTTTCCAATAAAGTAGGTAAAGCTCCACCTTCAGGTTTGGTCTGAATAGATACATTATCCATAATGGCAGCGTATAATGCAACACCTTTTCCGTCATTGGAATACAGACGATTGTCGGGAGTGAAGTCAGCATTTGCTACGACAAATTTCTGTTTTAAAGCAACAGTATTAAGCAAATGAAGCATAAAGGATTTACCTGACCCAAAGTCACCAATCCAGAATTTCACCATGCTGTGTCCATTCTTTACATCTTCTAATGCAGAAACAACTGCATTTATTTCTTCCGAACGTCCAACAGCAATATGTTGAACGCCAATTTTTGGAACTACGCCCCCAATTAATGAATTGATAATTGATGTAGCTTCTTTAGGTTTAATGTTATTTATCATATTGTAGATATTTTTTGAAAGTAGTTAATGTTGATGGTGTAGTAATCGTCTTCTTCCTCAATCAATACATCATCCAAAAACTCGTAACAAGTATCGTTAATACTTTCAATCAAGGAGTTTTTAAAGACTCCTTTTGATTTGGCAAATACTTCAAACTCCTCTTGAGGTATTGAAAAATTGCTTTTAGCAAATAGTTGTAATGCCGCTGCATGTATTGTTGTAAAAGATATTTCGCTTACAAAAGCGTACTGATGAACCTTTTCGTTTTTTTTAGTTATCTCGAGTTGGATTTCTTCATTGCTTATTTCCTGTGATTTTACAATGATGTTCTCATCTTCAAATTCATCCTTCAAATACTCATTAAGTAGTTCAACAGTTTCGGAGTGTTGTTGTTGAACTTCTTTAATTGATGACGTGTTAAGCTTTATTTTTTTACGTTTAACCTTATATAAGTTAGAGACGCCTTCCAGCGCTTTATCTATATCCTTGTCTTTAATTAGTTCACTAATAATTTTTTCAAAAGTGTGTAATTGTTCATTTGTATTGAACAATTTTTTCTGGATGGTTTTAGTAAGTTGTTTATTATTGAAAGTGGCGGATTCCAAATCGCAGTATAAATAAGACACATAAAAAGTAAGTGCAGATTCCTTGTCATATTTAGAGATAAACTTTGAAGCTTCAAAAAAGATGTTCTCAATTGACGGATTCTTTTCGTTTAGTAATACAAGAGAGTGAATCGAATCGATAAACTCATTTGAATTTTCATTATAGTTTGCTATTAATTCTTCAAACTTAATTTTCCAACGATTTGTATTTTGTGAGTATAGCTCGATCTCTGTCGCTTCATCTGGTAATGCAACTTTAGAGATTAATAAAGGGAGTAATTCAGTTACTTTCGAAATTATTTTTGTGTCAAAAATGGTTTCTGAATTTGTTGTTCCATAGTAAAAACGAGTATCTAATTTACGTTTGTGACTGTAAAATTCGCGAACTGCATTTTCACAATGTTTAAAAATATTTGAATGAATTTCTTTTATAGCTAATCCTAAATAGTGATGATACAATTCAGTTCCTACGCTATAGTTAAGATGTCTATTCGTAAGTAATTTTGCAACAGTTGAAAATTCTGTTTCTAGATTCGTTCCTTCTATTTTATAGTTGTTTACTAACTCTGCAATTAAAACAATATAGAGTTTTATAATTTCAAGACTACAAAACTCAACGTTGAAAAAAACATTACTTGGATTATAAATATTGTTAAGTAGTATTACCTCCTCTTCATTTAGTTTTAGTTTTTCTTTGTATTTGGTTCCTAATTTCCAATACTCTTCATAATAATTATTTTGAGGGTAAACAGTATCTTCAGTTGATACAGAATAATTCTCATTTTTGATTTTTTGCCTAAGAAATGAAATACCGTAGGATTTTGTTTTAGGATAATATTGACCTAAAGTTTTAAGCTGGTTCTCAAGTTTAGGAATGTCTTTAGAATTATCATATTCAGCGAGTAAGTCAAATAATAGAATGAAAGCATAATTTGTGTTTCCTTCTAAATCATAATACTCATTATTTAAGAAGCTGTTTTTGAAAATACTATAAAACTTCTTTTGTTCGCTTGAAGCTCTATTTATCTCTTCATACGAGTAAATATATTGATGTTTCCATGCAGGTACGTCGACATTGTGTTTTAAATTACTTATTGGTGGTATTGTGTAAGACTGATCCGAAATGTCAATTACTGAGTCGTCATTAGAGTTATTTGAAAAACCTAAAGTTGTCACGGTTACTTTGGTGTTGTTAAAGGGGTTTTGCACTAATTTTTGTGGTATTATCTTTTCTTTTTTATAATTAGAATTTACATTTCTTATTAATGGATTGTATTTAAGATTAAACTTTTCTTCAGACATAGTTAGAAAAATTATAAAATCAATTATACTTATAAATAACGGAATATAGGTCCAGAAAAAAATTAGAGAGAATATACCTTTTGCTGTTTGTCCTAAATAAAATCTATGAATTCCAATTCCACCTAAGAATAATGCCAAGAAAGAAGCAGTATTTTTACTTTTCATTTTTTACTTTTATATTATAACGTGAATAAATTATATTTGTAGTGGCATTTTTTTCTTATTAAAAGCTACAAATATTAACATTCCAATTTTTAATAGTGCTGTCATTAGTGTTCTGAATGTCAAAAGCATTAATTTTCAATCAACTTTTATATACTCACTACTCCATTGTGACTATACACCCCCAAATCAGGTAGATTGTCGCTATTGAATAGCGCCTTTTCAGTTATTCAAATATATGCTATTTTACCGAAAAATCTGATAAATTATTTTTTTTCAAATATAACCCCTTTTCCTCCACCTACTTTACGGAAAATCGTAAACGGGTTTTTTTAGCAGGATTTTTTTAGCCGCGGTAGTAGTGAAATCCCTTGCAGGAAGAAAACCGCTTTTTTCTGGATGGGGCAGAGCGACTGAAAGAAGCTCCTGAAACAGCCTAGAAAAAGGGTTTTGTGCCAAAAGGATTGTAACGAATGACGGGAATTGCTCCTGAAAAAAAAGGATGAAAAGTGTTCGTTTTAAAGTAATTCCTCGACGTGTCTTTTGATGTTCTCGGCTATTTTTTTTGTGGGTAAATCGTTAGCGTCGTTACCAAAAGGGTCTTCGATTTCTTCGGCAATTAATTCTAAACTGGCCAGAACATAAAAGATAAATACAACTACGGGAATTACATAGTACCCCAGATTAAATACATATCCAAAAGGCAATGTCATCACGTAAAAAAAGATGAATTTCTTGAGGAAAGCACTGTAAGAATAGGGGATAGGGGTGTTTTTTATGCGTTCGCAAGCGCCACAAATATCCGTGAAGGATTGTATCTCATGGTTTAAGATTATGAGTTGGTCGCCCGTTATTTTCCTGGAGTTATAAAGGTCATTTATCTTGTGAAACAATACTTTGGCCACCTGATTGGGTCTGTGCTTGTGGTGTTCTATGACGATATCGTCAAAAAGCTGCTTGCTGGTTTCTTCGTCTTTTAAATGTTTGTTCAGGATAGAGGCGTAGCTGGGTATTATTTTCCTGAAAAAAGAGCGGTCTGATTCTTCAGTTAAAATTGCGGACAGCTTTATGGCCAGATTGCGAGAGTTGTTCACTAAACTGCCCCATATTTTTCTTCCTTCCCACCAGCGATCGTAAGCGGTATTTGTCCTGAAGACGAGTAATAAAGAGATCACAAAACCCAGCATTCCATGCATGATGGAAATGTTCTTGACATGACTGTCATCAGGTAAATCCCAATATTCTATTTCAAGGTAAGCAATCCCAGCGGAATAGGCTCCTATGAAAATCATCGTAGGAATCAGTTGGCGGAAAGTATCGGCTTTGTGAAAACGAAAAATAAAAGTAATCCAGTCTTTTGGGTTGTAGGTAATCATTAATGCGAAATATTTTTCACAAATTTAATTTAAAAATTAAGATTCCCGGCTAATTCTCTTAAAGCAATTTCTGATAATTTTGCCTGAAATTGTGCGTTGCTGTATCGTACTGTAGCATTCACATAGTTCAATTGTGCCGTTCTAAATTCTAAGGTGGTTATTGTTCCAATATGGAATTTATCTAAGGTAATGTCTAGATTTTGTTTGGCAATAGCCTCGTTCTTTTCTTCTAGCTCAATTAAATCTAAGTTGGTCACATAAGTTTGATAGGCTGTTGCTAATTGTGCATGAAGTGCTACACTTTGTTGCTCAATTAAGATACTGGAATTGTCAACTTGTAAGGCGGCAATTTTTTCATTGCGTTTTTGAGCAAATCCATCAAACAGATTTAGAGAAGCGCTAAAACCATAATTAAGTCCTCTAGCAGAGGATTTTGTTGTAAAACCAAGGCTCGACTCCGTATCAGTAAAGTTATAGCCCGTGTTCAACTTTACCGTAGGATAGCGTCCTGATTTTATTTTTTTAAGTTCTAATTCAGCTACTTTTTTACTAATGATTAGCGCTTCAACTTTTGGATTTTGTTGTTCTGCCAAACCTTTTAACTCGTTAAAATCCAATTGTTTGTCCATGACGAAAACATCAGCTACTTTAAAATCAGTAGTAAGGTCTCTGGCCAAAATCTGATTCAGTAAAACTTTAGCATTAGCATACATTTCTTTTTGTCTCAACAAGCTTACCTTGTCTGTATTGATATCTACTTGGGCATTCAAAACTTCTAATTTAGAGGCTTTTCCAATGGTAAATCGGTTTTGTGCCAAACTTACTCGCTGGTTTGAAATAACTAACGTACTATCAAGCGCAGACAATTGCTGCTGTTGTTGCACTAAATCGAAGTAGGCGGCTTGAACGTCGCTTATTTTTGTAATAATCGTAAGCTTTAGTTGGTTCTCGCCCAGTTTTTGCAACTCTCTTAGCTGGTCTCTCATGGCAAACATTCTCAACCCATCAAAAATAGTCCATCCTAAGTTCACACCATAGTTTAAGCTATTGCTTTTAGCATTATCGAGGCTGTTTGTTGTTCCATCAGTACGTGTTTGCGAAAGATTTTGGATGTTATTGTTATTGACAATTGATGCGGTTGCATTAGGTAACATTCCGGCATTTCCAGCAGTGACGTTACTTTCATCAATTTTTAAATCGTTTTTGGCAATTTTAATTTCGTAATTGTTTTCTAAAGCTATTTGTACCGCATCTTTGAGCGTTAATAGCTCCTGTGCGTTTCCTTTTAGAACACAAAAAAAGAAGATAAGCAGACTTTGAAATAGTATTTTAGTAGACATAATTTTATTTACTTTCATTTTCATATTCTTCGATGTGTTCAAATTCAGGATAGTGTTTTTTGGCTTTAGACCACATAAAATAAAGTGCAGGAATAACAAATAAGGTTAGAACCAAAGAAAATATAGTTCCCCCTACAATAACAACTCCCATACCAATTCTACTGGTAGATGCTGCACCAAGTGACATGGCAATAGGTAATGCACCAAGTGAAATGGCTAAACTGGTCATTAAGATAGGTCTTAAACGTGCTTCTGAAGCTTCAAGAATGGCTTCCAGTTTCGGTTTTCCCTGTTCTCGGAGTTGGTTAGCAAATTCTACAATTAAAATTCCGTTTTTAGTTACTAATCCAATCAACATTACGGTTCCAATTTGACTGAAAATATTCCAAGTTTGATCAAATAACCATAAGGAGAATAAAGCACCTGCAACAGCCATAGGAACGGTTAAAATAATGATAAACGGATCAATAAAGCTTTCAAACTGTGCTGCTAGAATTAAAAATATTAATAATAAAGCCAATCCGAAGGCAAAAGAAGTATTAGAACTACTCTCAACAAAATCTCTTGATTCTCCTCCTAAATCGGTCGTGAACGTATCATCGAGGACTTTGGCTCTAATTTTTTCCATTGCTTCAATTCCGTCATTGATGCTTTTGCCTGGAGCGAGACCAGCAGAAACGGTTGCCGACATAAATCTATTATTATGATACAATTGTGGAGGCTTGCTTTGTTCTTCAATACTTACAATGTTGTCCATTTGAATTAGATCTCCTTTGTTGTTTTTTACATACATCGAGGTTAAGTCCAATGGTTTTGAACGGTCTTGTTGATCAAATTGTCCAATTACTTGGTATTGTTTTCCTTTTTTCATGAAGTAACCAAAACGCTGTCCGCTTAAGGACAGTTGCAAGGTTTGTGCAATATCAATAACCGATATTCCTAAACTCTCTGCTTTTTCACGATCAATAGTGACATTAAGCTCGGGCTTATTGAACTTTAAATTTACATCAGACATTGAAAAAGTGGGATCATTGTCCACTTCGTCCATAAACACGGGAATTTTATTTTCTAGCTTACTAAAGTTTTGCGTTTGTATAATGTATTGTATCGGCAAGCCACCACGTCTGTTTACAGAAATAGTGGGCTGTTGCGTAACAGATGTTTTGGCATTTGGATATTGTTTGGTCCATTTGGTTAATTTGTCTGCAATTTCTTCTTGAGACAACTTTCTTTCCCCCGGTTCTTTTAGCGAGAGACGCACAAAACCACTATTTACTGAAGAAGATCCAAATCCAGGAGAGGTAACCACTAAACTCACTTTTTTCTCAGGGATAGAGTCATCAACTAATTTAGAGATTTCTTGCATGAAACGATCTGTATATTCGTAGCTAGAGCCTTCCGGAGCAGTGATTCGTAGTATCAAAGAGCTACGATCGTCATAAGGCGCGGTTTCTTTTTGGATCAAATTATAAAAGACAAAAATCAATCCAAAACAAGCGAATAAGATGGGGAAACTCCACCATTTTTTAGCCATAAATCGTCCTAATGCAGCTGCATAATTGCTGTTTAATTTTTTGAAATAAGGTTCGGTTAAATTGTAAAATTTTGATTTTTTTTGTTCGCCGCCTTTCATTAAATAGGCATTCAGCATAGGTGTTAAGGTCAACGATACAAAAGCCGAAATTAAAACGGCTGCACCTATGACGACACCAAATTCCCTAAATAATCGGCCCACGAATCCTTCCAGAAATATAACGGGTAGAAATACGGCTGCCAGCGTAATTGAAATAGATATTACTGCAAAAAATATCTCGTTTGATCCTTTAATAGCTGCCTCGATAGGCGTCATACCTTCTTCTACTTTTTTAAAGATGTTTTCAGTTACCACGATTCCGTCATCTACGACCAATCCTGTAGCCAGAACAATCGCCAGCAAGGTTAAAACGTTGATCGAAAAACCAAACAACCACATGATGAAAAAGGTCGCAATTAAGGAAACGGGGATGTCAATTAATGGTCTAAAAGCGATTGCCCAGTCTCTAAAGAATAAATAGATAATAAGAATTACTAAGAATATTGATATTCCCAATGTTTCAGCTACTTCAAGTACTGATTTTTTTACAAAAATGGTATTGTCAAGAGCAATGTTTAATTTGATATCTTTAGGCAGATCTTTCTTTAATGCTTCAAACTGCTCGTAAAAGGATTTTGAAATGTCTAAATAATTGGCTCCTGGACGAGGAACAATTGCCAAACCAACTAAAGGTAATCCAGATTGACTTAATTTAGTTTCAATATTTTCTGGCCCAAGAACGGCAGAACCAATATCGCTTAAACGAACAATTTTTTCTCCTTCGGAAAGAATGATGATATTATTAAATTCTTCGGCTGTAGATAAGTTCCCAACGGTTTTTACGGTCAATTCAGTATTGGTACCCGTCAATTTCCCAGATGGTAATTCGACATTTTGTTTACCCAAGGCCGTTCTCACCTCGGCAACTGTTAGTCCATAAGAAGCTAGTTTTACAGGATCAATCCACAAACGCATGGCGTATCTTTTTTGTCCCCAAATTTGAACACCACTCACACCAGGAATCGTTTCCAGACGTTGTGAAATCACATTCTCTGCATAATCACTCAATTCTAGTTGGCTTCTGGTATCACTTTGAACCGTCATGGAGATAATCGCATCACTATTGGCATCAGCCTTAGAAACAACAGGCGGCGCATCAATATCCTGCGGTAAACTTCGAATGGCTTGTGATACTTTGTCACGAACATCATTTGCCGCTTCCTCAAGATCTTTATCCAAGTTGAATTCTACCGTAATCGAACTGCTTCCTTGTGAACTGGAAGAGGTGATATTTCTAATTCCATCAATGGAATTGATTGCTTTTTCAAGCGGCTCTGTGATTTGGGACTCAATGATATCTGAGTTGGCTCCCGTATAGTTGGTTCTAATGGAAACTTGAGCGGGATCTATCGAGGGAAATTCACGAACGCCAAGATAGGTGTATCCTATAATACCAAATAATACTATTGTTAAATTCATAACAATGGTCATCACCGGTCTTTTTATGCTTAATGTAGATAAACTCATTTTTTATGGGATTAATAAGATATCGTTATTGGGTTAGGAGTAATAGTATATCCTTATCCAATAACTTTAAATTATTTGATGATTATTTTTACGGGAGTTTCATTTTTCAAAGACATAACACCACTTGTGATTACGGTATCACCTGCTTTTAATCCAGATAAAATCAGGAGAGATGCATCTGTTCTTGTAGCTGTTTCGACCATGACTTCCTTGGCTTTACCAAGATCAGAAATAAATACTTTTTTTCCGTTTTGCACTGGAATTACGGCTTGTGTGGGAACCACAATCGCGTCTTTAATGACAGCAAGTGGCAACTCAACATCTGCAAAAGTGCCAGGTAATAACTTTCCGTCTTTATTCTCAGCAATGGCACGAACTTGTAGGGTTCTCGTTGAAACTTCAACTGATGGTTCGATGGCATAAATCTGAGCCGTATATTTTTCAGTAGATCCAGAAACTTTAAAACTTAAAATAGTATTGTTTTTTATCTGATTTGCATATTTTTCAGGTATTGAAAAAGTAATTTTTAACTTTCCAATATTAACCAAATTAGCCACTAAAATAGTAGGGGTGATATAGGTTCCTACAGAAATAGAACGCAATCCAATTCTTCCTGAGAATGGAGCTCTAACGGCTGTTTTAGCTATTTGTGCCTTAATCAACTGACTTTGTGCTTTCATTGAAGCATATTCAGCTCTGGCGACTTCATATTCTTCTTGACTGATGGCTTCTTTTTGCAATAAAAGTTTGGCTCTTCTTTCATTTTCTGATGCCAGAGTTTCCTTAGTGTTTGCTTGACTCAACTGGGCTCTTAGCTCTCTGTCGTTTACTTTAAAAAGTAATTGTCCTTTACTAACATTACTTCCTTCTTGAAAATTGATGCTTTCTACAATACCTGAAACTTCAGAACGGATCTCTACTTGCTCATTGGCCTCAATAGAACCCGAAAGGGACAAGTTATTATCAAAAGTTTCTGGCTGAACCACAATCCCGGATAAACGCATCGCCTTTGGTTTTTCTGATTTGCTATTGTCTGGTTTTGCATCTCCTTTATTTTCGATAATTCGGTAGCTGATGAAAGCACCAAAACCAACAATGAGTAAGCCGTAAACTAAGTATTTTATTTTCATGGTTATGTAGTAAAGTAGGATTAGGTTTCAATTTTTTTTGTTAAAAAAACAAATTTAAGTTTTAGAATTGGAATACATAATAGGTTTGTCATATTTAACACTTGTACATACAACTATTTTTTAAAAAGCCATATAAAATACCTAGTCGTTCAAATTATGACGAT
This sequence comes from Flavobacterium sp. Arc3, assembly GCF_041431375.1. Taxonomy (NCBI): domain Bacteria; kingdom Pseudomonadati; phylum Bacteroidota; class Flavobacteriia; order Flavobacteriales; family Flavobacteriaceae; genus Flavobacterium; species Flavobacterium sp. Arc3. Next base: position 153,893 of record NZ_JASMRI010000004.1, on the reverse strand, counting down.
TAGGTTATTGTTTTAAATAAATTAAACAGTAAAAAACAATAAAAAATAAATTGTTTACTATTTTACACTTCGCAATAAGACGTTAAAAATAGATAAAGGTTTAATTCGATTTTTTAAAAAAACTAAATTTTATTAAAAAAGATTAACTGATGTAATTCCATATGTTTTTCTTTTTAGTCAACTCAATGTAAACACTTCTTAAAGTAGCGTGTTCTGGTTTTTGCAAAGGGGCATCGGCAGTAAGGATTTTTATGGCTTTTTCTCTGGCTAAAGCCAAAATATCTCTGTCCCGAACAATGTCGGCAATTTGAAGGTTTAAAACACCACTTTGTTGCGTTCCCATCAGGTTTCCTGGACCGCGGAGTTTTAAATCTACTTCCGCAATTTCGAAGCCGTCATTAGTACTTACCATAGTTTCCATTCGGGTTCTACTGTCAGAGCTTAATTTGTGGCTCGTCATCAAGATGCAATAACTTTGGTCAGCACCACGACCCACACGACCGCGCAATTGATGCAATTGTGAAAGTCCGAAGCGCTCAGCACTTTCGATAATCATTACCGAAGCATTAGGAACATTTACCCCAACTTCAATAACAGTTGTAGCAACCATAATGTTAGTTTTTCCATCCGAAAAACGTTTCATTTCAGCATCTTTGTCGGCTGGTTTCATCTTTCCGTGCAAAATAGAAATGGAATAATCAGGCAAAGGAAAGTCGCGGGAAATACTTTCATAACCGTCCATTAAATCTTTAAAATCCATTTTCTCGGATTCTTGTATCAGCGGATAGACAATATATATTTGTCGGCCTAGACCAATTTCGTCTCTTATAAATTTCCAAACTTTCAGTCGATTACTGTCAAAGCGATGCACGGTTTGAATGGGTTTTCGTCCTGGAGGCAATTCGTCAATAACTGAAATATCCAGATCGCCGTACAAACTCATCGCCAGCGTTCGCGGAATAGGAGTGGCAGTCATTACCAAAATGTGTGGCGGAATTTCGTTTTTCTTCCACAATTTAGAACGCTGTTCTACCCCAAAACGGTGCTGTTCATCAATTACGGCCAACCCTAAATTTTGAAATTTCACTTTGTCTTCGAGTAAGGCATGTGTACCAATCAGTATTTGTAAGCTTCCGTTTTCTAACTCTTCATATATGATTTTTCGAGCTGACGTTTTGGTTGATCCCGTCAGTATTCGGATGTTTATGTTTAGTTCGTTTGCCAATTCTGACAATCCAATAAAGTGTTGATTGGCTAGGATTTCTGTAGGTGCCATCAAGCAAGCTTGGAATCCATTATCGAGCGCAAGTAACATACTCATAAAGGCCACAATCGTTTTCCCAGAACCTACATCTCCTTGTAATAGACGATTCATTTGGGCGTTACTTCCCATGTCAGTTCTAATTTCTTTAATCACCCTTTTTTGTGCTCCGGTGAGTTGGAAAGGAAGGTGGTTCTGATAAAAATCATTGAAATTGTCACCCACTTTAGTAAACGGATGCCCTTTTATTTTGTGTTTTTGAACCAGGTTTTTGGTAATTAATTGCAATTGGATAAAGAACAATTCTTCAAATTTTAATCGGAATTGGGCTTTTGCCAACGCTTCAGCGCTTTTGGGAAAATGAATATTGAATAAAGCTGCTTTTTTAGGAATCAGTTGCAATTCCTGCAATAGATACTCCGGCAGGGTTTCAGTAAACAACGCCTGAGTTTCCATAAAAAGCTGTTGCATTAATTTATTGATGACCCGGTTTGAAATTCCGCGGTTGTTCAGGGTTTCGGTCGACGGATATACAGGTTGCATAGCGGAACGCAAACTTTGCTCGTGCTCGCTCATCGCTTCAATTTCAGGATGTGCCATATTGTAGGCTCCATTAAACGAAGTGCATTTCCCGAAAATCACGCTAATTTCGTTTAGCTTCAACGATTCCCGAACCCATTTCTGTCCTTGAAACCATACCAATTCCATCTGTCCTGTATCGTCCACAAAAGTGGCGACGAGGCGTTTCCTGCCTTTGGCAAATTCGACAGTTTTTATATTGATTATTTTACCAATGATTTGTACCTCGGCAACATTGTTTTGCAACTCGTTGATTTTGTAATAACGTGTTCTATCAATATAGCGGTTGGGGTATAAATTGATTAAATCCTTATACTTATGAATCCCCAATTCCTTGCGCAACAATTCGCCACGACTAGGGCCAACGCCTTTTAAGTATTCGATAGGAGTAAGTAGGAGGTTGTTGGACATTTTAAATTATTTGGAAAATAGAGTAAAGATTGAAAATAGAATATAGAGCAAAGAATATAGCTGTTTCGTGTCTTTTTTCTTTGTTCTATTTTCTTTACTCTTAATTAAAAGCGAAGATAGGTTTTTGTTGGGAAATTTGGAAATAGGATTGTTTGAAAGTGATGTAAGAAAAAAGTGTATATTTGAGTAGTTGAACTTAAATGTAAAAATCTATGAAACAAGCTTTAGCTATTTTAATATGTATAATTTTGATTAGTATCGAAATGAATGCTCAAAATAAAAAAGAAATTTATAAGTTTTCTGAAGATATCAGTAATAAGCTGCAAAAGGACACTGTTCCTTGGCGATTTCAATATGCTGCTGTAGATTTTTCTATTAGTGGAAATTATATAAAAGCACTGCAAGCCTATGATATGCAAGGAGCTTAAAGGCAATCGATTTCTGCAAAGGATAGCTTGTATTTTAATGAATTTAAGCCACAGAATGCTAAAGATTACATCATAAAACGTTCTCAAAAAGAAAGGGTAATAATAATAAATGAAGCCCATAATAATTCTAGGCATAGAGTTTTTACTACCTCTTTATTGCAAGGTCTATATAAAAATGGTTATAAATATCTGGGAATTGAGGCATTAGAAGATACATTGATTAACTCCCGTAATTTTGCAAATTTGGAAAGTGGTAGTTTGTATTTACAAGAATCACAAAATTCTAATTTAATTAAAGAAGCCCTGAATATTGGTTTTGTTTTATTTAATTATGAATATACGTATGTCAAAGGGAAGACCGGAAAAGACAGAGAGATGGAGCAAGCTGAAAATATTGCTAAGATGATGGCAAAGCATCCCAATGATAAGTTTTTAATTCACTGTGGGTATGATCATCTTAATGAAGGAATTCCAGGGATTAGTAGTTGGGAAAAAGCAATGGCAGCAAGATTAAACGATAAGACAGGAGTTAATCCATTTACAATTGATCAAATAGCTTGTTCAGAGAAGGGTTCCCCCGAATTTAACAACCCCTATATCAGTATTGCAAATCAAGTTAAACCTGTAATTATGGTTAATGGAAAAGGGGAGACATTTAATGGTAGCAAAGATAATGGTGTTGCTGATTGCAGAATAATTCATCCAGTTACAATTTATAAAAACGGTAGGCCGGATTGGTTGACTTTAGAAGGAAGAAGAAAAGCATACCGCATTGTTACAGAATCTATTTTAGAATTTCCTGTGTTGGCTTTAGCGTATCGAATAAATGAATTTGAAAAAGAAGGAGTTCCTGCTGATGTCATTGAAATTGAAAATAAAGACCAAGAAGCTCATTTCATTTTGGATAAAGGAATGTATCGAATAATTATAAAAAATAGAGAATATAAAACGGTTTCAGACTACGAAGCGAAAATTAAATAAAAAATACTTATTTGTTTTATTCAGTTTTTTGTTTTCAATCCAAATTATGAAAAGGATAGAATTTTGTAAAACAGGAACCCACACCTAGATATACTATGAGGACTATTATCCTTTGTTTTTTTTTAATTTTCTCATTTTCCGTTAGCGCTCAGGATTTTGAAGGGGAAATAAAATATAAACTGTCTTATTATCAAAAAGAGAACAAAACTCTTATTGAATCTCCGGAACTTATTAGATTGTTTGGTGATACTTCTATATTTATTACTAAAAAGGGATCTTATAAACAAGTTACTAATTCTCAGTATATGGCCTATCAACTTTATGAACCGCTTACAAATAGATTGTATTTGAAGAGTCAAATAGAATCGGATACTTTGTTTTATATTGTTGGATCAAAAATTAAAAACACTAAGTTTGAATATGAAATCACTAAAAATGCAATTACTATTTTGGGACATGTTTGTGATAAATTAACTGTTAAGGACGATGTAGGAAAACAAGATTATTATTATACAAAGGACTTGAAAGTAAGCCCCAAATATTTTCGAAATTTTAGCGCTTTCAATAAAAATGAAATTACAGATATAATGAAATCTATATTTCTTAGAGTTGATTATTTTTTCATTGATTTTATTGCAAGAATGGAAGCTGTAGCCATAAATGGCGGTAATGTGACTGACAAACAGTTTGTTTTACCATCACATAAAATTTTAATTGAAAAATAAAAAATAACAAAGTAAAACGATATTAAATTCACTGCTATTATAACACCTTAAAACAAAACATGAAAACAACATTAACTCCCTCTTTCTTGAAAGTAATCCTTTTAGGATTTATCATTCTATTGACTACTTTAACAAATGCTGTAGCGCAAAATAAAACGGCAGAACTGGATAAATTAATGAATCAAGCTCACGCAAATGGTGTTTTTAATGGAAGTGTTTTAGTAGCTGAAAACGGAAAAGTTATTTATCGTAAAGCTTTTGGCTATGCCAATAAAGAAACAAAACAGTTATTAAAACCAGAATTTTGTTTTGATTTGGCATCTGTTTCAAAGCAATTTACTGCTATGGGGATTATGATCTTAAAAGAAAGAAATAAGTTGTCGTACGATGAAAAAATTACCAAGTATTTCCCTGAATTTCCAGCTTATGGGAAGGATATTACAATACGAAACTTACTAAATCAAACTTCGGGTATGCCTTTATATCAGCCATTTGCTGAAAAATATAACCTGACCAATGGAGAAATTTTAAAAATAATTGAGCAAAGAGAGGCGTTAGATGCGGGCATTGGAGAGCGATATGTATATAATAATGCTGGTTACGTTATGTTGGCTATGATTATAGAGAAAGTTTCGAATAGGTCGTTAGCAGAATTTTTAAAAGAGAATATTTTTAACCCATTAAAAATGAAAAATACTTTGGTTGGTGATGCTCCAAAAATCGATTTAAAAAATAGGGCTATTGGTTATACTGTGATTGGTGAACTTGATGATTATGTAGTTTCACATACGGGTTCTACAAGTATGTTTTCAAACGTTGATGATTTGTTTTTGTGGGATCAAGCGTTGTATACTGAAAAGTTAGTTTCTAAGAAAACAATTGAGGAAGCATTTACTCCAGTGGTTTTAAATGATGGTTCATTGTCTAATTATGGATTTGGATGGTTTCTTACTCCAGAAAAAAAATCAGTTAACCATTCAGGAAGTGATTTTGGTTACCGTAATTTTATCATGAGAGATTTAGACAAAAAAAATACGTATATATGGCTTACGAATGCTGGAAATGCGATTACTAAAGATTTAATGAATGTTGCAATAGAGAATATATTAGCTTCTAAGCCTTATGAAATACCTAAGATTACTGTTTTGTCAGAATTACAAAAAGCGTTAGAAGCAAACTCTGTCGATGAGGCGATTGCTAAAACGACCAAATCGATACAATCTAATCCAAATCTATTTATGATGGACGATGCCGCTATTAATGAATTGGGTTACAAATATCTTAACGAAAATAAATTAGCAGACGCTTTCTCCCTATTTAAATTTAATGTGACATTAAATCCAAATTCTTCAAATGTTTATAACAGTCTGGGCGAAATTTATCTATTGCAAAAAGACACGGTCAATGCGATCGAAAATTATAAAAAATCAGTGGCTTTAAATCCAGATAATGCAAATGCATTAAAGGTTTTAAAAAAAATAGGTGTTACGACAACTGATTTAATTAGTGAAGTTACGGTTGCTGCAGAAGTTCTTAAAAACTATTTGGGACGATATCAATTAAATGAAAATTATTCTTTTACGGTAACCGAAGACAAAGGACAGCTATATATACAAGGGACTAACGAAAAAATCACAACTGTATATCCGATGACACAAAATAGATTTTACAGCAAAATAATTACAGCTCAATTTACTTTTAATAGCGATGAAAATGGACATATTGATAGTTTGACATTGAATATGGGAAAAGATATGAATGCTAAAAAAGTAGAGTAGATGACATTTAATAAATTCAAACAAAATTTCGAAAAAAGAATAAAATAAAAAAGCCTGGTTTTAAAATAGCATTTTAATTTTTTACAAATTTGCAAAAGCAAGAAAACCGGGATGAACAATTAAAAATAGAGAATGGTAATCGATAAAATTGAAAATTCTAACCTTTATGCAAACTTGACAGAAAGATTAGCAAAAGGATTTGAATTTATAAAAAACACAGATTTAGTTCAAATAGAATCTGGGACTTATGAAATTGATAATAAGGCTATTTTTGCCATTGTTCAGGATTATGATACAAAAGAAATAAAAGACTGTGTGCTAGAAGGGCATACTAAATATATTGACATTCAATATATAATTCAGGGAACCGAATTGATGGGAGTTGTAACAAAGAATAACCAAAAAGCAATTAGTAGCGATTTAGATAAAGATTACACTTTTTATGAGGGAGAAACCTCCTTTATTAGAGTAGAAAAGGGGATGTTTACTGTGTTTTTCCCTGATGATTTGCATATGCCGTGTGTACAAGTAGGCAAAAGTTCAAGAGTTAAAAAAGTGGTTGTGAAAGTCCAGGTTTAATGTAGTTAGAATTTTTTATCATAGTAGCAAAACCGTGATTCAATCATTATCGCCTTAAATGGCGATTATATATATTATCGCTTAATTTAACGATAAATTAAAATATCGTCATATTTAGCGATATTTTCACTATCTTGCTTAAAATTGAAAGGTATGAAAGCAGTAATCACCGGTGATATTATTAACTCTAGAAAAGTAGCTTCGGCACTGTGGATGGAGGATTTAAAGGGTATTTTGAACGCTTACGGCAATGAACCTAAGGATTGGGAAATCTATAGAGGCGACAGTTTTCAGCTAGTAGTCGACCCTAGAGATGCACTCGAAATCGCCTTATTAATCAAGGCTGCTATCAAACAAAACAAAGTACTCGATGTTCGTATGGCAATAGGAGTAGGTACTGTCGATTATACCGCTGATAAAGTAACGGAATCAAACGGGAATGCTTTTGTAAATTCAGGGGAATGCTTTGAAGGATTAAAAAAACAAACTTTAGGAATACAAACACCTTGGTCTGGGTTTAACGAAACCTTTACTGTTATTTTTCAATTAGTGGTTTTATTTGCTGATAATTGGACGCCCACATCAGCCGAAATCATAAAAAAAGCATTAGAAAATCCGAACATTAATCAAAAGGAACTGGCTCTTGCTTTAAATAGAAAAAGCCAAAGTTCGATAAGTGCATCTTTAAATAGGGCAGGGTACGAGGAACTAAAAAATGTGATTGAGTATTATAAACAAGAAATTAAAAAACTATGGTAGAGTTATCTTTAATGCTTGTTTTAGCTCATTTGATAGGTGACTTTTTATTACAGCCCACTTCTTGGGTCAAGGATAAAAAGAAATATAAAATCAAATCAAAATACCTATACCTTCATCTGCTGGTACATTTTGTGCTTTTGTTATTGATCACGAGATTTAATCCTGAATACTTGTTTGCGTTGATTGTGATTGTTATCAGTCATTTTGCCATTGATTGCGCTAAATTATATTTCGAAAAAAAGAAAACGGTAAAAATCTGGTTTTTCGCAGACCAACTATTACATTTAGCCGTCATTGCTGCCGTGGTACATTATTATTATCCCTATGAAATCGATTTTGAAGCAGTGTATTCAACAAAAAGCCTTGCATTACTTACAGCTTTAGTCACGGTGACTTATGTGAGTGCGATTGTGTTAAAAATGATGTTGTCAAAATGGAGTGCTCAAATCACTACTAATAATAACGACGAGACAAATAATGCGGGGAAGTATATTGGGATTCTAGAACGGCTGTTTATTTTCTTCTTTGTGGTGATTAATTTTTGGGAAGGTATCGGGTTTTTATTAGCAGCAAAATCCATTTTTAGGTTTGGAGACCTTAAAGAATCTAAGGATGTCAAACTTACTGAATACATCTTGATAGGAACTTTATTGAGTTTTGGACTTGGGATTTTATGTGCGATGGTTTATAAATATTTCGCGTAAATTAAACAGAGAAACACAACACCTAAAAAAATTAAAAAGCAGGAATGAACTTTATTTTCTACCTGAGAAAACTAGTATATGAGAAAGCCAGTTCTTTGTGATAATAATTTTAGCTCCTAGAGAACTTTTAAATTCATTAATGATTACAAATATGAAAAGCATTTATATCTACTATTATATCTTGCTGGAATAGTTTGGTCTTTTTATAGAGCTTCTAGTAAAAGTATGGTAGATAATTATTCTATTTAAACTATAAATGCAATTTGTGTCATTACTGGAGGAATCTTTGGGTGGATTAGTTATTACGTTTAGGCCGCATTGTCCCGTCCTGAAATAGCGATATACATAAAGCATCCTACTGGTTAAATAGTAAGAAACTTGCTTTGTAAAGCATACCTAAAAAGTATCTCTCGTGTCTATTAGATTGAAAGGTCATAACTATCGTTCGAGAATACATATCCACAGAACAGATTTAGAGTCAATAAATATTTTTTATAATGAAGCTTAATGTTTGTGTGCATCTTATTTTCAGATTCAGACTACCAAATAATAATGATTACTTATAAAAAAAAAACAGCAGTAAACTTTTGCTTACTACTGTTTATTAATTGGGGTTTTATTTTCTACCTATTGTATCGTTTTTTAGGACTAGACATAGTTTGTAGTTGTAATCTATAATGACATAATTATAAATTCACTTCTTCTATTCAATTGATGTTCTTCTTCAGAGCACTTAACTCCATCTGCACATTTGTTAACCAATTGTGTTTCACCGTATCCCTTACTACTCAATCTAGTTGCATCAATACCATTACGGATTAACCAATTTTGAGTTGATTTAGCTCTTCTATTAGACAAGGCTTCGTTATACTTATGAGTTTGTCTACTATCTGTATGGGAGCGAATGTCAATTTTAAGATTTGGATTTTGGTTTAGCACATCTAATACTTTTTCCAATTCTAATGCAGCGTCTCTTCGAATATTTGATTTGTCTAAATCAAAATAAATTACAGTTATGTCAAGGAATTTTGCTAAATCATCTCCAACTTTAGCTTTCTTTTCAATTGGTTCTAAAGCAATAGGGAAATCAGTTTTTCCATTTTCGGCACTAATGCTTACGTTACTTTCTTTCGTTAAATAGTCTTTTTTTTCTGCTCTTATATTATATGTAGATCCACAATCTACATTAAATGTATACTTTCCATTCTCATCTGACAATGTCGTTTCAATTAAATTAAATTGTTTATCATATAAAGAAACTTTCGTTTGAGGCAGGATTTCTAAAGTCTCATTGTCAGTAATAATACCATATAATAATTGTTCACAGATAACTTTTTTAAGTTGCTTCAATTTATAGATATCATCATATCCTTTACCGCCATCTCTATTAGAGGTAAAAAAGCCATTGTTTGATTTTGTATCTATCCAATACGCAAAATCGTCTTTTGGAGAATTAATATCAATACCAATATTTTGAACTTTGTCATAAGTACCGTCCGGTTTTACTTTGGCTACAAATATATCAAGTCCGCCAACACCAGGATGTCCATCAGATGCAAAATAGATTTCATCGTCATCATTCAAAAAAGGGAAAGTTTCCCTTCCAGCGGTATTTACTGTAGGACCTAAATTTTCAGGTTTTCCAAAGGTACCATTTTCATAAATTTCCGCTTTAAATAAATCAGACTGACCTAAAGTTCCAGGCATGTCAGAGACAAAGTATAAAAATTTCCCATCTGGACTTAAAGCAGGATGCGCAGTACTATAGTTATCGCTATTAAATGGTAACTCAGTAATATTAGTCCACTCATTATTATCTAATGTAGCTTTGTAAATTTTAATTAAAGTAATACCACTTCCATTTTTTCCCTTTTTACCTTCTAGGTAGTTATTTCGTGTAAAAAATATTGTTTTACCATCTTTGGTAAAGACAGGAGTAGCTTCATTAAATTTTGACTTGATATTTTGGTCAAATTTTTCAGTTGCTTCAGGATTCATATTTGAATCTAAATTGGCAGAATATAAACTTGTGAAGTGTTCATTTGTCCACGTGTGTTTTCTTTGTCCAAGACTTCCGGTATCTCTTGCTGATGTAAAGATAATTTTATTCTTATATACGGTAGTACCGTAATCTGAATATTCAGAATTTATACCTGCGTCCTCTATTGTATAATATCCCGTTTTAGCTTTTATTGCTTCTAAGTAATTTTCGTTTTTCATAAAAAGTTCAGCTCTGTCATCATTTGCTGCAACTTTGTTAAACTTCTCTAAGATTTTATTTGCTTTATCATTTTGTCCTATAGATCTAAGAGATTGGGCGTATCGGTAATAATATTCTGGTTGAATACTAGTACTGTCTAGAGCAAACAATTCTCCGTACCATTTAGCCGATTTTTCTAGCTGGGCATTAAAATAGTACGCATTCCCTAATTTTTGAAATAGCTCTACTGATTTATACCCTTTTTCTGCAACTCTTTCATAAGTTTGAATAGCATTAATGTAGGCATAGTTTTCATACTTTTTATTTGCGGAAGCAAGTTTAGCTTGTTGCGCAGATAAACTGAAAGAAAAAACGCTTACTATAGTTAAGCAAAGTAATATATTTTTTTTCATAGTAATTATTTTAGAAAAATCTTGGGCTTGTTATTCTTTTGTTGTTTTTGAATAATTCATATCTAAAGAAAATCTCATGAGATCCTGAATTATAATTCTGTAATTTAGTTGTTTCAAAATCATATCCATAACCTATATATATGGCATCTGAAACTTGAAACCCTGCCATTGCACTTACGGCTGCACTCCATCTATAAGCTAGCCCAAGGCTAAACTTATCATTAAGCATAAAATTTCCTGATATATCAACTTGCAATGGAGCTCCTTCTACTAATTTAGTAAGTAGGGCAGGCTTAAATTTTAAATTATAACTTAGATCAAATACGTAACCGGCAATCAAATAGTAATTTATTTTTTCTTTGAAAATCGCAACTTCATTATCATCGTAACGATTTGTTGCTATGAAATTAGGTACTGATAATCCTACATAGGCTTTATCAGAATGCCAGTAGATTCCAGCTCCAATATTGGGTGTAAATTTATTACCATAATCATGGAGGGTTGGATCACTAATTTGAGGGTTTAATTTTGAGGCATCTAAATTAAATACATTTGCTGTTGCTTTTATACCAAATGAAAGTTTATTTGTTTCAGAAGTTGGAACAGTATAAGATATATCAGCTGAAAAAGTATTCTCTTGTGTAGGACCAATTTTGTCATTTACTAGAGAGAGGCCTAAGCCCAAGTTACTATTGTTTAGCGGAGTATTTATGGAAACTGCATTAGTGACCGGAGCACCATCTAAACCTACCCACTGTGTACGATGTAGAGCGAAAATACTCATAGCACCTCGTGAGCCAGCATAAGCAGGATTTATATTGATCGTATTATACATATACTGTGTGTATTGCGCATCTTGCTGTGCAAAAGAGGCTAGACTAGTAAATGCCAAAGTAAATATTATTATAATTCTCTTCATCTATTTTGTTTTTTTTATAATTGAAACTAAAAAAGTATCTTTTATTTGATTTTTATCTAGTAAGGTATAAGTATCCGTCTTTTTTATTTGTAACTAAGTTACCAGTTCCATCAACTGAAGTATAGTTTAGAATGTAAAAGTAAGTTCCAACTGGTAATCCATCAGATTGTTTAATTGTTGTTCTACCTTCAGAAAATCCCTTGAACGCTTTATTTACATTATCATAGTTTTTAGTTTCGTAAACAAGTACTCCCCAACGGTTGTAAATTTCAACTGTATTGTCCGGATAACAAGTCAAATCATCAATATTATCAATAACAAATCCTTCATTGATTCCATCACCATTAGGTGAGAAGGCATTATGAACATTAATAACTCCACAACCTAATACTATTGCGATATCTACATCTGCATCATCAGAAGCGCTTACTTCAGTATTTAAAGCGGTAACTCCTTTTGCATAAGCAATGTTTTTTACAGTACCGTTCGTGATATCATTTTGGGTAGTAGTATAGTTTTGTGTGTATTCTTGAGATTTACCTGGATCTAAACTAGTGATTGCAATATCCAACCCAGTTAATGGATCCGTTACAGCTATTTGGTACAAGGTAACATTTCCTGTATTAGTAACCTTAATAGTATAATTAAGAATGTCACCAACTGCACTATAATTTTCAGAATTAGCTGTTTTAACAACTTCTATTGTTGGACTTTGAGCCAATTTGGTTATTGTACATGTTTTACAATCTTGAATTATTGGACATGTGGTACAAGGAGTAGGGTCTGTAGAAGTGGCAGTAACTAAACCTCCATTTGGCGTAGTTCCTGTGGCTGTTGCCAAATTGTATACGTAACCAGCATTTATATCGTTTTGCGTAATTGTATGTACAGCTGTAAATGTTGTTGAATTTACTGCACCAACTCCTAGTGTTGCTATTGGACCACCCGTGATAACAGCATTGTTATCTGTTATTGTTATGTTAGTCAAAGTTACATTACCAGTATTGGTTACTACAAAATTATAAAGTACTGTGTCTCCAGGGTTAGTAATACCATTTTTGTCATTATCAATATACGTACCGTCTTTCAGTATGCTTATCGATGGAAGATCAGGTATTATTATATCTACTACTATAGTCACTGTCACAATAGCAGTACTACAGTTGTTAGGATTCAATAGTTGACATATTGTATAATCTACAGCATAATTACCTGCTTTAGTATTTGGCGCAACAGTTACTGTTCCATCCGTATTGACCGTAAGAGGTCCGTTTGGAGTAGAAGTAATCAATACGTCTGTAGGATTAACTTTAACACCGTTTAATGTATCGTTTGTAAGTACATTGATTCCGGCATCACCACCTTTAGTACCGTTGATAGGTCCCGCAATATCATTGACAGCTTTGATAGCTGGAGCTACTACAGTCACTGTCACAGTAGC
>NZ_JASMRI010000004.1:139424-140615 GCF_041431375.1 Flavobacterium sp. Arc3 | reverse complement strand
GGAGCTACTACAGTCACTGTCACAGTAGCAGTACTACAGTTGTTCGGATTCAATACTTGACATATTGTATAATCTACAGTATAATTACCTGCTTTAGTATTTGGCGCAACAGTTACTGTTCCATCCGTATTTACCGTAAGAGGTCCGTTTGGAGTAGAAGTAATCAGTACATCTGTAGCATTAACTTTTACACCGTTTAATGTATCGTTTGTAAGTATATTGATTCCGGCATCACCACCGTTAGTACCGTTTATAGGTCCCGCAATATCATTGACAGCTTTGATAGCTGGAGCTACTACAGTTACCAATTGTGTACAAGTAGCTATATTGCCCGCATTATCTGTTACGGTCCAAGTTACTGTAGTGTTTCCAATAGGAAATAAGTTCGGAGCATCATTTGTTATTGATTTAACTTCACAGTTATCACTTGAAGTTGGAGTGCCAAGATCTACATTTTCTTTTGGTATAGAAATAGATTGAGTGTTTAAAGTTATGTTTACAGGGGCAGCACAAGTTATTGTTGGATTTATATTGTCTATTACAGTTACCACTTGCGTACAAGTTGCTGTATTTCCAGCAATATCAGTTGCAGTCCAGGTCACGGTAGTATTTCCAATAGGGAAAATATTAGGAGCATCATTTGTTACTGATTTTAACTCACAGTTATCATTTGAAGTTGGAGTTCCAAGGTTTACATTGGCTTTAACTATAGTACAAGAGTTTGAATCCAAATTTACTGTTAAAGATTCAGGACAATTTATAACCGGAGCAGTTACATCTTTCACAATCACCTTTTGAGTAGCTGTAGTAGTATTTCCATTTCCATCATTGAAAGTCCATGTGATTGTATAAGTTCCTTGTTTCGTATAAGTCAAAGGGTCTGAAGTCGTTCCCGTGATTGTTCCAGCACATAAGTCTGTTGTAGTAGGAGCAACGGCTGTCGCAGTACATTCACCAGTAACATCAGCCAAAGTCGGTTTCTCCGGAGCCGTTACATCTTTCACAATCACCTTTTGAATAGCTGTAGTAGTGTTTCCGTTTCCATCATTGAACGACCATGTGATTGTATAAATTCCTTGTGTATTATAAGTCAAAGGATCAGTAGTCGTTCCCGTGATTGTTCCAGCACAATTATCTTTAGTACTAGGAGCAACCGCTGTCGCAGTACATTCACCAGTAACATCAGCCAAA
>NZ_JASMRI010000004.1:6914-139324 GCF_041431375.1 Flavobacterium sp. Arc3 | reverse complement strand
GTTGGTTTCACCGGAGCCGTTACATCTTTCACAGTTACTTTTTGAGTAGCTGTAGTAGTGTTTCCGTTTCCATCATTAAACGTCCAAGTGATTGTATAAGTTCCTTGTGTATTATAAGTCAAAGGATCAGTAGTCGTTCCCGTGATTGTTCCAGCACAAGAGTCTGTAGTTGTAGGAGCAACCGCTGTCGCAGTACATTCTCCAGAGACATCAGCCAAAGTTGGTTTCACCGGAGCCGTTACATCTTTCACAGTTACTTTTTGAGTAGCTGTAGTAGTGTTTCCGTTTCCATCATTGAACGTCCATGTGATTGTATAAATTCCTTGTGTATTATAAGTCAAAGGATCAGTAGTCGTTCCTGTGATTGTTCCAGCACAATTGTCTTTAGTAGTAGGAGCAACCGCTGTCGCAGTACATTCACCAGTAACATCAGTCAAAGTTGGTTTCACCGGAGGAGTAGTGTCACTTCCATCGATAACTATTGAAAGTGTATTTTGGCAATTATTAGTATCTGTAACAGTTACTGAATAGGTTCCAACTGTTAAATTAGTTAAATCTTCAGAAGTGGAAAGTGAATTTCCATTTTTTGTCCAGTTATAAGAGTATGAGCCAGAACCTCCTGTTACATTTAGGTCAATTGAAGCATTAGAGTCTCCATTACAAGATATATTAGTATGAGTCTCTGATAAAATAATTGAAGGCGTAATAGTTAATGTAACAGCTTTTCTAATTAAACTCAAACAAGTACCATTAGAAGCCTCTGCATAATAAGTTGAGCTACCTACTCCCACTTGAGTGGGTGAAGTTACTATGGTACCAGCAGTTGCTGAATTATACCAAGTTATAATTCCTCCTGTTGCAGTTGCAGTTAAAGTTTGAGTTGTTGTGCCATCGGAACATTCTGTTTGATTGCTCGCAATAACTACAGCTATAGATTTTGGTGAAGTACTTGCATTTGCTGAATTATTTGTAAGGTTAGAATCAGCTGATGAGCTTATCGTAGCTTTATTAATGTATTCTCCAGTGTCGTTTACTTTTGCTGTAATTTTCAAAACAACACTTTGGTTATTATTTAAACCACCTATTGTCCAAGCTCCCGAAGTATTATCATATGTACCTACAGTATATTCTGATGACAAATATTTATAACCGCTAGGTAGTAAGTCTTGCACAGAAACTCCTACTGCGTTACCAGGTCCGTTATTTTTTGCCGTTATGGTAAAAATAACATTTGAGCCCAAACAAGGTTCAGGTTCATTGACAGTTTTTGTTATTGATACATCACTACATATATTAACCGAAATAGGTTGTGATTGTACAAACGCTCCACAAGATAATGTTGAAGATACAGAGTAACTTCCTGTTGTAGTTGTTGTGTATGTATTTGAAATTGCTCCAGATATCTCATTTCCATCTAAAAACCATTGATATGGACCAAATCCTAAACTTGTAGATAATGTTGCCGTAGATGTGCATCCTATACCATCGTTATCAACGGTAGGAGCATCTGGTTGTTTTGTATAGTTAGAGAAAATTGCCGACATAGAAAAACCATAACCTTGTTGTACCAAGCTAACAGTCATTTTTGAAGCACCTTCTATTATTATATTTTTAGGTGATCCTATTTCCTCTTTAGTAAAATTAATTAAATACCACCCAGTTGTACCTAGTTGTCTTCTACCTGGTAAAGCTGAACCATTTACTTTTACTACGTCCGTAGCGCTTTGTATAAGGATGTAACCAAAATAAGGAAGGTCGGTATTATCGTATTTTGTAAATTTATAAGTTTCCACATAACTAGAACCACCACATGTTGAAACGGGAGCAACAGATGTAATGTCTACTTCACATGTAACTGCTGTACCTGAATAAACACCTATATTCTTATCACTAATAATTCTAGATGCTGAGTAAGAATCTAAAGAAGAAAAAGAATTCCCATTTGATGGTGTTGTCGTTCCATGTTTGAAAGTATAAAAATCACCCGCTGCCACTAATGTTTTTGTATTTGTAGATACCAAAGATCCGTCTGCCGCAAAGTTTGCTATTGTTAACTTCGTATTTGCTTCCGTCGCTATAACAGTAGTTTGTTCAGCTGTAGTGTTACCTTGACCTCTTACAATAAAGTATTCTTTACCTAAAACGGCTACAGGTGGTACTTGATCTAAAGTTCCGTCACCACAACCTTCTGGCGTATCAATTTTAGCGCCCGTATTTACTACCGCAGGTCCAGATGTCTCCACTAAAGAGCCCATATTAGCTTGAAATAAATAACTTTCACCCGCATTTAAAGTTATAGTAGGAATTCCATTTATTTTAACAGAAGTATTGTTATTAATAGCCATAACACTATACAAAGGTCTTGTATACCCCCAACCTCTAAAATTACCAACATCTCCATCTCGATAATATCCAACTCTAAAACTAACGCCTATCCCAGCATTACCAAAACTAGTTAAAGATGAATTTCCTTTGATAAAACTTTGATCGCCGTCGATTTGATCTGAGGCGATGTTTCTAAGATTTACAGAAACTGGCGCAGTAGCCGTAATATTTAAACCTGCAGCCGATATCACAATATTTTCAGCATAATATTCTGAACCAGAAGCTGTTGGTGAACCCGCAAATCTGTAAACGGCTGGCATTCCTTTTGAAGTAGATAAAGTAGTTATCAAGGTACCATCGCTCTTTTTTACAGCAACGGAAACAGTTGAAGAAGATTCGGTGGCAACAACTAATTCATTTACGCTGGTGAAATACCTCCATGGAGCTGGTGCAACGTAATGTTGATTATAGTATTGCGAATACGAACTAAATGAAACCATTAAGGCTAATAAAAAAAATACTATTTTAGTAGTGTTTTTTTTATTTTTATCACAAGAATTATGGTTATTGTTTTTCATGTTTTGAAAATCTTATTTATTTTATCTGTAAAGATTAATCTATTGTTTCTGTCCGTGTGCGGAGTTGTTATTAATATGCTTTCATTCTATTAGCATTGGTGAAACATAATTATAATTTCTAAAATAGAGTAACCTTTTAATAAAATCCATTTTATAGACTATTAAAAAGTTGTTTGATGAAACAGTAGTGACACGAAAAATAGGAGTTTTTGTAAAACAGGAAAAATCGTTATATAATGATATAAAAAACGTCATCACTGAAGTGTTTTTAATAAAAAATTTTTTTCTTTTTATTAAAAAAAGTTTGTCGTTATTAAGTTCGATAATTTTACTTGAAGTAATTTTTTCTATCATAATAGTAGGTTTTTATGCTTTCAAAATGAACAGTAGATTTCGGGCTAGAAACTATTGCACGTAATAAAAATATTATCAGAAACCAAATTTAAAATTAAATATTAACGTTTTCACAATTTTTCTTTGAATAACTTAAATAATCGTTAAAAGACGGTTTTCGCCACAATATCTGATATTAAATTATCTTATTTTTAAAAATAACAGGCATTAAATCTAATTTAAAAGCTTGTCTTTTTAATGCTGTACTCTATTTTATATATCAATTTTATGAAAACTACCTATTGTTTTTTCTTTGAAAAGAGAAGAGAAAATTCTTTTTTTAGATTCTTGAAATTGAAATATTTTTGACAGAAAACAATCTCTTGTCGTAAACTATAATTGCTCAGTTTTTCTCCTTTTTAGTTTGAATTTTATTTTTAACTAGGAGTAATTAGCATAAAGTAAAAAGTAGCCTTTCGTTAATATTTTTATTTTAAACTTGTATAAGGAATAGTATTATTTATAAGTTTTAATAACTGACTATCATAGCAGAAATAAAACTTTATTATTAATAAGAATTATATTGTTTTAGTCAACTAATTTTATATTGGGGCATAACGATAAATTACTTTAAGTGAAAGATTGCTGCTTTATTTAAACTACTTAGTTGTTTTTTTTAATTATGGTTTATAAGTATATTGAAGGTCTGTGTTTTAAGGGATATATGCAGAGTTTTTATGTGATTTCAGGTAAAAACAAACCTAAGATAATAATATATATTGTATCTTTCTAGTTCGATTAGTATTTATTGTAGATCATAAGAAAACACCTAAATATGAAAAATCTAATATTAATAAGACACGCAAAGTCAAATTGGGATGTGCCGCTACGAGATATTGATAGACCATTAGATCAAAGAGGAATGAAAGATGCTCATTTAGTTTCTTTAAGTATCTTGGATTTTATTCCTAAGACTTATGTGATATGGAGCAGCATTGCTAAGAGGGCGTCTGATACCGCGCTAATTTTTGCTCAAAACATTTTATATCCTATTGAATCTATTGATTATAAAGAAGCTCTTTATACTTTTGATGAAAAGCAGTTGGAAAAAACAATAAAGTCTTGCGAGAATACCTTTGATAGTATTATTCTTTTTGGGCATAATGCAGCAATTACAAATTTTGTTAATAAATTTGGGGACATTTCGATTAGTAATGTACCCACTAGCGGATTTGTAGCTTTAGAATTTGACACAGAGTATTGGGCAGAAATTAATAAGGGGAAGACAAAAAAAATAATAGTTCCAAAGGATTTAAAATAAATATAGTGCTAGAAAGAAAATACATAGATAGAGAAAAAAGTTGGTTAGCATTTAATGCCAGAGTACTCCAAGAAGCAGCAGATGAATCAGTACCACTTTTAGATAGATTACGTTTTTTAGGGATTTTTTCAAATAATTTAGATGAGTTTTTCAGAGTTCGTTTTGCTGCCATAAGAAGATTAAGTTTGTCGGGGAAGTCTGGAGAGAAAATTCTTGGAGGTATTTCATCTCAACAATTGGTAAAAGATATAACGGAGATTGTAATTGAAGATCAAACCGAAAGTCTTCTAATTCTAAAAAAAATTGAAACAGAACTAGAAGCGGAAGATATTTTTATCATAAATGAGAATGAAATTTCAGAAGAGCAAGAAATTTATTTAAAAGATTTTTTCATACAAAAATTAAGTCCTGAATTAGTGACGATTATTTTGAATGATTTGTCTGAATTTCCATTATTGAGAGATAATATGGGGTATTTGGCCATTAAATTAGTAATGAAAAAGAACTCAGAAGTTCGATATGCCATTATTGAAATTCCAAAGACAATGAATCGATTTGTAGTATTGCCTTCAAACGATGAAAGACAATATGTGATTCTTATTGATGATGTAATTAGACACAATTTAAAAAGTATATTTAATATTTTTGATTATCAGAGTGTTTCCGCTCATATGATAAAGATTAGCCGCGATGCTCAATTGGATATTGATAGTGATTTGAGCAAGAGTATGCTTGAGAAAATTTCGACAAGTGTAAAAGACCGAATAATAGGGGAACCTGTTCGTTTTATATACGATCAATTAATTGATAAAGATACTTTAAGGTTCTTTTTAGATAAGATGAAAATTCATTCGACAGACAGTATAATACCTGGCGGGAGATATCATAACAGAAGAGATTATATGGATTTTCCAAATTTGGGACGATTCGATTTATTGTATGCAAAAAATGATCCGTTGCCCATTCCTGGATTAAGTTTGGAAGGAAGTATATTGCAAAAAATCAGTGAAAAGGATTATCTTCTAAATGCACCATACCAATCCTTTTCTTATCTCACTAAATTTCTTCGTGAAGCGGCTTTAGATCCTAAAGTGACTACGATTAAAATAACATTGTACCGCTTAGCTAAAAACTCCCAAATCATAAGTTCTCTTATAAATGCGGCGAAGAATGGTAAAAAAGTTATAGTTCAGATTGAATTACAGGCACGATTTGATGAAGCATCAAATATATCGTATGCAGAACAAATGCAAATTGAGGGCATCGAACTTATTTTTGGGGTAAAGGGACTAAAGGTTCATAGTAAAATATGTGTTATTGAACGAAATGAAAGTGGAAAAGTAAAAAGGTATGGCTTTATATCAACAGGAAACTTTAATGAAGCCACCGCAAAAGTCTATACTGATGTCACACTATTTACAAGTCATCAACAGATCCTAAAAGACATTAATAAAATATTTGACTTCTTTAATATTAATTATAGGTTGTACCGTTATAAACACCTAATTGTTTCGCCACATTATACCCGAGTTCGATTCTATAAATTAATTGATAGAGAAATTCTTCATGCATTAGCGGGTAGAAAAACATACATAAAATTAAAAATGAATAGTTTGTCTGATTTTGGAATGATCGACAAGTTGTATGAAGCCAGCAATGCTGGAGTGAAAATACAACTCGAAGTAAGAGGAATTTGTTCTCTTATTCCTGGTGTTAAGGGAATGAGTGCAAATATTGAAGCCATTAGTATTGTTGATAATTATTTAGAACATTCTAGAATATATATCTTTGGAAATGCTGGGCAAACCGAAGTTTTTATTTCTTCGGCTGATTTTATGAATCGTAATCTCGATGGAAGGGTAGAAGTGACTTGTCCTATCTACGATCAAGAGATCAAAAAAGAATTAATTGATAATTTTGATTTAGGCTGGAAAGGAAATGTAAAAGCACGTATTCATTCTGCTTTATTGGATAATAAGTATCGCGAGAGAAATAGTGATCCTGTATTTAGAGCTCAAATAGAAACCTATAAATATTATCAAAAGAAAGTCGAATTATTGGCAGAAACTTTTTAAAAACATAAATTTTATTTTCAGCTAATTTTAGCAAAAAAGTAAACTCAAAATCATAATTAAGAATGATTAATATAAAAAAATACGCTGCAATCGATATTGGATCTAATGCCATGCGCTTATTAATTGTAAATATTGTTGAACAAGAGGGTAAAGAACCTCAATTTAATAAAAGTTCCTTGGTTCGTGTGCCTATTCGTTTAGGACAGGATGCCTTTACTGTCGGTGAAATATCCGAAGAAAATATAGATCGAATGTGCGACGCGATGACAGCATTCAATCTGTTGATGAAAGTGCATAAAGTACAGGCGTATAAGGCATTTGCAACCTCTGCAATGAGAGAAGCATATAACGGAAAAGAAGTTGCAGACCTTATAAGGGAAAAAGCAGATATTAATATAGAAATCATTGACGGGAAAATGGAAGCGGCAATCATCGCTTCAACGGATTTGCACCACTTGCTAAAAACAGATCAAACCTATCTTTTTGTGGATGTTGGTGGTGGTAGTACCGAATTTACACTTTTTTCGAATGGTAAAATAGTTGTGTCCAAATCGTTTAAAGCGGGAACTGTACGTTTATTAAATAATATGGTTTGCGATGTAGTATGGGATGAAATAGAAAAATGGATTAAAACCAATACCGTCGATTATGAGGAAGTTACCTTGATAGGTTCTGGAGGTAATATCAATAAGCTATTTAAAATGTCAGGTAAAATCCAAGAAAAGCCTTTGTCGTATATTTATATGACTTCACAATATGCTTTTTTGAATTCATTGACATACGAGCAAAGAATTTCGGAGTTGGGATTAAATCCGGATCGCGCAGATGTTATTATTCCTGCTACTAGAATTTATTTAAATGCAATGAAATGGAGTGGCGCGCGACAAATCTATGTTCCTAAAATTGGATTATCAGATGGAATTGTCAAGGCTATGTATTTTGGTAAAATATAAATTTAAGTTGTGGGTGTGAGTTAAGAGTTAAATAGCTTATTGTTAACTAATTAATGTTTTAATTGGGATTATCTTTATATAAATATACCTGATGGACAAATATCGATTGGAGATGTTCAGCAATGGTGTACTCGCAATCATAATTACCATTATGATATTGGAAATTGATGGTCAGCTTGGAACTGAGTTTACTGATTTGATATCCCTTTTTCCTGCTTTTTTTAGTTATATATTGAGCTTTGTCTATGTTGGAATTTATTGGAAAAACACTGCCATTTAATGCAAAGTATTTCTAAAGTTAATGCGCAAATACTTTGGGCTAATTTACACTTCTTATTTTGGTTGTCATTAATTCCTATTTCTCCAAAAGGGATGGGAGTCCATTATTTTGCTAAAACAACACTTACTTTTTATGGAATAATATTATTTTTATGTTCCATGTCTTTTTGGATTCTGCAAAACGCTATTATTGCAAATGAGGGTAAAGAGTCACGGATTGCAACTGCGGTGGGGAAGGACGCTAAAGGAAAACTTAGCTTTATATTATATTTTGTTCTTTTTACAGCGTATTGATTTCAGTTGTTATTTACGTTTTGGTACTAATGATTTGGTTAATTCGAGATAAGAAAATAGAAAAAAAAATAAATTTAGATAAAATATAAATTAATAATTTGGGGTATTAACGGATGTTTTTTATGCGTCTAAATCTAATCCAAATGTGGTTCTTAACAGTTCAATACTAGGATTTATTTCATGTAACCTATTGTATCGGTCTTGATCATTAAAATTCTTTTTATTTTCGAAACTTTCATTTACAATAACTTCAATGGTAATATCATGATTGTGTAAATGTCCTTTTAAATGTCCTAGCAACCCATTAAGTTCTTTTTCAAAATCTAATTTTGAACCTTCGTTAGGCAATTCAAGTGAAATAGCAAATCCATTCAAAACGGGATCGTTTATAAGTAACAATGATTCCATAATTTTAAATCCTTTGTCACCTAAACGTTTCGCGTATTTAGTCCATTGGACTAACATTTCTGTTTCAGAAAAGGCTTCGGTAGGTAAATCGACAACTTCTTTTACATATGCTTTATTACTCTCTTCCAATGCTCTTTTGGCACGGATACTAGATAATGAAAAGGCAGAAATACTAGGTCCGCTTGATGATGGTTCCGTTTTTACAGGAGTGGCAGGAGCAGTGATTTCCTGTGTTTTTTCTACTACAATTTCCTGCGGTTTTACAAGGGATTGTAATGGAGCAGGTTTTGCTTCTGTAGCTTTTGTTTGATCAGCTATGGAATAATCCGTTTTTCTAAAATAGGTAGGGGGAATTATAAAGGACTCAACTTTTTTTTTTCTCCATCAAAAGTGATAGAGGCAAGTTGCATTAGGCAAAGTTCAACGAGCAATCGCTGATTTTGACTCAACTTGTATTTTAAATCACAATCATTTGCAATAGCAATTCCTTTCAATAGAAAATCTTGGTTGCATTTCTGAGCTTGCAATCCGTACATTTTTTGAGCTTGTTCACCTACTTCTAATAAGGATAGAGTTGAAGGTGTTTTGCTAACTAGTAAATCTCTAAAATGGGAGGCTAATCCAGACACAAAATGATGCGCATCAAAACCTTTAGAAAGAATGTCGTTAAAAGCCATTAGTAATTCAGGAATTTTATTTTCAAGAATTAAATCTGTAACCGTGATGTAGGTCTCGTAATCGAGTACGTTTAAGTTTTCGGTAACAGCTTGACGAGTTAAGTTAGTTCCACAATAAGAAACGACTCTGTCAAAAATAGATAAAGCATCACGCATGGCACCATCTGCTTTTTGTGCAATAATATGTAAGGCGTCATCTTCAAAAACGATTCCCTGGCTTGTTGCAACTTCAGCTAGATGTTCTTTAGCATCTTTAACGGTGATTCTTTTGAAATCAAAGATCTGGCAACGCGATAAAATGGTTGGGATAATCTTATGTTTTTCGGTAGTTGCCAATATAAAAATGGCATGCTTTGGCGGTTCTTCTAATGTTTTTAGAAAAGCATTAAATGCCGCTGAAGATAACATATGTACCTCATCAATAATATAAACTTTATATTTTCCAGTTTGTGGCGGAATACGAACCTGATCAATCAAGTTTCTGATATCATCAACTGAATTGTTAGAGGCAGCATCTAATTCGAATACATTAAAAGCAAAATCTTCGGTAGGGTCATCGTAACCTGGTTGATTGATTTTTCTGGCTAAAATACGAGCACAAGTGGTTTTCCCAACTCCTCTAGGTCCCGTAAATAATAGGGCAGAGGCAAGGTGATTGCTTTCTATGGCGTTCAGCAAAGTATTGGTAATGGCTTTTTGTCCCACTACATCATTAAATGTTTGAGGACGATACTTACGAGCCGATACAATGAATTGTTCCATAGAATTTTTATTCGAAAGCAAATATAGTCATTGCCATTATATTATGAAAATGATAAATTGTTTAATTCTAAAATTATTGGTAAAAGAAATTTTCTCTTCAACTTTTAAAAGACAGAGAGACTTGATGCAGTTAATAATTTAGGCTTTTTAGCAGTGTTTAACTAGTTTTATTTTATTGAACTAAAAGTTTGAATTCTAAGTAGATAATCAATATTACTCAAAATTGTTGAAAATAAGTTTGAGTGTTTATTCTCAAAGTTTCTATGCTGTTTTCATTCATAAATTAGTTAAACCTGTGAAACTCATATGTCGAATTATAGATGAATTTTCATTTGTGTTTCGCAGGTTAACGATTATAAAAACGCAGTATTCTTAAATTTTGCGAAGTAAAAATTGACAATATTATTATTTTCTGCCGTCAATGGTTAGTTTAATTAATACTTGTGCGGCATCACTAACTGAATTTGCTGCGAAACCAGTAACAAAAACACCATTTTCACCAGATTTTGTAGTTATTCCGTAGACTATTGCTTCGTCATCTGGATTTGAATTTCCTTCATAACGATAGATGTGTACAATTTGGTAATGGTTGGGGTTTTTAACAATATCCTCTTCATGAAGGTTAAAATCATAAGTAAATCCATTTTCTTTTAATTCTTCTAAGGCCTTTGAGACAGTGGCGTAATGATAAGTATGTTCCATATTTTTTTTAATGTTTTTAAAGATCAAAAATTCAAGATAACTTTTTTATTTTATTCTGTTTTTTATGCTAATATTTATCAGCGCCTGAGCAGCATCAGTAATTGAGTTTGCAGAAAATCCCGCGACAAAGACTCCTTTTTTTCCGGACGTTGATTGGATACCATAAACTACGGATTCATCCCCAGGATCTGTATCGCCTTCATAACGATAGATATGTTTGATCTGATATTTTTGCGGGTTTTTTGCAATATCCTCTTCATGAAGATTAAAGTCATAGTTGAAGCCATTTTCATTTAACTCGTCTAAGGCTTTGGAAACAGTGGCATAGTGATACGTTTGAGTCATGATTTTTATGTTTTATTTCGAAGTTATTTTATAAAAGAAATTAGATTAAGTGCTGCATTGATTGCTATTATTTTCAATACATAACTTAGACAATACAATTGCTGCCTCATTACCCGTTTTAGCTGAAAAACCGGCAACAAAAACGCCTCTTTTACCAGAGGAAGACGTAATACCATATACTATAGTTGAATCACCAGGATCAGAATTTCCTTCATATCTGTAAACATGTCTTACTTGATGTTCAGCGGGTTTTTTAATAATGTCCTCCTGATAAATATTATAATCGTAAGTAAACCCTAATTCCTTTAGCTCATCGAGGGCTTCAGAGACGGTTGAATAATGATATATAGGTTTCATATAAAGCGATTTTAAGTTACTCTTAAAGATAATCAATTTAAAATTAAGAGTTTATAAAATAGCTGTTAAACTAAAATTTATTATTTGACATCGAGTTAAAATTGTTGTAATTTTGCGGCACAGACCGCCTTATCGCTTTATACTGAACTCGTTTCAGTACCTATTGATTTTTAGTTTAAATTTCATAAGGTTCCGAATCAAGTTCGGAATAAAGAGGAAAGTCCGGACACCTTAGAGAAGCATAGCGGGTAACCCCCGTCGGTTTTGTCTGCAAAGGCGAGATTAGGACAAGTGCAACAGAAAGTATGTACAGGTAATGCTGTAGTGAAACCAGGTAAACTCTATGCGGTGAAATATCAAGTATATCAGCATTTAAGGGCTTCTCGTCCGTTGTTGAAGGGTAGATAGCTTGAGCTTATGAGTAATTATAAGCCTAGATAAATGATAAGGGTCCCGATTTATTGGGATACAGAATCCGGCTTATAGGTCTGTTTTTTTTTATATTCTAAGAATTAATAAATAAAAGATTGTGAAATCTAAAAGGGAACCATTAAGAAATTAAGTTTCATTAAGTCAGTAGGCTTGATTTTCTAAATTTCTTAATGGTTTAATTTTTATTGCAAATAGTAGTTATGAAAACAAGAATTGGAGTTTTAGGAATGGGTGGAGTAGGTGGTTATTTTGGCGGATTATTGGCTAAAGTCTATGCTGAATCAGATCAATTCGAAATTGTATTTATTGCTCGCGGTGAAACCCAAAAAGCAATTGCAGCTTCAGGATTAAAGATAATCACTGACGAAAATGAAATAATTGCTTTTCCTAGTATTGTATCTAATGATCCTATAACAATCGGAAAACTCGATTTTCTTATTTGCGCGACAAAAACGTATGATATAGAAGAAAGTCTTCTTTCGTTAGAAAAATGCATTACTAAAAACACAATAATCCTACCTTTATATAATGGTGTCGATGCACCAGAAAGAATAAGTACCCTCTATCCTGATAATGAAGTTTTACAGGGCTGCGTGTATATCGTTTCCATGATCGAATCTCCAGGAGTCATAAGAAAAATGGGGCCTTATGAAAAATTATATTTTGGATCTGATACAGCGCCCATTGGAAGGCTTAAAGCATTACAAACAATTTTTAAAGACGCAGCAATAGAAAGTTACCTGGTTGATACTATAGAGGAAACAGTTTGGGAGAAATTCATATTCATTTCTGCTTTGGCTTCAGCCACATCGTACTTAAATCAAAATATAGGTGAGATCATAAATAGTAATTCCAGTAGAGCAGTATATGTTGAACTTCTTAATGAGATTTCCATGTTAGCCGCGGTAAAAGGGTTGAATTTACCCAATGATATTGTTATGCAAACCATTCTTAAA
Source organism: Flavobacterium sp. Arc3 (assembly GCF_041431375.1). Taxonomy (NCBI): domain Bacteria; kingdom Pseudomonadati; phylum Bacteroidota; class Flavobacteriia; order Flavobacteriales; family Flavobacteriaceae; genus Flavobacterium; species Flavobacterium sp. Arc3. Next base: position 126,527 of record NZ_JASMRI010000004.1, on the reverse strand, counting down.
CTAGAAAAAACACCTCAAGATGCCACTTCATCGATGCATCGTGATGTATTGGCTGGTAGAAAATTTGAATTGGCTTCATTGACTGAATTTGTTGTGAATGAAGGACTGAAATATGAAATGGAATTACCTACTTATAAAATGGTGTTGGATAAATTGGACAAGATAAATGATGCTGTTTAATCTCTTAGCTTGAATTCTAAACCAATATTCCGGACGCTTTCAATACTGATTCGATTGTCATCATTAAAATATTTTCTGATTTTACTGATATAAACATCCATACTTCTTCCAGAAAAGAAATCATCATTTTCCCAAATCGCTTTAAGTATTTGTTCTCTTTTGATCATTTGGTTTTTGTGAATATAAAAAAAATGAATAAGGGCAGCTTCTTTCTCTGTGAGTTGTTGTGTTTTGGTGTTATTTTTTAAAGTTAGGCGTTTCGTATCGAATAAATAAGAGCTAATTTGTAATTCATCAACTTTAGAAAAAACAGTATATTTTTGTAGGCTTCTTTTCAATATGTTATTCAGGCGTAAGATAAGTTCTTCGGCTTCGAATGGTTTTGCAATATAATCATCGGCACCTAGCTTTAATCCGATGATTTTGTCCTCTTTTAGTTTTCTTGCCGTTAGAAAAACAAAAGGAATTTCTGGATTGATTTTGATTATTTTTTCTGCAAGAGTAAAACCATCCATCTTTGGCATCATAACATCAAAAATACAAATATCAAAAGACACTGATTCAAAAATAGCCAATGCTTCTTCTCCGTTTTGCACCCAAGTCACATCATATTCATACAATCCTAAATATTGTTTTAGAACACTAGCAAAATCATAATCATCTTCGACTAAAAGTATTTTTTTCAATTGTGAATAGTTAGACTTTAAACATAATGGTAAATACAGATCCTTTTCCTAAATCACTTATAACAGCAATTGATCCTTGGTGTGCTTTTATAATTTGATTTACATAATAAAGTCCTAATCCCAGTCCTTTTGTATTATGTAAATTGCCTTTCTCCACTCTGTAAAACTTATCAAAAAGTAAGGAGTGTTTATTCTTAGAAATTCCAATTCCATTGTCTTTAATACTAATGTTAAATTGATTTTGGATTAATTCTGTTTTTATATTAATAACGGTACTACCATATTTCACGGCATTTTCAAGCACGTTTTGAATGGCAGTTGTTAAATGGAATTGGTCTAACAATAAAGTGGTTTTTGCGGCATTGATGTCTGATGTAATATTAATTTCAGGATTTGCAATTTTGAAATCTACTATAATTGTATTCAAAAAAGTTTCCAAATCAATTTTTTCTTTTTGTAGTTCAAATTCACCTAATGAACTTGACATTACCTGGTCGATTAAGTTTTGCAAACGATTATTTTGACGTGAAATCGTATGGAGGATCATGTTGAATTGGACTTCATTATCCCGAATCTCTTTTCGCTCCAATATCTTAGTAGAAATTCCCAAAGTTGTCAACGGTGTTTTGAGCTCATGGGTGATGTTATTTATAAAATCAGTTTTGACATCATTTACCTTTTTTTGTTTGATTAATGCTTTAATGGCAATTACAAAAAGAGTTATTAATGTTATAATAGAAAATAAGGATAAGATTAAAACCATTCTCATTCTTTTTAGAATTATGGTTTCCCATTCTATTACAGAAACATACATTGAATCTTCAGTAAGCAATTTATAATCCTGCATTTGTAAAGAACCACTAGTTGTTCCGGCATAATTCCGAACTAGAAAGGCATTGTCCAAAGAGATTAAATTACCATATAATTTATTTTTAATAAATGACTTTTCGGAAAAAAGTGTATCTGCTTTTTGAGCACTTTTATAAAGGATAAATTTGTTCAGTACAACTGCAAAGTTAATTGTGATATCCGGTATTTCTCTTTCTAATTTTAGTTGTAATTTTCGTGTTAGCACATCTCTATATTCGTTGTGTAACAATGCATATGTAAGGTCGGATTTTCTTTTTTTGTTTTGTAGGTAGCGCTGAGCTAGTTGTTTATAAAGTAAATCTTTCTTATAGACAATAGCCGAATCAATATCACTGTAATCATTTGTGATAGAGGCAATTTCCTCTTTGATTTCCGCATGAAACTGTGCTACTTTGTAATTATAGGTGATTTTCACCAAAAAAAAATGAACAACACACAACACAATTAGCGCTATAATTGAAAAGGTGATTAATAAATTGATTCTTTGTTTCATTTGTTGAAATATACCATCCAAAAATAAGTATTTAATTATTTAATCTAGGCTTTAACCTCGCATTAACCTTCGATTAACTTAGCTTGTTAGTATTTAGAAGCATTTTTGTAATGGTTTAAATATAATTACAATTTTAAATGAAGAATAGCATTATTACAATTTGTCTTTTTATAACAGCATTTGGTTACGGACAAAAGGAAACTCCAAAGGACAGTATTTCTACTAAATTAAAAGAAGTAATGGTTAGTAGCCAAAATAAACTTTTTACCAATAAAAATGGAAATATCAAAGTTGATGTTGCGAATTCAATTTATAATTCAACACCAAGTACTTTAGGTCTATTAGCAAAAATGCCAAATATTCAGGTAAGTACTGATAAAGAAAGTATTACTGTTATAGGAAAAGGGAATCCTTTGATCTATATTGATAATCAAAAAGTAGGAATAAATGATTTGAATTCTTTAGCTGTTGATGCTATTAAAAGCATTGAAATTATCAATAATCCATCTTCAAAATATGAGGCTTCAGGAAGAGTAGTTATATTGATTGCAAGAAAGTTAAGTAAAAAAGAAGGTTTTGAAACTACTTTATCTGAGATAGCATCTTTTAAAAAGTATTTCAACAACTATTTAGGAATTAATTCTACTTTAAAGAAAAATAAATTTGAGTTTAAAGCAAATTTTGACTACAATCAAGTTAAAATCTGGGAAAGTAACGGGAATAACTTTACGATTCCTTCTAACGATATTATTTCAAATTATTTGGTTAAAGCAGTTACAAAAAGGCCACAATTTATTTTTGGAGGCGCGGCTTTCTATAAAATAAATGAAGAGGATTATTTTTCTTTAAATTTTGGCAGAAGAAGCCAAAAAGATATTTTTGATATTAAGACACAGACCTATAATCCGCAACAAAGTACAATTAATGAAGTCAATACTTTTAATGCTAATGACGAAAAAAGAAGCTTTTCTAACGGTTTTTTAAATTATAACCATAAAATAAAAAGTATTGATGGTATTTTATTTTCGGGTTTTCAATATTCCAAGTTTAATCAGGAAATTGCAAGTGTAATTTCTAATAATTACAATAATACTGGTTTTGAACTATCACAAAATAGAAATCAAAAAATAAATATTGCTGTTTTCTCAGGAAGGTTTGATTTTGAAAAAGAGTTTAAAAACAAAACGAAGTTGGAATTCGGAGCACTTTACCTACGGGCAAATTCTAATACCAATTTTTTTGTACAAAATGAGAGTCCCATAAGTATAATAAATTCAGATTATAATTATAAAGAAAAAAATAGTGCCGTCTATTCTCAGTTTTCTGGAAGCATTAAGAAAATAAATTATTCCTTTGGTTTAAGAGCTGAAAATACTATTGTAAAAGGGAAGTATCAATCAGAAAAAGCATTATTAATAGATAAGAATTACACTAATCTGTTTCCAAAAGTGACAGTCGAAATCCCAATAGATAGTACAAATACGATTAATTTAAATTATGGTAAAAGTATTTCAAGGCCAAATTTTTCTTCAACGAGTCAGGTTTCGGCTTATATAAATCCCTATTTTGTTTGGTCAAATAATATCAACCTAGACCCAACAATTACGGATGAAGTTGCTTTAAGTTATCAATATAAAGAGAAATCTGTAAAAGTGAGCTACAACAAAATTAGTAATCCAGTTTATTATGGTTCTTCTTATGATTCCGCTCAAAATATATTGACTCTTAAAAACACGAATTTTGAAAAAGAGACGGGCTTTAATTTAGAATTTACGGTTCCGTTCAAGTACAAATTTTGGACAGTTACCAATACTTTAAATTTTGCTTTGAGTAAGATTGAAGATAGTCAAGCCGTTGTAAATGAGGCAAAACCGTATTTGTATTATTATTCTAATCATTCGTTCAAGTTGCCAAAAGAAATAGAAGTATCCTTAACAGGTTGGGGGCTGACAAAACAGCAGCAAGGCATTTTTGAAAGAAGTGCTTTGTTTACAATGGATTTTGCAATTTCTAAAACACTTTTTAAGCACTTTGATTGTGCAATAAGTTACAATGATATTTTTAAGCAAATGAAATTTAATGAAAATTTCACGATCAATACTATATCTGCAAAAGGAATTTATTATACCGATTCTAATTTAGTATCCGTTTCAGTAAAATATTCCTTTGGAAAAATAAAAAACCCCGAATTTAAGGAGAAAAATATTGATGAAAATTCGAGTAGAATTCGATAAATTACTTTTTAAAAATGTTAAAACAGAAAAGCTTTTGCAATTGCAAGAGTTTTTCTGTTTTTATATAATTAGTCTTCTTCGCCGCCGTCTTCAAATAGATCAGCATCTGATTCTTCCTCACCAGAACTTAATTCGAAGAAACTAAAAATAGAACCACCATAACTTTTCTTGAAAGAAAAATTATCCATATGGTCTAATTTAGTGTATTTAGAATGCTCGATTATCATCATTCCATCGTCATTAAGTGTGTTTTTTTCGAAAATTAATAAGACAATTTTTTCAAAAGTCTTTTGATCCAGAGCGTAAGGTGGATCAGCAAAAATAATGTCGAAAGTTGCATTGTTTCTTTCAAGAAACTTAAAAACATCACTTTTAGTTGCCGCAATATTAAAATCATATTCTGTTGCCACTTGTTTGATGAATTTTACACAACCAAAATCTCCATCTACTGATGTGATCGGTGCGCTACCTCTAGAGGCAAACTCATAACTGATGTTTCCTGTTCCTGCAAACAGGTCCAAAATTTTCAAACCTTCAAAACTGAAATGGTTATTGATAACATTGAATAATGCTTCTTTAGACATATCGGTAGTAGGGCGAACGGGTAAGCCTTTTGGCGGAGAGATGCGTCTTCCCTTGTATTTTCCTGAAATGATTCTCATGAGTTGAAAAGTATAAAATGATTTCTGTTTTCGGCCTCAGAAAAATAATTGTTCCATCGTAAATCGTCAACGTCAATAAGTGAAACGTTACGAATGTATTTGTATGCTATTTTAAAAAAATCACTTTCGCTGTCTATATTTCCTATTAGTTCTAGCGGAAAATTTTCAGGATTCAAACTCAATTGTTCTGCAGTAAACAAAACATAATAAATGAAATCTTCGGGAGTTTGATAATCAAAAGAGTTGAATAATAATAGCTTCTGATTTTGGATCACAATAATCTCAAAATGCCCTTCACTAAAATGGACTGTCATTTTCTTATCGTCAATATTTTTGGATGCATCCAAAAGCTTTGAGACTAAAATACTATTTGCATGTTTATAATCGAAAGTGCCAAATCGATCAATAAAAAAGTTGTTCATATTTACATAAGGAATGTAAACAGCATTGATTTGGTAATTACTGATTTCATCGTATGCAAAAAAATCAGTGTCAAAAACCTTAGTGTTGTACTGCAAATAGCTCCCTAGGAAATTCTCGTCAAATAATGGAGCAGGAACAAATGTGGACAGATTGTTATTGTGTATAATCAATACATCATCATAGGTTTCGCTCAATTCAGGGTAATCCCGAAAAGCATTCGAAAATAAATCCTCAATTTTAATTCCTTTATGAAAAGAATCAAAATGGACTTCGTTAAAGGAAGTAATCGTATTATTGAGTGTGTCAAAACAGCAAAAAGACAATCCGGCCAAGGAAACCTGGATGGAGAGTTTTTTATATTTCTTTTCGGTAATATTTGTGTTTTGTGTAGACATAATCTGATTTATAATCCATTCTGTGTATTGAAAACGAAAAGGATTAAATGCGATGACAAACTTACAAATTTTTTTGATTCTAAAGCCAATTAATGTGATTCCCTCGATTATCATCCTTACATTTGATGTTCATTTTACAATAACAAAACCCACATGAATTCCTCCTTGTTTTATAGCCTTTTAAAAAATAAATTCCCTTTTGTTGCCACATACAAACAGGATATTTTTTTTCAAAAAATAGCTATTTTTTTAACCGATACTCATAACGACACGATTTTTGTCCTGAAAGGATATGCAGGAACGGGTAAAACGACCGTAATTTCGACGATTGTAAATAACCTTTTAGACATAAATAAGAAATATGTATTGCTAGCGCCAACAGGTCGCGCCGCAAAAGTGATTGCCAGTTATTCAAGCAAACCTGCTTTCACGATTCATAAAAAAATCTATTTTCCAAAGAAGTCCTCTGGTGGTGGCGTTTCTTTCACCTTGCAACAAAACAAACATAAAAACACCATATTTATAGTCGATGAGGCCTCGATGATTTCGGATACCAACTCGGATTCTAAATTGTACGAAAACGGTTCTTTGCTCGATGATTTGATCTCATATGTATATTCAGGAACTAATTGCAAGATGATTCTGCTGGGAGATACAGCCCAATTGCCTCCAGTGAATTTAGATATCAGTCCTGCACTGGATACGCATACATTAAGTTTGAATTATAATAAGGAAGTCGAATATATAGAACTCGACGAAGTCATGCGTCAGGAAGAGGATTCTGGAATTTTGTATAATGCAACAGAACTTCGAGAGTTACTGAAAGACTCTTTCATCACCGAATTCCAATTCAATGTCAAAAAGTTTAAAGACATCGTTCGTCTGACTGATGGTTATGATATTCAAGACGCCATCAATTCAGCCTACAGTAATTATAGTATAGAAGATACTGCTTTTATTGTTCGTTCGAATAAAAGAGCGAATCAATACAATGAACAAATTAGAACCAAAATTCTCGACAAAGAAAGCGAACTCTCCTCAGGTGATTTCCTTATGGTAGTCAAGAACAATTATTTTTGGTTGAAAGATTCAGATGAAGCTGGTTTTATTGCCAATGGGGATATTATTGAAGTATTGGAGATTTTTAATATCAAAGAACTGTACGGCTTTAAGTTTGCCAATGTAAAAATTAGAATGGTCGATTATCCGGATCAAAAGCCCTTTGAAACGGTTCTTTTATTAGACACTATAAAAAGCGAATCGCCGTCCTTGACTTATGAAGAATCAAATAGATTGTATCAGGAAGTTTTGAAAGATTATGAAGGGGAAACCAAATACAAGCAATTTCAAAAAGTAAAAGCCAACGAATATTTTAATGGCTTGCAAGTAAAATTTTCTTATGCGATTACCTGCCATAAATCACAAGGAGGGCAGTGGAATACCGTTTTTATTGAACAGCCTTATTTGCCTAACGGAATTGATAGAGACTACATTCGATGGTTGTATACCGCTATGACGAGAGCAAAAAATAAATTATATTTGATCGGTTTTAAAGATGAGGGCTTTGTGGAATGATTTCATGAATCACAAACACTTTAAACGACTTACATAAAACATCAGGTTCTTTTTCGAATACCGAAAAAATGCCCGTATTGTTTTTAGGGCACGGAAGCCCAATGAATACCATTGAGGAAAATGAGTTTGTAGTCGGTTTTCGGAATATGACCAAAACCTTACCGGAACCTAATGCCATTTTGTGTATTTCGGCATATTGGTTTACTAATGGGACGAAGGCCACCGCCATGGAAATGCCAAGGACGATTCGTGATTTTGGTGGATTTCCTCAAAAATTGTTTGACGTTCAATATCCAGCCAATGTTCCCGCGATTCAACTGAGTATTGATTATACAAAACCAGGGCAGTATCATTTTGAACTGGCTCAAAAGCCAAGTGCTTTAAGAACCTAAAGCTGTCATAATTATAGCGAGTGGAAACATTGTTCACAATTTGAGATTGGTCGACTTCCATAATTTTGACAGAGATAATTATAGTAAAGTTTGGCTCAGTCGAAAAAAAGAAAATTTTTGCTTTGAATTCTGTCACCATGGAAGCATTCAACAATCAAGGTAATTGCAAAAATGGAGCCTGACTAAAGCTGTAGTTTCCTGTTGTTCACATTCAAATTACTCTCTTATATATGTAGCGGCCTGATCGGTCAAGAACAACAATTTTCCGTCCAAAGGTTTAATTAATTGCGTAGGATATTTTTCGGGATTATAATCACCGTATAAAACTTCGTTTAATGCATGCGCTTTATTTTCTCCGAAAGTAACTACCACAATCTGCTTCGCTCTATTGATGATAGCTGCAGTTAGGGTTATTCGAAACATACTTTGAGACTCGAGATAATAGGCCGATACCCATTTATCGCGTTCTTGCAATACTGCCTGACCTGGAAAAAGAGAAGCGGTATGACCATCATCGCCCATTCCTAATAAAATAAGGTCAAATTTCCCATCCTCTCCCGTAACACTTTTAATAGATTTTTCGTATTCCAAAGCATAATCCTCAGCAGAAACTCCTTCTTTATACATTGGAAATATGTTGCTTTTTGGTATATCGACATGACTTAGCAGACAATCGTATGCCATTTTCGCGTTGCTGCGTTCCTCATCAAGAGGCAGCCAGCGTTCGTCGCCCCAAAAAACAAAAACGCTTTGCCAATCTATTTTAGCTTTGTAAGAGGGTGTTGCCAAAAGTTTGTAGATAGCTACAGGCGATGAACCGCCGGTAAGGGCTACGACAAAGCGGCCCCGTTGCTGTATTGCATTTTGTGCGGCAGCTACAAATATATTGGCTGCATCAGTTGCTATTTCCTCTTTATTATTAAATATACTTACCATCTGCTACTTCTTCTTGTTCTTGTTCTTCTTGTTCTTCTTCTTCCTTGTTATCCGTGTTTGATATCCAGGCATGTCCCTGACGGGCTAGTAGTTCATCCGCTGCTTCAGGCCCCCAACTCCCGGCTTCATATTTATCTAAACTTAAAGATTTATCGTTTTCCCAGGCTTCCTGAATGGTTGTTACCACATCCCAGGCTTCTTCAACCTGATCAGAACGCATAAATAAAGTAGGGTCTCCAAGCAATGCATCCAATAATAGCGTTTCGTAAGCTTCAGGTGATTGGGTAGAGCAAGAAAAATAATCAAAAACCATTTCTGCTGGTTTCAACGAAAGTGACAAACCTGGTTTTTTTGTCATAAACTGCAGCCTAATATCCATTGCTGGCTGAATGTTTATGATTAAACGGTTCGGCATCATACCTTCTTTTCCAAAAGAAAAGGTAGAATGGGGTACCGGCTGGAATTGTATGACGATAGAGGATTGCTTTTCCTGCATTCTTTTGCCCGTGCGAACGTAAAAAGGAACACCTTGCCAGCGCCAGTTATCAAGATAAAATTTCATGGCTACAAATGTCTCTGTATTAGAGTTTTCATCAACTCCCTTTTCTTCCAGATATCCGGGTATTGGTTTCCCTTTTATCGATCCCTTATCGTACTGACCCCTGACAGTGTAATGCTTTACTTCTTCCGTTGTTATGCGGCGTATCGCTTTTAAAACGTCAGCTTTACGGTTTCTGATCTCATCTGCCTGTAATGATGTCGGGGCTTCCATCGCTACCATAGTTAAAATTTGCATCAGGTGGTTTTGTATCATATCCCTTAGTGCTCCGGCGCCTTCATAAAACTCACCACGGTCTTCAACACCAACTTCTTCCGCAACAGTAATCTGTACAGAATCAATGAAGTTACGGTTCCAGAGTGGCTCAAACATAGAATTTCCAAAGCGGAAAGCCAGGATATTTTGTACAGTTTCTTTTCCCAGATAGTGATCTATGCGATATATCTGTTCCTCTTTAAAGGTTTTTGACAATAGCTTATTTAGCAACTCTGCAGAACTTTTATCGTAACCAAAAGGTTTTTCGATAATAATACGATCCTGTTCCGGATGGGCTGCAAGGTCTAATTTCTTAATATTGTTGGAGATCGTTTCAATGAAAGAGGGTGCTATTGACAGGTAAAAAAGTCTGTTGGCACGTTCACCAAAAGACAAATCTATGGCGTCCAACTTCTGTTTCATCAGCTGATATGATTCTTCCTGGTCTATATCATTTTGCAAATAGCTGATATGGGAAGCGAATTTCTGGTAGGCTTCTTCGGAGGGTATTTTATTTCTGGAAAATGCGGTAAGGTTATCGCGCACATGGCTTCGGTATGTCGCATCGCTGCTTTTTGCCCTTCCTAGCGCAATGATCTCAAACTTTTCTGGCATGCGACCATCAAGGTAAAGATTATAAAAGGCAGGGAAAAGCTTTCTTTTTGCTAAGTCACCTGTTGCCCCAAAAACAAGAATGATGGTTGGCTTCACAGTATCGGGATTATTCATTTTGTTCGATTTAAAATTTAGTCATTCCACTCTGTGTGGAATATACCTTTAGTATCAATACGCTCATAAGTATGTGCCCCGAAGTAGTCGCGTTGCGCCTGTATAAGGCTGGTAGGAAGGTTCTCTGATCGGTAAGCATCAAAATACGCCAGGGAGTTCATTAAACCTGCAATGGGTATTCCTTTTTGAACTGCAAATTGCACCGTAGTTCTTAAACTGGATTGATTCTCGTTTAACGTCTTGGCTATGCTATCATCGAGCAGTATGTTTTTCAGTTCTGGATTCTTGGCATAAGCCTGTCTGAAATCTTCAAGGGCTACAGAACGAATAATACATCCACCGCGCCAAATCTTAGCTATTGTCTCAAGGTTCAGGTCATAATCATACTCTTCTGAAGCTTTAGTTAACAATGCCAATCCTTGGGCATAAGTAACTAATATGCTAAAATGCAAAGCTTCTTTAAGTGCTTCTATAGCCGAAGGCAAGTCAGTGTCAATTTGTTCATCATTCCAAATCAATTTCGTGGAAGCCTCAATTCTTTCCGGTTTGTTTTTGGACATATCACGCATTGCAACTGCTGCGTCTATAGTAGGGAGTGGTACTTCTATATCCATTGCATTTTGAGAAGTCCATTTTCCTGTCCCTTTAGATTTAGCCCAGTCGGATACTACATTTATTAACTTCTGGCCGTCAGTATCTGTTTTTTTTAGAATTTGTCCTGTTATTTCAATCAGGTAGGATTGAAGTTCGGTGTCATTCCAGTCTTCAAAGACTTTTTGAATCGTATTATCGTCTAAGTTGTACCCTCGTTTCATAAGGTCGTACACCTCTGAAATAAGCTGCATAATACCATATTCAATTCCGTTATGGGCCATTTTAACGTAGTTACCCGCGGATCCGTTGCCTAAATATTCCACACAAGGTTCCCCGTCAACTTTTGCTGCTATGGATTCAAAAATAGGGCGCAGCCTTTCATAGGCTTCTTTATTACCACCGGGCATAAGGCTCGGACCAAATCGTGCTCCTTTTTCCCCTCCGGAGATACCCATCCCAAAGAAGTGGATCCCTTTGGCGGATAATTCTGTAAATCTGCGGTCGGTATCGGTAAAGTATGTATTTCCACCATCGATAAGAATGTCGCCTTTATCCAAGTAGGGTAGTAGGCTTTCAATAGCAGTGTCTACAGGCTTTCCTGCAGGCACAAGTAACATAATTGCCCGTGGCTGCTTTATCAGTCCCACAAACTCTTTCACATCTATGGTGGCCTTAATTCGGTGTTGTGGATTCGCTTCGTGTGTGAGTGAAAAAACTTTTTCCTCATCTAAGTCTAAGCCTGCCACAGCAAATTCCTGGTCGGCCATATTCAAGAGCAGGTTACGACCCATTACACCCAAGCCGATTATACCAAAATCAAATGTGTTCATAATTAGTATCTAAATTTATTATTGCAAAAAAAAGGCTGGACCCTATATACATATATAAAGTCCAGCCAAAATTAATCAATTACGCTACAGTAACACTACTTATAGCATCTTTTAACGCTTTTGCAGCAGCAGCTGGATCTTCAGCACCATAAATGGCACCACCTGCGACAGCTACATCTGCACCAGCAGCTACAACATCTTTTATTGTACTAAGGGTTACACCACCTGCTATAGAGAAGGGAACTTTTGCCAATCTACCTTCACTAATAAGTGTTTGTACAGAGTATCCTGCTAATGTCTGCTCGTCAAGACCAGCGTGCAACTCAACAAAAGCAACTCCAAATGCAGTTACCTCTTTGGCTCTTTGTACCCTGTCTTTAACTCCAATAGTATCAACTACTACCTTTTTGCCGTATTTTTTTGCAGCTTCTACAGCACCTTTTATGGTTTCATCATCTACAGCACCCATAACGGTTACTAGATCTGCACCAGCCTTAAATGCTATCTCTGCCTCCAGGGAACCGGTATCTGCAATTTTCATATCTGCAAAAATTAATTTGTCAGGGAAAGCTGTTTTCATTGCTGTTACCACTTTAAGGCCTTCCGATTTAATTAGCGGTGTGCCTAATTCTATAATGTCTACGTAAGGTGCTACTTTATGTGCCAGTTCTAATGCTGCTTCCGTAGTAAGTAAATCAATTGCGACTTGTAATTTTGTCATGTCTAAAATGTTTAAAAAAAATTAATAATAAAAAATCATTATTCTAAGTTGGCGTGTTTGGGCCACAGCTCTTCTTTGGTCAATTCTGATTCTTGCCATAGCGTCATAAAAACACCTTCTAAGATTAATAATGTAAATTGTTCAAAAAGGCTCCCTGCATACTGCTTAGAGACTGAAACCCCAAAGTCTGTTTTTGTTGCAGCATTTATTAGTAAGATATTGTCTGCCAGTCCAGCTATTTTGCTTTCTGCATCGGCAGTAATAGCAATAACTGTAGCTTTTTGACTCTTAGCTTTCTCTGCTGATGAGACTACTGAAGAGGTTGTACCTGAACCTGATGCTACAAGTAGCAAATCTCCTTCAAGAATAGCAGGTGTATTAGTTTCTCCTACTATGAATACAGTATACCCCAAGTGCATAAACCGCATGGCTGCCATTTTTAATGCAAGCCCGCTCCTTCCTGCAGCCATAACAAAAATTCGTTTAGCTGCTTTAATTTCGTTGACCAAAACCGCTATCTCTTGCGGATTAATATCATTTGCTAATTGCAGGTTTTCCTCCAAAATAACAAGCAGATTTTTGTTTGTCAAAGTATTGCTGTTCATATTGTTGTGTTTTTAAATAAGGTCGTTCGCTCGTCAGATCGTTCAGCTTATTACACCGATAAGATCAGGTAATTTTGATTGATATTTTTTCGAGTGTCCGCTTATTGGTATTGCTTAACTAAGCTACAGGAAACGTTTCTATTTTAATTCATCAGATGCCGAATTAAACGAAATAGTTAGCCCGTAATAGCTTTTTGGCAACAGCACTTTCTATGTATTTGAATAGTGTTAATTGCTTGTGCAAAGATAGATCAACAGGGAGGGAAGGATGTTATATAAACAAGACTATGCGGTATAAATTTGCGCCAGTTCGTTTTGAAGGTCGGTTGGAGTTTCCTTCAGTTTTGCTTTTACAAATTTATTAAGTGCAGATGGGGAACTGAATCCAAGGTCAAATGCAATTTCTTTGTGTGAGAGATCAGAAAACAATAATTTTCGTTTAATTTCTGTAAGTATTCTGTTATGGATAGCATTAATTGCGGTTTCACCAGAATATCTTTTATTTAGTGCATTGAGTTTTTTACTGCTGATAGCCAGTTCTAATGCATAGTATTGTACGGTACGCTCGCTTTTATATTGACGGTTTAAAAGTTTTTTAAAGGCAATATAAGTGTTTTGGTCTGGGCCTTGAGTGTCCTGATGTAAAACAGGATGCTGGCCATGTACAGACTCTATGAGTCCTAAAAGGAAAATTTTGATGTAAAAACGGGCCTGTTCTTTTTTAACAAGACTCGGGTCGTTGTAAATATCCTCTATATTCTTTATAATAGGAAGCACCTTTTCAAATTCAACGCTGGAAAGGGCGGTGCAATTAAGGTGGACTGATAGGTTAACGTTGTAAGGACTAAGTTCATTTTTCAATATATCTGAACAAAACAATACTTCTTCAAATAATATAATTTTACCAGCCAAATCAGTACTCATATTTGACAAAAAGTGGATTTGATCAGGAAATATAATAGATATTTTTCCTGATTTCAATAAATATACCTGGTCTTCGATATGTACTTTAATATTTCCAGACTCCACTATAATAATAAAAAAATGATCCTTTTTATGTGGTTTCAAATAATCTTCAATACTTGCCATACCGAGGTCAAAAACTCGGAAGGACAAATTTTTGTCATCAGTTTTTCGAATATTTTTCTTGATTTCAAGCCTCTTTAGGGACATAGGATTTTTTGTATAACTGCCCAGGGCGCTCAAATAAGCAACTCTGATACATAAAGTTCATTGAAATATAATATGCAATGATACTCGTAATCGTAATTTATCAAATTGAATACTATTGTTTAGTATAGTTATTTTTATGTTCGAATTTAGCTAATTGATTTGTAATCAATGTATAATATTAGAAAACGCAATGCAACTAAATTTAATAAAAAAAAATATTAGGCAAATATACACTTTTCTTAATTTTAAGTGAATAATTTAGTTTTAAATTAGGCTTAGTATTGTTCTTAGATCAGTAGTAAAGGCTTTTGATTTTTACATCTTAAGTTGAAAAAAGGCCAAACTGAAAAGCCTATTTCAATGCAGGTTGAGTACTCGTTTCAGAGCAAACCTATTGCGTAAGTTGATAGCTGTAAAATAGAAAGTAAGAAGACAGAAGCTTCCCTAAATCGTAAAAAAAAAGAGAAAGATATGAGTAAACTTAATTATTAGTAAACTAAAAAAAAACAGACTAACTTAGCATATTAGAAATTAAATCCAATGAAAATAATAGCCGTCATTCCTGCCCGTTACGCATCAACACGATTTCCTGCCAAGTTAATGCAGGATCTTGGAGGAAAAACTGTGATTTTAAGAACTTATGAAGCAGCAGTAAACACAAAATTGTTTGACGATGTTTTTGTGGTAACAGATTCTAATTTAATTTTTGACGAAATTGTTACTCACGGAGGTAAAGCCATTATGAGCATCAAAGAACATGAGTCGGGGAGTGATCGAATTGCAGAAGCAGTTGCGAACCTAGATGTGGAAATTGTAGTTAATGTACAAGGGGATGAACCCTTCATTGATACAGAACCTTTGATGAAACTGATTGAGATCTTTAGAAAAGATTCGGCCAAACAAGTTGATTTGGCTTCGTTGATGCGTGAAATTAAAGATACGGAAGTCATCAATAATCCCAACAACGTAAAAGTGGTAACGGATCAAAACGGTTTTGCTTTGTATTTTTCGCGTTCAGTGATTCCCTATCCTAGAGAAACAGATGTAGGCGTTCGTTACATGCAGCACATAGGGATTTATGCCTTCAGGAAACAAGCGCTGTTAGACTTTTATAGTTTGCCTATGAAATCATTGGAAGCATCCGAAAAATTAGAGCAACTACGTTACCTCGAATTTGGAAAACGAATCAAAATGGTTGAAACTACACATGTAGGTATTGGAATCGATACTCCCGAAGATTTAGAGAAAGCAAGATTGATGCTATAAACTATTGTGTGCTGTCTTCGTCAAAATATCCTTTTGATTTTATTTTAGTAGAGAAAAAATTCAGGAATAAAACCACAAACATCAAGACTATCATAGATTGTATACTCACTAAAAATTTGCCAAAAGGGTCAGTGGGATAGAAGTCACCATATCCAATTGTGGAGGAAGTTACTGTACTGAAATATATGGCATCAAACCAATGCATAAAGGGTTTGTTAAAATTATTAGTGAAGGAATACAAAACGGCAAAACCGAATACCATTTCTAAATAGTTAAAGAAAAGTAATAACATCGATCTCTTATAGGAACGCGGTTTTGAAAATAGATCAGAAGCAAAAATCAGTGTGGGAATGTATAAAATTGTTTCTAACATAACATATACCATCACTCCAAGAATGAAATAATTATTTTGCCAATGATTCATCAGAATCAATAATGGTAAACTTACTTTTAGCAAAACATAGAAATCTACTGCCAGGTCTTCATGTTCAGGTCCTTTTTTAGAGGCCAAATATTTAATATAAATGCCAGGGAAAAATAACTGCGAGGAGGAAAGGAATAAGCGAACAATTTTTTCTATTCCGTTATCATCCTGATGATCGTTATTCCAAATTGCTTTAATATTCTGAATTCTCTTTTGAACAGGATTAAACTTTGGCTTTGCTACTTTAGTAATATTACCTAAGAACAGTTTGCGAATGACTTTTTTCATCAAATTTATTTTTGCTATTCCGATCGAAAGTACGAAATATATGTTTTAGTTATAAAAAGAAAAATTGGAGTGATTTAAAATCAGATTAATCTCTTTTTTCAATAACAATTAACTCGTTGTGAATTTCTATTCTAGGTATCGATTTTATACTGTACTTAGTAGTGCAGAAATCTGAAAGGTACTTTTCATTTCTACGGTTGTGTTGCTCATTGAGAAGCATCGTGTTAAATAGTACAAATCCTTTGCTTTTTAATAAGTAGCAAATGCGATTGGTAAAATAATTTTCATATAAAAAATTAGGCATCGTAGTATCTTGGAAAATATCAATGATAATCAAATCGTATTTTTCTTTGGTTTTTAAAACAAATTCAAAAGCATCGTCAATTACAATTTCCAGTTGTTGAATTTTATCCAGTTTAAAATAGTGATTTGAAAGTTTGATAATTTCAGGATCAATTTCGACTCCAGTAATTCGACCGCTAAATTTAATTTCATCAACTAAAGTTTTCACAACACTACCGCCGGCGACACCAAGTACTAAAATGTGATCCATTCTAATTATTTTGTCGAAGCCAATGTTTTTTAATCCCAATCTTAAGATGCGCTGCAAACTACCATAGGAATAATTAGCATTTTCAGAATCTAATACTAATTCACCATTTGCCCAAGTTACCTCTAGAGATTTGCTTAAAGCCGATTTTACTCTATGAATATTAATAGGAATAAGGTAACTGAGTACTTTTTTTAGCATCAACAATGGTTTTTATCAAAAATAAGTTTTAAATTATATATTTTGCAACAAATTAGAGAGTAATGAAGAAACAAATTTATAAATGGATCTTTTTCCGACTTATGGGATGGAAGATTGTAGGTTCGATTGATCCAGATATTAAAAAATGCGTCATGATGGTTATGCCACATACAAGTGCCCATGATTTTTATCTGGGGATTTTTACGCGAGGCATCACAGGGTTAGAAATGAACTTTGTAGGGAAGAAAGAATTATTTACTTTTCCATTGGGGTACTATTTTAAATACATGGGAGGAGAACCACTGGATCGATCTGGTGGAATGAACAAAGTAGATGTTATTGCAGAAATTTTTAATCGAAGAAAAGTTTTTCGTTTAGCAGTTCTTCCAGAGGGAACACGGGATAAAGTGGGTCAACTTAAAACGGGATTTTATTACATTGCTTTAAAAGCAAATGTGCCTATAATTCCTGTTGCGTTTGATTTTGGAAAAAAAGAAGTTAATCTTGGGGCTCCATTAATGCCGACAGGAAATATTGAAGAAGACCTGATTATTTTAAAAAAGCATTTTATAGGAGTAGAAGGTAAAATTGCCGAAAAAGGATTTAAAGAATAATTCCAGTTTACATTTAGCCGCATTTAAAAAAGCCAATTCTTTTTATTAAAAAAAGGATTGGCTTTTTTTAGTTTGGCGTAAAAACTTTGAAAGTACCATTTTTATAAAAGAACACAATTTTTTCCACTTCACCAGAAATGGATTCGTTGACTACGTTTTGAATATTTTCGTTTTGTGTAACAGCTCTATTTTTATCTGTACTGTTTTTTTCTTCAGAAAATAAATTTTGAAGAGGAATGGGTTCTGGAATTGGAGTAGATGTATTTGGTTTGATGACGTCTTCCATTTTGTTTTCTTGTTTTAGAATTGGCTCGCTATTTTTTGGAAAACTGCCTTTACCATTCAAAATCCAATACAAATCTACATCAGGGAAAACATCCAGAATTTTAAGAATAAAATCTAAACTGGGTTTGTTTCTACCTGATAGAAGGTGGGACAAACTGGATCGTTGTACACCAATTTTATCAGCAAATGCGGAGGCATTTAAACTGTAATAGTCCAATATAATTTCAAGCCGTTTAATAAAATCTTCAGTGTTTACCATTGTAAATAGCTATTAAAATTTATCTAATTACAAATGTAACACAAACAGACAAGAATAGCAATATTACAAGTGTAAATTGTATATAAAAGAGCATTTATATCTAATTAAAGCATTAAATAAAGCATTTTAATATACTGATAAACAGTAATTTAAAACAAATTTATAATCGAGGTGACATTTGTCAAATTGTACTGCTACTGAGAGCAAGGATTATCCTTTAAAGCTGTTTACAATTCTAAAATAAATCAATTTCAATCAGTTTACAATTGTAAAAATAAAGATGTTTACTTTTGTAAATCAAATAATACACTATGGATTTAGAACAATTATTCAACGATAACAAGGAGCATTCGATTGAAGGCAGGTATCTTACTTTAGAATCAATTGAGCCC
Source organism: Flavobacterium sp. Arc3 (assembly GCF_041431375.1). Classification (NCBI taxonomy): domain Bacteria; kingdom Pseudomonadati; phylum Bacteroidota; class Flavobacteriia; order Flavobacteriales; family Flavobacteriaceae; genus Flavobacterium; species Flavobacterium sp. Arc3. The sequence goes on along the minus strand of NZ_JASMRI010000004.1, from coordinate 107,936 downwards.
TTATTGAACAGATTAAATACTAATAATCAACTTTCGGTTATTGGAGAGTCAGTGCTTAAAAAACCAATTTACAGCTACCAAATTGGTGAAGGAGAAACTAGAATTTTGCTTTGGTCTCAAATGCACGGAAACGAAAGTACAACTACAAAGGCCTTGTTTGACTTTTTAAATGTGCTGCATAGTGGCTCAGAACTTGCTGCAGAATTGTTAGCTGCTTTTACTTTCTATTGTATTCCAATTTTGAATCCGGATGGTGCGCAAGCTTACACCCGCGTAAACGCAAATGAAATTGATTTAAACAGAGACTCGCAAAACTTGTCACAACCGGAAAGCAGAGTGTTGCGTGATGCATTTGATTCTTTTCTGCCTAATTATTGCTTTAACCTGCATGATCAGCGCACTATTTTTGGAGTAGGAAGCACAGGTAAGCCCGCAACAGTTTCGTTTTTAGCTCCTTCTTATAACGAAGAACGGGAAATAAATGAATCACGAATGAAGGCCATTGCGCTTATTGCAGGAATTAATAACGTGTTGCAGCAATATATACCAGGTCAGATAGGGCGATTTGACGACTCTTTTAATCTCAATTGCATTGGAGATACTTTTCAGGCGCTCGGAGTTCCTACTTTATTGTTTGAAGCGGGACATTTTCAAGATGATTATGAAAGAGAAAACACAAGAAAGTATATTTTTATGGCGTTACTTTCTAGTTTCACTATACTTTGCGAAAACGATATAGTTGACAATGGAATTGATAATTATTTGAGTATTCCTCAAAATAAAGTCGTTTTTTATGATTTTTTGTATAAAAATGTCAAATTAAATTATGATGGTAATGAAAAAATTACGAATTTTGCTGCACAATACAAAGAGGAGTTAATAGAAAACAAACTGTTTTTTAATGCTTATTTTGTAGAAATTGGAGATTTGGATAGCTATTATGGTCATATCGAGTATGATGCGAAAGAAGCAGAGTATAAAGATGAACACGGTAATTTTCCTGAATTAAATCAAAAAGCCAATTTTTATTTAGAAAATAGCATTGAATTTGTTAATGGATTGATAAAAAAATAATATTTTGAATCGATTTAATGTTTTTATGTATATTTTTAAACTTTGTATTAGTCAATTATAAATATTAATTATAGAAATATGAGTAAGTTCCGTTTAGATGAAGTAGATCATCAGATATTAGATATGTTGATCGACAACACCAGAGTTCCGTTCACAGATATTGCCAAAAAATTATTAATTTCTGCTGGAACCGTACACGTTAGGGTTAAAAAAATGGAAGATGCGGGAATCATAATGGGTTCGTCATTAGTACTTGATTATGATAAATTAGGATATTCTTTTATTGCTTATGTAGGAGTTTTTCTTAATAATACTTCACAAACTAAATTTGTTTTACAACGCATTAACGAGATTCCTTTTGTGACTGTTGCTTCAGTAACTACTGGAAAATTTAATATTTTCTGTAAAATCAGAGCTAAAGATACAAAGCATGCTAAGGATGTTATTTTTATGATTGATGATATTGACGGTGTTTATAGAACAGAAACTATGATTTCATTGGAGGAAAGTATCAATGATAAGAAGCGCTTGATGCATACGATATTTAAAAACATGTAATACACTTGATTGCTATATTTTAATATAACCTCAAGTTAGTTCTTGGGGTTATTTTTTTATAACTATTTTCCGTTAAACCAAACCAACTATAACAAAATTATGTACACGCTACCAAAAATCGAACGTTTTAATCAAAACGTCCTCTCTAAATACAATATTTACAATAGTGTATTTATTACTTTACCATTTGATTCTATAGATAATACAGGGGCTTTACTTCCTTTATTTACAGATGTTTGCGAGAGTGGTTTTAAGAAACAGCAGACTCCAAAAGAAATTGTGGATTTTTTCACTAATAAATATTCGCACATTACTGAAGAAGCTGATAAAATTGATATCATGTTTCGTTTTATTCAATATATCGAACGCCAAATCGTCTTGTTTGATGCGGTTGAAGATGCCGCTTTTCCGATTGTAAATAATATGGAAGGTAGAGGTTCGTTGCGAGATATTAAAGAAAAAGCAGATGCGAAAGGAAAGAAGGAAGAGCTGATTGATTTTCTAGAGAACTTTAATGTAAGAACAGTGTTAACGGCTCATCCTACTCAGTTCTACCCAGGTTCTGTATTAGGAATCATTAATGATTTAACTGATGCTATACGAGGAAATAATTTACTGAATATTAAAGAGCTGTTAGCTCAATTAGGTAAAACGCCTTTTATAAAAAACGAGAAGCCAAATCCATTTGATGAAGCAGTTAGTTTGATTTGGTATCTTGAGAATGTATTCTACAGTACTTCAGGAGACATGGTTCATTACCTACAGAAAAATGTTTTTCAAGGTGAGTCCATTCAAAACGCTTTGATAAAATTAGGGTTCTGGCCTGGTGGAGATCGTGATGGGAATCCTTACGTAACAACTGAGATTACATTGAATGTAGCTGAGCGATTAAGAACGTCAATATTGAAATGTTATTACATCGAAATTAGAAACTTAAAAAGAAAGCTAACTTTCTTTAATGTAGATATTTTGGTGGCTGAACTTGAACAAAAACTTTACCGTTCTGTTTTTTATTCGAAAGGTGAAATATACATTACTTTAGAGGAGTTTAAAGCGCAATTAAATAAGATCAAGAGAATAGTTATCGAGCAACATCAGTCGCTGTATTTAGATCAATTGGAAGCGCTTCTTATTAAAGTGAATTTATTTGGTTTTCATTTTGCTACTTTAGATATCCGTCAAAACAGTAGAATACACGATGCTGTTTTTAAAGATATTCATGGGTTCTATGTGAATTCAAGCTCAGATATTTTCCCTGAGAATTATTATGATTTAACCGAAGATGAAAAATTTGAGGTGTTGTCAAATGTTAAAGGAAATATTGATTCAAGCGATTTTGAAGATGAAATAACGAAGTCGACTATAGAATCGATTCAGGCAATTAAGGTGATTCAGGTAAATAATGGAGAACTAGGTGCTAATCGCTACATAATAAGTAATAACGAAAGTGCGCTGAATGTATTAGAAACCTTTGCAATGATTCGTTTATGTGATTGGGAAAGTCCTACAGTTGATGTTGTGCCACTATTTGAATCGGTTGAGGATTTGCTAAGTGCGCACACTATTATGGAGCAATTGTATACGAATCCAATGTATGCGAATCATTTGAAAAATAGAGAAATGAAGCAAACAATTATGCTTGGTTTTTCTGATGGTACAAAAGATGGTGGTTATTTAATGGCAAACTGGAGTATTTACAAAGCAAAAGAAGCATTGACTGCTATGTCCAGAAAATATGGCATTAAAGTAATATTCTTTGATGGACGTGGTGGACCACCAGCACGTGGAGGAGGAAAAACACATAAATTTTATGCTTCTTTAGGTCCAAATATTGAAAACAAGGAAATTCAAATTACGGTCCAAGGACAAACCATAAGTTCAAATTTTGGTACTTTAGACTCTTGTCGCTACAATTTAGAAAATTTATTAAGTGCCGGGGTTACAAATCAGGTATTTAGTAAAAATAAAAATGAGTTGTCGCTTGATGAAAAGAATGTGATGGGGCAATTAGCTGATTTAGGTTATGAAAAATATTTAAGCTTTAAGAATCACCCGAAGTTTATACCGTATTTGGAGCAAATGAGTACTTTGAAATATTATGCTAAAACTAATATTGGAAGCCGACCTTCTAAAAGAGGTAAGTCAGAGCAATTGGATTTTAAAGATTTGCGAGCTATTCCGTTTGTGGGTTCTTGGAGTCAGTTAAAACAAAATGTCCCTGGATTTTTTGGGGTAGGTACGGCACTGAAATATTTTGAAGATACAGAGCAATGGGATAAAGTTCAGGATTTATACGACAACTCTCTGTTTTTTAAAACACTGTTAGAAAACAGTATGATGTCAATAACTAAGTCCTTTTTTCCTTTAACGGCTTACATGAAAAAGGATCCTGAATTTGGAGAATTTTGGCAAATTATTTATGATGAATTTTTAGAGTCTAAACGATTATTGCTAAAAATAGCAGGTCATGAAGAGCTTATGGAGAATTATCCTGATGGTAAAGCTTCTATTCAAATTAGAGAGCGTATTGTGTTGCCATTGTTGACAATACAACAATATGCTTTATTGAGAATCAATGAGCTAAATAAAGAAAGTGTGCCAGATGAAAATTTGATAAAGGTCTATGAGAAAATAGTGATGCGTTCGCTTTTTGGAAATACAAACGCAAGTAGAAACTCGGCATAAACAAAAAAATAAATGAAATCAAATCAATTACCAGATACGGAGTACGCTCCTTTTTATGCGGATTATGTTAGTGAACTAGAAGATGTTAATTTGATTGAAGAATTAGAAATATCTCTTCATGATTTTATCAAATTTGTGCAGAACATCCCTATGAATAAATTCGATTACCGTTATGCGGAGGGAAAATGGACTATAAAGGAAATCATTCAGCACCTTATTGATACAGAGCGTATTTTTAGTTACCGCGCCATGCGAATTTCTAGAAATGATAAAACACCTTTGCCTAGTTTTGAAGAAAATGATTATGTTGATAACACCAATGCCAACGAAAGAAATTTGCAGGGGTTGTTGACCGAAATGGCTTTGGTGAGGCAATCTACTATTGCTCTCTTTAAAAGTTTTTCAGAAGAGCAACTAACAAGAATGGGGGTTGCTTCAAACAGTGCCGTTTCAGTGCGTGCTATTGGCTTTATCACTATTGGGCATCAAAAACATCATCAAAAAATATTTCAGGAAAGATATTTATAAATTACTGGAAGCAAGTCGACCAGATTTTTAATTTATTTTCGAAAGACATTGTATTTGCAGGACTAGTTGAAGGCATCACATTATACGTGATGCCTTCTATTTGTCCAAACTTTTTTACGAAATAACGGTGACTTTCTTTTCCGTTAAAAATTATTTTGTGGATAGCTGGGAATTCCTTGAATAAAGATTCAAAATCATTTTCTTTTTGATTTTTAATATGGACATCTAAACTTCCTTTTCGTTCGCAATTTTCTAAAACATCCCACAACCCCAATTTGTTTGACTGTAGCAGTTTTATTTTTTCTTCGAAAATTTCTGAAACAGGTAATGTGCTAAAAAGACTATACATAATTTTCCAAAAGTGATTCCTTTTGTGTGCGTAGTATTCTTGCTTTTCAAGAGAGGCAATGCCAGGCATCGTTCCAATATTAGGATTTCTGTTTGTGGGTTTATAAAATGGGGAAATGAAGTAATCATATAACAGATTATTTATTACGTCTTTCTTTTTCGATAATCGCTAAAGCCAATCTTATTTTGTCGTACGCTATTTTTTCTTCAAGATGGTCGTAGTAGGGTTTTAAAGTTGTCGGACTTTCTAATTGTAACTTGGCTTTAGAAATTAAAATCACTTCATCTTCAGAAACAAATTGGTATAAGTCAATTGCTTCTCCATCCAAATATAGTTTTGCTAAATGGGACATGATAGTGCTAATGCCAAGTTTGCGTTTCAAGGCAATTTCTTGAGTAGCTAATCCACTTTGAAATAATTGTAGTGTTTCTTTGTAGGTTCCTGCTTCTTTTTTTGGTTTTACTACTTTGTTTTTTTGAAATGCAATTATTGCTTTTATAAAGACATCTCCATATTTTTCCAGTTTTGCTTTTCCTACTCCGTCAATGGTAATGAATTCATCATCGCTCATGGGTCTGATTGTTTCCATTTGGCGTAAAGCGGCGTCACTGAAAATAACATATGCAGGAACACTTTCTTCTTTAGAAATTTCATAACGCAATTTTCGTAGCGTTTCAAAAAGAGAATTGGCAGCTGATTTGCTTTTGGTTTCTTTGATTTCTGTTTTTTCAGTATTGACTTTTATAACCGTGGTCAATTGTACTTTGTCTCCTTCAAATAAAACTTCACGTGCCAATGCGGTGAGGCGGATTTTATTTTGACGGTGAAAAGCAATTTCGCAAAGTCCCTGATTAATCAGTTGAATGATATACTGATTCCAGTCGTACCAAGAGATGTCGCTTCCGACAGCGTAGGTTTTTAAGTTTTGATATTCATTTTCGAATATATAAGCATTCTTAGAACCTCGTAAGAAATCAATAATAACGGGCAATGGTTCTGATTCTTTCAAACGAATAATAGCAGATAAAGCTTTTTGTGCGATGATTGTTCCGTCAAAAAATTCAGGCGGGTTCTTGCAAATATCGCAATTCCCACAATTTTCAGTTACTAATTCGCCAAAATAGGAAAGTAGTATCTTTCTTCTGCAGCTTAAGGCATCAGCATACTGTTTCATTCTTTCGAGCTTCGCTAATTGTACTTCGGCATTTAAACCCTGTGAAGCAAATTTTTGTAATTGAATTACATCGCCATAACTCTCGAATAAAATAGTTTCAGAAGGCAGGCCGTCGCGACCAGCTCTTCCAATTTCTTGATAATAACCTTCGATATTTTTGGGTAAATTATAATGAATAACCCAGCGAACATTTGATTTGTCGATTCCCATTCCAAAAGCAATCGTGGCACAAACCACTTGACAATCATCATTAATGAAGTCATCTTGGGTTTGCGATCGTACCGAGATGTCTAGACCAGCATGATATGCTTTTGCGTTTACGCCTGCTTTTTTAAGTTTTGCGGCAAGTTCTTCAGTTGTCTTTCGACTTAAGCAATAAATGATTCCAGATTCGGTTGGTTTATCGCTTATGAAATCAATTATTTGTTTTACTCTGTCGAGTGCGGGACGTACTTCTAAGCTAAGGTTCTTTCGATCAAAAGAAGAAATAAATGACTTCGGATTTACTAAGTTTAATTGTTGGCTAATGTCCTTACGTGTAGCTTTATCCGCAGTTGCAGTTAAAGCTAATATTGGAGTAGAAGGGAAGCGCTTTTTTAAATACCCAAGGTTAGTATATGCGGGTCTAAAGTCATGTCCCCAAGAAGAAATACAATGTGCTTCATCAATTGCTATAAGACTTATGGTGATTTGGCTAAATGCATTTTCTAAATAGGATAAGCTCTCAGGGGCTACATAAACCATTTTGACTTTATTGTCTTTTAGGTTTTGAATGTGTAATTGCTGTTCTTCATTCGTTTGACTGCTATTGATAAAGCAGGCATCAATTCCGTTTGCTTTTAAGCTGTCCACCTGGTCTTTCATTAAAGCGATCAGTGGTGATATTACTATTGTAATTCCAGGAAATAGAAGTGCCGGTAATTGAAAGCAAATTGATTTTCCGCCACCCGTTGGCATTATTGCCAGCGTATCATGACCGGATAAAATGGTGTTTATGATTTGCTCTTGATTGGTTCTGAATTTTTCAAATCCAAAATTTTCCTTTAAAGAGTCATGTAATATTTGAGATGTGATCATTTAGGGAGTAGTGCCTTTTAGTATTACTTCGATATAAATTATAAAAAAGATAAATTTTATTAATCTGCTAAAAAAAAGGAACTCGATTAAGAGTTCCTTTTGTATTTTTAATTGAAGTTAATCTTCATCTTCGTCGTCATCATCAGAATAATCAGATTTGTCTGAATCTTCATCATCTTCATCAGAATCTGGTTTGTCTCGATTGTCATCCTCATCCTCATCATCGTCGTCATCGTCATCCAAATCAAGCCCTTTTATTGGGATGATTGGTTCAATAACGTCATCGATTTCATCATCTTCATCGTGGTTTTCGATACGGTCAGCCAATTTCATACTTACTTTTACTAAGTAAATAGTATCTTCAGTTCGTACTTCAACAGCCTCAATTAATTCGTTTTTAGCATTTCTAAAACGAACAATATCGGAGTCATCATAACCATCAGGAAACTTTTCTACTAAAAGGTTTAAAATTTCGTTGGTCAGTTTTGCGTAATCAACAATTACTCTTTTCATAATGATATTCTATAAGTCTAATAAATAAGCGAAAATAAGAGGCGCCACAATTGTAGCATCAGACTCAATAATAAACTTAGGAGTTTTTATATCTAACTTACCCCAAGTAATTTTTTCATTTGGCACTGCTCCAGAATACGAACCGTAACTTGTCGTTGAATCTGAAATTTGGCAGAAATAGCTCCAAAAAGGGGTTTCTGGCATTTCCATATCTTGGTACAACATTGGAACAACACAAATTGGGAAATCTCCGGCTATACCACCACCAATTTGGAAAAATCCAACTCCATTAGCAGAATTTTTAGGGTACCAATCGGCTAAAAATGTCATGTATTCTATTCCAGATTTCATCGTAGAGACTTTTAAATCTCCTTTAATCACATAGGAAGCAAAAATATTTCCCATAGTACTATCTTCCCATCCTGGACAGATAATTGGCAAGTTTTTTTCTGCTGCGGCATACATCCAGCTGTCTTTCAAATCAATTTCGTAATATTCTTCTAAAACGCCTGATAAAAGCATTTTGTACATATATTCATGCGGTAAATAACGTTCTCCTTTGTCATCAGCGTCTTTCCAAATTTTGTAAATGTGTTTTTGCAAACGACGGAATGCTTCATGCTCAGGAATACACGTATCTGTTACACGATTTAAACCTCTTTCAAGTAAATCCCATTCTTGTTCCGGAGTCAAATCACGGTAGTTTGGTACTCTTTCGTAGTGTGAATGAGCTACCAAGTTCATGATGTCTTCTTCTAAATTTGCACCTGTACAAGAAATAATTTGCACTTTGTCTTGACGAATCATTTCTGCAAAAATCTTTCCGATTTCGGCAGTACTCATTGCTCCCGCAAGAGTTACCATCATTTTAGCTCCATTTGCAAGCTGTTGTTCATAGCCTTTTGCTGCATCTACTAAAGCCGCAGAATTGAAATGCAAATAATGCTTTTCTATAAACTGACTTATAGGTCCTTTACTCATTTTGTTTGGTTTAAAGATTTAAAAATCAATTCATTGAATGGTTAGATCCAAATATAATAATTTTTAAATTGACTAATTGTGTATTTATTTGTTTATTTTTTGTCGTAACCTAAAATTTTTAACACATCGTCGGCTGTTTGTTGTTCTGAAAATACTTCAGTACCGATAATCCCATTTTCATCTCTATTGATTAAGATGTGTTTAGGTTGAGGAATCAAACAGTGATGTAAACCTCCGTATCCGCCTATTGTTTCTTGATAAGCACCTGTATTAAAAAAGCCTATGTATAACGGTTTCTCTTTATTGTATTTTGGCAAATAAATGGCATTCATATTTTGCTCAGAATTGTAATAATCATCACTGTCGCAAGTCAAACCACCTAGTAAAACCCGTTCGTAGGTTTCGTTCCAACGGTTGATTGCCAACATAATAAAACGTTTATTAATCGCCCAAGTATCAGGTAGAGTAGTGATAAAAGAAGAATCGATCATGTTCCATTTTTCTCTATCATTTTGTTGTTTTTGATACAAAATTTGATAAATAGCGCCTCCGCTTTCTCCTACAGTAAAAGAACCAAATTCAGTAAAGATATTAGGAACGTCAACCTCAGCTTCGTCGCAGGCAATCTTGATTTGATTGATGATTTCGTCAATCATGTATTGATAATCATATTCAAACGCCAATGAATTTTTTATAGGAAATCCACCACCAATATTTAGACCATCCAATGTGGGACACTCTTTCTTTAATGCGATATATACTTTAATACATTTTACCAACTCATTCCAGTAGTAAGCTGTATCATTGATTCCAGTATTGATAAAAAAGTGCAACATTTTAAGTTCTAATTTATCATTATCTTGAATCTGCTTTTTGTAAAAACTAACAATGTTTTTATAGCCTATTCCAAGACGGGAAGTATAGAACTCAAATTTTGGTTCTTCTTCAGCAGCAATACGAATTCCAATTTTGAATTTTCCTTTAATTTCTGCCTGAAGTAAATCCAACTCTTCAAAATTATCAATAATGGGAATAGTGTTTTTATGCCCGTTATTAATTAACCTTGCAATATTTTCGATGTATTGGTCTCTTTTAAAACCATTACATATAACGTAAGTACTTTTGTTTATTTTTCCATTTGCCATCAAATTTTCAACAATATTTATATCGAAAGCAGAAGAAGTTTCGACGTGAATATTATTTTTAAAAGCTTCATTCATAATGAATTCAAAATGGGAGCTTTTTGTACAATAGCAGTAATAGTATTTTGCCTCGTATTTGTTTTTCTCCATCGATTTACGAAACCAATTTTTGGCTTTGTTGATGTTATTTGAAATTTGAGGTAAATAAGTAAATTTTAATGGGGTACCATATTCTTCTACGAGTTTCATCAAATCAATGTTGTGAAACTTTAGATTGTCTTTGTTTAAAGTAAATTCTTCTTGTGGAAAGTAATACGTTTGATTTATTAGATCGGAATATTTTGTATTCATTTAGCTTGTAGTATTGTAGATTAATTAAATTGGTATTAAGAATTAAACTAATTTTCAAACCCTAATGTTTGCATAAATAATCTGAAGTTTTTCATGATCTACTTTTAAATGATTAGACAAGTCAAAACAAAAAAAATCTTTGATCGAATAAAAAAGCTTCAATATCCTTAGAAAAGACTTATTGTTTCTGTTTTCATTTGAACTGTAATTCCGTTGTTTTTGATTGTTTTTCATTGCAGCAAATGTAAAAAATAATATATACGTAATCCAATCCTTTTAACTAAAAAATATTTAAGATTTATAATCGTTAAATGCTTTAAGAATTAATTCATTTTCAACAGATTGATTTATTTTTATTTTACCAATGCCTTCTATTAGGGCAAATTGTATGGTACCATACTCGTTTTTCTTGTCGTGAATGAGTAATTCTAGTATAGGGTCTATGTCATTTTCAAGAAACACGATATCATCAAAGATAGACTTTATTGTAGTTTTAATTTGGATATACTCGCTTTCACTTATTAATTCTTTTTCGAAAGAGATATAACTTTCCAAAATCATTCCTACCGCAATGGCTTCACCATGCAATAAGGTAGTTTTATTTTCATTCTCCAGAAAATAGCTTTCAATCGCATGACCCAGAGTATGACCGAAGTTTAATGATTTCCGTATATTTTTTTCAGTAGGATCTAATGTTACGATTTCATTTTTAATTGCAACAGAGCGGTAAATAAGCTCATCAAAATCAGCAAAGTCAATCGCTTTTAAATCTAAAAACTGTTCCCAATATGCTTTGTCAAAGATTAAACCATGTTTTAGCATTTCGGCTAGACCAGAACGCATTTCGTTTTGAGGTAGTGATTCTAAATAGGCTGTATCTATGATTACCATTGCTGGTAGGTTGAAAACGCCAATTTGATTTTTTAAATTACCTAAATCTACTCCGTTTTTCCCTCCCACGGAAGCATCTACCATAGACAGTAGGGTTGTAGGGATATTAATGAAATCGATACCTCGTTTGAATGTTGAAGCAACAAAACCTCCTAAATCAGTGACAACACCGCCACCAAGATTTATGACAAGGCTTTTTCTGTCAGCGCCAAGTTCAGTTAGTACATTCCATATTTGGACGCAAGTCTCAATGTTTTTGTTCTCTTCACCCGCTTCAAATTCGATAATTTCGATAGTAAGGTCTGTCTCTATATAAGGTAGAAATGTAGGTAAACACAATTCATTTGTATTGCTGTCTACTATAATAAACAAGTTAGAGTACTTATTGTCTTTTAAGTGAAGGTTTAGAGCGTCATATCCCTTTTCATTAAAATAAATGGGATAATTACTTGCTTGAATCGTTTGCATCTTATTTGATTAAATGAAAGTGCAAAATAAGGGATTTTTTGCCTAATTCTATTCAAAAAAACACTCATATTTATTTATAAATTTAACAAATAAGGGGAAATATATTTTATAATACATTAGTAAGCTCCTAATGTAGCAGGACAGTTAGTTATTTTTCAGCTGTATTTTTTTGTTTTCAACCAAGCTTATTTACTTACATGTATCTTCATTATTTTTTATAAAAAATAACCCATTGCCAGTAGATACTCAGAGTTCTTATCATTAAGGTGCGGGGATTTAAAGATTTTTTTCAAAGAGGGATTGCATTGCTGTATTGTTTAAAATTTGCTACTGGGTTGTAGGATAAAATCAATAACATAATAATAAAACTCAATGTGATAAATTTAAACTAATTATAGTTTGCGTTAAGAACTTAAACGTTAACTTTATTTTGTAAATTATTATATTTTCAAACGCATAAAAAATAGGTGTTGATTTTATTTAAAATTTTCATGCAAATGTTAATTTATATTTTAATTGATAAAACATACTATTTTATCGAGGTCTTTATTTATTTTTGCTTCATAATAGCTATAATAATTACGAAATTAGTAACATGGAAAAAATATTCAATAATACACAAGTGGCCTTCGCATTAAAAAGCGATACAGAACTTGATAGAGCTTACTTTCTTTTTAAAATGATTTCAAACGAGCCATTGGTTCGTATAGGAGCTGTGGTTACTAATTTTGCATTGAATATTAATCTTCCAGTAGAAGGTTTGATTCGTGCCACTGTTTTTGATCATTTTTGTGGAGGAGTAAACTTGAATGACTGCCTTTCTGTTGTTGATAAAATATATACTAAAGGAGTTTCGTCTGTGTTGGATTATTCAGTGGAAGGAAAAGAGGATGAACATCAATTTGACGCTGCACTGGAAATGACTTTAAAAACCGTAGAATTTGCCAAAGAACGTCAATCAATACCTTTTGCAGTTTTTAAACCAACGGGTTTGGGGCGTTTTGAATTGTATGAAAAATTAGGAGAAAAACAGACGTTAACTTCAAAGGAACAAGAGGAATGGGATAAAGTTGTGGCTCGTTTTGATTTGGTTTGCAGTGAAGCTCATAAAAATAATGTAGCATTGCTTATTGATGGAGAAGAGAGTTGGATGCAAGATGCTGCTGACGAATTAGTTATCGATATGATGCGTAAATACAATAAAGAAAAGCCAATTGTTTTCAATACATTGCAAATGTACCGTTGGGATCGCTTGGATTATTTGAAAAAGGTGCATGAACAGGCAAAAAAGGAAGGCTTTGTTATCGGAATGAAATTAGTTCGTGGCGCTTACTTGGAAAAAGAAAATGGCAGGGCTAAAGAAAAAGGGTATCCATCACCAATTTGTTCGTCAAAGGAAGCTACAGATGCTAATTATGATGCAGCGGTAAATTATATGATTGATCATTTAGACAGTATGTCTCTCTTTCTAGGCACCCATAATGAAGAAAGCACTTATAATTTATTGGACTTGATGAAGGAAAAAGGAATAAATACTAAGGATGAGAAAATTTGGTTTGGCCAATTGTATGGTATGAGTGATAATATTAGTTATAATTTAGCTGATCATCATTATAATGTTGCCAAATACTTACCTTTTGGTCCTGTAAAAGATGTTATGCCATACTTGATTCGTCGTGCAGAAGAAAATACTTCAGTAGCTGGGCAAACTAGTCGTGAATTAGGTTTGATAAAGGCAGAACGTAAAAGAAGAAAAGAAGATTAGGTATTCTTTTAAAAATAGTAAAAAGGTTTCGCTTTAACGGCGAAACCTTTTTTGTTTTCTAGTGTTTTCATTTTAGAAAGAAACTTGAAATTGTAGTACGACCATATCTTTGCGGTCGCTTTGCGGGTATTTAGCATCTGATACTTTTTCGAAAATAGCTCTGCTTTGGTACCCTAAACTTAATTTAGGCCCTAAAGTTCCCGTTAGGTAATAATTTGCTCCTAACTCATACATAGTCATAGGGCTGTCTAGTGCTTCCAAATCGGCGATTTGACCCGCAGCATAGGCTTGAATTCTTCCTTTTACAGCTGCATCTTTAGGTTTAGCAAATAAATATCCTATTTGTCCATAATAAATATTTCCAGTCCCAACAGCTATAAATCCGTTTCCTGAACCATTAATAAGAGAAGCATCAGCAATTGCAGGGTTAGGAGTCGTAATACTACGGATGTAGTTTTTTCCGAAATTGCAATTGTTGTAAGCAGCGTAAAGTGTTAAAGCGTCTCCTTTATTGCTCATTGGTTTATCATAAAATACATCTAAACCTAGGACGTTCATATCATCATATAATACTGCTGCAGTATTGTTAGGATCTACTCGCCACATTGATTTGGACTGTGTCAGGTAACCGAGAGCAATATTAAAAACTTTTTTAGTACCTAGATAAGTTCCTTTGTTATAAGGATCGGTATTTGATTCTTTGTCTGCAAAAGCATAAGTCAAAATTCCTGAATATTGAGCTCTTGGGGTATGAGTACTTATAGTAGAATTAAGATTTAAGGTGCTAGTTGCATTCCTGTAAGGATTTGTAATCGCTACTCGATAACTTAATTTATCAAACATTCCTTTAGCATAAATACTTAGATTTCTATTTCCAAAAGTGGAGGAAATATTAATGTTTTGCTGGTAAATAGGAGCGTCGAGGGTAAGATGCGAAGAAGAGCTGTTAGCTGAATATCGAGTTGTTCCTGCTCCCCAAGCTGTTAATCCACCACCTAGATGCAATTTATCATTAAAATGGTATTCTCCTATAGCATCTAAAACAGATAATGGAGTATTTGATGGGCCGGTATTTTGCGTAAAATTAATATTATTTTGCCCTAACTGAATGTGAAAAAACACATTGTCAGTAAGCATTCCCATCGCTTGCAAGCGCAATCGTCTAATAACAATATCAGTAGATTGTGCTACAACATTATCTCCAATTTTACTATTTGGGTTTAGTTCTGTATAACGCCCCCACAATTGAAAATTGGCTCCAAATTTAATGTATTTTTTCCCGTCTTCAGATAGGTTTACTTTAAATGGGTTTTTGGTTTCTTGCGCTTGGAAGGCAACAGATTTTAAAAACAGCAAGAAGATTAGAGCAGCTGTTTTAGTTAATTTTGGTTTCATTGATTGTTTTTAGATTAAAAGTCTGTAAATTGTAAGTTGCTTAAATTTTTATATTTACCATTTTCTAAAGCAATCAGCTCTTGATGTGTACCTTGTTCTGTTATTTCGCCATTGTCAAGTACTAATATTTGATCAGCACTACGTATAGTAGAAAGACGGTGAGCAATAATGATACTTGTTCTTCCTTGCATCAATATTTCTAGGGCTTCTTGTACTAATCTTTCACTTTCACTATCTAGAGAGGAAGTTGCTTCGTCGAGGATCAATATGCTTGGGTTTTTAAGTAGTGCTCTAGCAATTGCAATACGTTGTCTTTGACCTCCTGAGAGTTTAATTCCTCTTTCTCCCACAATGGTCTCAAATTTTTCAGGAAACCCTTCGATAAAATTAAAGGCATTGGCTTGCTTAGCAGCTAAAAGAATTTCCTCTTCTGTTGCATTCGGTTTTCCGTAAGCTATATTTTCTTTTATAGTTCCTCCAAATAAAATGACATCCTGAGGCACAATACTCATATTTCCACGAAGATCTTCTAATTCGTAATCATAAATATTTTTTCCGTCTATTAATATTTCACCTGAATCAATATCATAGAAACGCAATAATAAGGAAGCAATGGTTGATTTTCCAGTTCCACTAGGACCAACAATGGCAATTTTTTGACCAAAATTTGCAGTAAAATTGACATTCTTTAATACTTTTATTTCCTTTCTTGAAGGATAACTAAAGGCAACATTTTTGAAGGTAACGTTTCCCTTAATTTTTTGAATCGGAGAAGTACTTTGCTTTGAGTTGATTTTCTCTGGAGTTTCCTCCAATAATTCAAAAACACGCTCGGTGGCTCCAATCGCTTTTTGGATTTGTGCATATAATTCGGCAATTCCTCCAAAAGAAGCACCTACAAAGGTAGAGTACAATACAAATGAAATCAACTGGCCTACACTCATTTCTCCGCTAATACTTAATCGAACACCAAACCAAACTACGGCTACTATGGCTCCAAAAAGACAAAAGATAATAAAGGAAGCAAAGTACCCTCTGTATTTTCCGCCTTTGATGGCTAATTTTACTACTTCTTTTATTTTTCCATCATAACGGGCAATTTCGTACCATTCATTGGCGAAAGCCTTCACTATACTAATTCCCTGCATCGTTTCTTCAACGATAACCTGACTTTCTGCTACCTGATCCTGAACGTTTTTTGAAAATTTACGAATAAACCGACCAAAGATAACTGCCGCTACAGCCACTAATGGAACGACTGACAGCATTAATAAAGTAAGTTTGATGCTTTCGGTTGCAAGTAATGCTACTCCACCTATAATTAAAATTAACTGTCTTAAGAATTCAGCAATGGTAGAAGTTAAAGTGTCTTGAATTTGTGTAATGTCTGAACTAATTCTACTGTTTAACTCACCAACACGCTTTTGCGAAAAGAAAGACATAGGCAGCTTGACTAGATTACTGTATAATGACAGTCTAAGGTTAGCCAAAGTATGCTCCGTAAAATTGATGAAAAGGGATAATCTAAAAAACGAAAAAATGGATTGCATAAAAAGAATACCGATCAGAAATAAAGCAATATTATTAGCATCAGTGTAACTTTTATTCTTCACACTGTCAATTAACATTCCCATTAATTTAGGGAAGGCTAAAGCCGTGGCTCCGGTGAGCAATAAAAAAAGTAATCCTACATAAAACTTCCAACGGTGATTGTCTGCGTATTTAAATATAAGAGTTGCTTTGTTGAGAGAACTTACTGTAATTTTTGATTTGGGTAAATCATTTTCTTTGAACCTTGCCATTATTTGCTATTTATGATGCAAATGTAATACTATAGTGATTCATTATCAAAAAAATAGTGAATAGGAGTATTGGTATTAATGCGCTGTCAGTGAGAACGAAAGGGATTTAGACGAAAATATTATTAATTTATTTTCATTTTTTGCTTGTAAATATCAATTCTAGATGTATATTTGCACCAGCAATAACGAAGAACATCTTAGTCGAATTGCTACTAAAATAGGGCGATTAGCTCAGCTGGTTCAGAGCACCTCGTTTACACCGAGGGGGTCGGGGGTTCGAACCCCTCATCGCCCACCACTTATTCAGGAATTATATTACAAAGTTCCACAATCTTAAAGAATACCTGCAAATTTCGGATTTGCAGGTATTTTTATTTATACTTGTTTCTCCAAAATTTTCAAAAACGCTCAAAATTACATGGCATTTTTATGGCACTTTTAAATTTAGAAAAAATGTGCCACAAAATAAATATTAAATCATTGATAATCAACATGTAAAGCACGTTAACGACTTGATTTTAAGACGCTATAATTCGACATTTACTCATTTAAATCGTTGAATTATGTTAGAAAGTAGTTTTGGATTAACCTTCTTTTTGAAGGTTCCACGAAAAAAAAGCAATCTCAGGTATATTTACCTAAGAATTACCGTTGATGGGATCCCTAAGGAAACTTCCACCAAACGCAAATGGGATATTACCAGATGGGATCAAAAAGCAGAAAGAGCTATAGGTACAAAAGAAGATGCGAGAACCACTAATTTTTTTCTTACTACAATTGAGACTAAAGTCAACCAGTATAGAAATGATTTAGTTTATGCAGAGCATTTTATTACTTCCCAAAAGATAATAGATTTTATTCTGGGACGAGTAGCCCAAAAGGTAAAAGTACTTGAAGAATTCCTTAAGCACAATGATGAATTACTTGCCCTTGTAGATACAGGGGAATACGCCATTGGAACACATGAACGTTTTGAAATATCCAAAAAGCATATACAAGAATTTCTTTCTTTCAAATTCAACTTGGAAGATATGGAGTTTCGGGACTTGAATTATGAATTTATAAAAGACTATGAATTTTACCTGAAGACAGTAAAGAGCTGTAATAACAATACTGCATTAAAGTACATTACAAATTTCAGAAAAATTGTAAGACGGGCACTTGACAAGGAAATTATTAAGGAGGACCCATTTAAGAAATTTAAAGGAAAAAAAACAAAAACGTGGAAAAAACCACTCACTGCTGCAGAACTGCATAAGATTGAAAATCATACTTTTTCTACGCCAAGATTGACTGTTATTCGCGATGTATTTATCTTCCAATGTTACACTGGTCTTGCGTACATTGATGCGTTTCAACTTAAAAAAGAAGACATTAAGATAGGAATTGATGGTGAATACTGGATTATGTCCAACCGCCAAAAAACAAAAGTAGGGACAAATGTTCCATTACTGCCAAAGGCTCTTGAAATTATAGAAAAATATAAAGACGATCCGCTTTGTCTTTCAAGAAGAAGTGTTCTTCCGGTAAAATCTAATCAAAAAATGAATGCTTACCTAAAAGAAATTGCTGATCTATGTGGAATTACTTGTGTATTAAATACGCATAAGGCGAGACGAACTTTTGGCAGTACAATAACACTTGCTAATGACGTGCCGATCCATATTGTGAAAGAAATGCTCGGACATCAATCAGTACAACAGACTGAAGAATATGCAATAACCGAGCAACAGACAGTTGGTCGACAAATGATTGAATTGAGAAATAAACTAAATAAAAAAGTCTCTTTCGACGCTGACGATAATTTATCGATTTTAGAAAAACTTGAAAAAGAAATCCTAGATTTAAAGAAAAAATTCAATATAGAAGCGAAAAAAAATGACTTCTAAAATTTCCCTTGGGTGAATTTCAATGCATTGATGCTTTAAGTACATGAGTCACAAATCTAAGATTTATTTCACTTTCATAGGGCGGATGATTACAAATTAGTCTTAAGGCTTTTCTGTGTTCCATAAAGTTATTTGGTATATTTGAATAAAATAGATTACAATTACTTTACACTAATAGAGTACTATAGGCAATCTGTTGTGATAAAAATCTTTAAAAATATTTTATGATTCAAAGAATGCCTTTATCCGAATTTCCTATTGGTACGAATCAAGATACTGATATTAAGAATGCTTATTACTGGTTTAAAGAATTTATTTCAGAAAAAAACTGGGAACGGAGAAAAAATGAAGTCGAAAATTATCTAAGCAGTATTGTAAGGGCTTCTCGGTCCTTTTCAGAACCAATAAATGAAGGCACACTGCTTGTAATTCAAAAAGACCAAATTGGTTGGTACTTGTATCTTGTACATACCTATCTTTTTGAAGCCCACAAATATGAGTATTATCAAGGAGCAAGAGTATTGCCTATATTTAAGCGCATTGGGATGAATCTTGATCTAGTAAAAGATATTGAGGGCATTAATAAAAAAATGAAGGATTTATTTAAGAAGAGAACATCAGAAGCTGATGCAATATTGTTTGAAATATTAACAGCACTTCTGTGGACAAGAAACGGATGGACTGTTAAAGTTATAGAGGAAGGCAAATCAGGGAAAACTCCAGATTTTTCTGTATCAAAAGGTAATATGGAATGGCAAGTTGAATGTAAAAGGCAAAAAAAGTCATCTGACTACACTTACAGAGAAACTAAAAAAAGGCAACTCCTTATATCCGAGATTAGTAAGATGCTGGTACAATATAATGCGTTGCTGCATATTACTTTCCACGTTGAGTTAATTTCCTTGCCGGACACGTATTTAAAGGATGTTCTTGAAAATTTAATGCCAACGACAAAAACTCCAGGAAGGATAGTTTCCAATAGTAAAGTAGATATAGATATGTCATTTGTTGATATAGCATCCATACAGAATCATTTAAAAACTAATTATGTAAAAATGAACTCTCCCCAACATTTGGAACTTATTGCTAATAAAGAAGTTGATCATTCCAGTTTCACTTCAGGTTTTATTGGACACTTTTTTTACGTTGGAGACGATAATGCAAACAACTTATATATCTCGGAAATAATTAATGCCTTTGGGGTTCATTGTTATTGCGATGCCAGTGAAGCTGTATTTTCAAAAGCTAGGGATGTCAGAAATCAAATTAATGATGCGATAAAGCAGTTTAGCCCTGATAAGGATGCCATTATTCATATCGGAATGGAAACATTCGATGGACCAGAGGTTGAGAGAGCTAGATTGGAAAAGATATTGTATTCAATGGGCAGTATTGATACTCATCAAAATAAGCTATGTTGGATTTATTATCATTATTTTCAATCTTACACGAGATCATATATGGACTGGTTTTTTGATGAAACAGTAAGTACCGCTACATCATTCATTAATCCTGTTTTTCCAATTGAAAAAACTTTCCTGATTATTCCTGAAGATGAAATTTCAATTGAAAACGCTTCTCATTGGGATAAAGACCTACCCTAATAGCAGTATATTTTAGTATTCTTAGAAAGTGACATACTAAAGCTTCTTATAATGGGTAGCCTTTTTACCGCTCTTTCTTATTTATAGTTTTTTGTGATCTCTTTCCAAAAATCTAAAGCTCTGTAATCTTTGACTCTTTTGCAAATCAATTTCTATTTCATAAGCAATCTTTCCATAAAGATTAACATATGAAGCCTATGATTTAAAGTTTTGCTCAAAAGACGTTTCAATCTGTTTGAACTTAACTCCTAAATAAATTCAATATCAATCCCTAAGTGACTACTTATTTGTTCCTCCGTGAAAACATTAGGCACAGCAATACAAGCAAGTGTTTCAGGACGGGATAAAGCTACATATAGCATTCTTTGTTTTTCATCGGGCAAAGCAGCAGGTGTTTTAAAATCATGTAGCGAAAAATTTGCTCCCTTACTGTCTTTGCTTAATACAACCATAACCGAGCTGAAGGTCATTCCCTTTACTTTATGAATAGTTGAAATTGGGTAAGGAGTATCAATAGGGGAATAAAGAAGATTTTTTAAGTTTTGTGAAACGTAAACCTTTCCCTTTTTCTTTAATTCTAAATTAACATCTTTACCGAACGTAGCTTTGATATATGCAGTGCTTTTTGTAGTCCAATCTTCTAGAGTGTCGTCTATCGATGGCATATTTAAAAGGAAGTCAAAAAGCTGAATATTGAGGTCGGTATCGTCTTTGAGTCTTTTTACTTCGTCGTTTTTAGTCTTGTAGTCAGAACCTCCAACAGTGATTTCTGCGTAGAATACCCGCAAAGCGTCAATACAAGCTTTACTGTTTCCGCCTGTAAAGTGCAACTGCACTTCAATTAGCATTTTTGACAGACCATTTTTCCACGGATTTTCAGACGGGGTTTTAACACCGAATTGCTCTAAATGTGTGCCACCACGAACAAGGATGTAATTTTTCCCATCCGGATCAATCAACGACCGATACTTTTCAATTAGGGCAGGAAGGTCAGCATCATCATATCTAATGACTTTCAAATTGTGATCAGTTTCATGCTTACCAGTCGCAGTAATTGAGGCTTCCTTTACATTTCTAAACATGCTGTAGGCATCTATAATTCTTTGAGAGGAGCGTCTACAATTGTTAAATCTTAGTGCCTGCCAATTTTTTGTGTCCTCAAAACGACTCACAAACAAAGCAGGTTCTGCTTCGCGAAATTCGTAAAGACTTTGGTAAGGGTCGCCGACAAGTTCAAAATTTTCAAGCCCAGCTTCAATCAGCTTGTCGAAAATCTTGTATTGTAACCCTGATGTATCTTGCGCTTCGTCCACAATTATATAAGGAAAACGCTTCACTAGACTTTTGGCTATTTCAGGATATTTTTCTAATAGTTTGTATGCAAAAAAAGCGGAGTCATCATTATTAAGGTAGCCATTTTTGTACTGCCACTCCTTAAATTTTTTAGCAAATCGACTGAACTCCGCAGCATCGACAATCGCGGGATTTGGTGCACTTCCATCCCAACTTATTGAGCCATCAAATTCAAATTTTAGTTTGGACGGTGGATAAGAAACG
This sequence comes from Flavobacterium sp. Arc3, assembly GCF_041431375.1. Lineage (NCBI taxonomy): Bacteria > Pseudomonadati > Bacteroidota > Flavobacteriia > Flavobacteriales > Flavobacteriaceae > Flavobacterium > Flavobacterium sp. Arc3. Next base: position 86,133 of record NZ_JASMRI010000004.1, on the reverse strand, counting down.
GACAATGGTTGGTTTCTCAGATTTTTAAACCATCCTAAATTCATGCCATCTAGAAAGCTTACTGTATTTAAGATTGAAGGACGACGTGATGGTACATTGAATAAATGATAAAATGGTAAAGTAATATATTGATTTATGAAGCTATCTATTGTTGAATTTAGATGGGGATATGCTAGTCTTCGATTTGAAATACTCTCAAATTTTTCTGCTATTTCGTCTTTGGCAACGTTGGTAAATGAAAGGCATGCTATACCTGCGTACTCACCATGAATCCTTGCGCATTCTTCTGTCAATTGGGTTAATTTGTAGGCTATCGCACTCGTCTTCCCACTTCCTGGACACGCGTTAAGAACTATTCGACCTCTTGCTTCAAGATATGGCCGATTATCATCAGTTATCTCAAATCTCATTTTCTACTGGTAACATGCTTAATAGACTTTGTTAGATATGGAGGTACATTAAAAACGACGACATCTTGGTTTTGTACTGCTGTTTCCAGCGTCAGCGAAAAATCTTGCGCAAAAGTTGCTTTCGACGGAAGTGCCTTCCACACAAGTATTGCTAGTTTTTGCCTTTCATGAGCTGAAAACACTTCATTCGGCAAAGATTTTAGATATCCTTCAATTGTTGCATACTTTTCTGTGACATTCGTTGAGAGATACTGAATTAAAAAATTATTTGAAAAATCGGTTTTGTTTAGAGCTATGTTAGCTAGAGCAATTTCGTACTCCAATGTCTTAAATGCCGTCATTAGTTTGACATTAGTTTTTCGAGAATGAATTGCCGACGCCAAGTTGCCCGTCCGGTTGTTGATCCCCGAACCATACAATCCAGTACGAAAACCGTCCAACGCCTTGAAGTTTTTAGCTGATAGAGTCTTAAATGTTCTGTCATGTTTTGCATAACGGTCGTCATCTGTAATAATAGCTGCTGGATGTCCCAGTCTCTTTTCAGGATTAGGCGAGTTGAAAAGGTGTATAAAGGCGTAAAAGGATATTCCGTCAACGCTTATTAGTTCTATTCTGCGATCTTCAAGATTTAGATTGAGATATTCGGCGAACGCTCTCACCAATAATTTTTCGGAGATACCTTCAACGAATAAAATTCCTCGTGCGAAAAATAATTGGCTTTTGGTAACATCTAGGTAGCGTTCTAATTGTTTCTTCCTGTTTAAAAAATCGTGTGCAGTCATCACAATCTTTTTGGCTGATTGCTCAATAACTTTCTCTATATCACGTCCGTCAAAACAGCCTCCAATATTTACAGCATTTTCCTTTAAGAGAATGAGATTGTCCAATGCCGCCTTTGACGTCAAAGTAGGCGAATGTGACGTAATGAATAACTGGCAGTTGTTCGGAGTACTTGCGGTTCTCAAAAAATTGTAAAGATTTAGTTGCAATTGCGGATGTAAATGTGCTTCAGGCTCTTCAATGAGCAAAGCAAAATGCTGATGTGGGTTGTCAGCGATTCTCTCGCGAATGTCTCCTAAAATAATTGCCACATATATCAGGTTATTAAAACCTAAACTATTTTGCCAAAGGTTGAATCCGTCATCAATCAATGAAGTTTTGTCATGAGGTAAATAAGGCTTAATTACGTTTACTATGCTTTCAATGCGTGAGGATTCTTCTATACGCAAACCAATTTTGTTATCGCTCGATATTTTAAAAATGTCATCGAGATGGAGATTGACACTCGTTCGGGTATCTTCAACTTCAGGACGTCCCAATAAACTTGCATTCGCTGTTTGTATAATATCTTTAAAATGCTGTTCGGATTTTGCACGTTCAACTAGTCGCTTAATTACAGACCCCAACATATTCGACTTTACATTAAGTAAATCTGTTGTGCTATCTCGTAATGCACCCAGATAATAATGCTGGAAAATTTCAAAAGTTCCTGAATCTGCTTTCTGTTCTGTGGTTGCTCCTGTGAAATACGAGAATTTTGGGTAACCTTTGTCTTGAAATTCATATATCAATGTTATCTGGGCGTAGTCATGCACGGGATCTGTCGCATCCATAACCAAATATTCATACAACGCACCTTTTTCAGCGGGCGAAAGCTTTCTAAAAATGTATTGGAGTTCAATTCTCTTACATTGCGTCGACGTTGCGGTATCAAAGTAGAAATCTTCTAGATTAACGTATATGTCCTTTTTTTGGTTACCCAAATTGTACATCAACCTAATTGCATCTATGATGGCAGTTTTACGGCAGCCATTTTCGCCTATAATAATATTTAACTTTGAATCGAAGTTGATCGAAAGCGACGAAACTCCTTTGTAATTTTTTATATTAATTGTTGCTAAATACATTTAAAAATTTTAAATTTTTCACGGACATACTGAACTTTCAAACTGATCTCGATACTAGCTTTCCTCTTTGTAATAAATTTTATAGAATTTCTTCCCAGCCTCATCAATGCCTTTTTCTATTAGCTCTTTGTCTCCGTGGATATAGATGTGAAAATTTTTATCCAATTTTAGAACACTTTTAAAAATTCGTGATTGTTTTTTTGTGGCTGTTTCAGATATTGAAAAATTATCTGCAATCTCAAGACCTTGCTCTTTTTCAAATCGGTTTTTATAGCTTTTAAAACTTTCAGTAATTTCAGGGTCATGTATTACCTTTTTAGAAAAGTCTTCAAACTCAAAAATATTTTCCTCTTTAAAAAAATCTACAGACTTATTCATATAATCAACCTGTTCCGTTTTAGAAATATTGAATTTAGAAGGGAGTTCTTCACTAATAAATTTTTTACATAGTGACATCGCGTTTTGCGTATTGTAAAATCCGTCTTTTCTTGGACGCACATGAAGAAAATCATTTACCCAATATTGTGCTTCATTAGTTTTGTTTGTGTTATCTACCACTGACACCAGGTATCCATTTTCCTTATTTGTATTGAAAATTAGGCAACCTTTATCGAGTTTATTAATATTTGTTCCCTGTAAGCTTTCAATCTCAAAACTATCAGGCAACGGATTTACTTTTAAAAAAGAATCTTTATTTTCCGATTTAAAAATACCAATTGCATCAGTAATTTCATCTTCTACTAGACAGTCCTTGAAATATAGTACATATAATTCTCCACTTTTTACCTTAGCATGTGTACTTTGATCATACAGATGGCTCACAATACTTTGAGATACTTCAATTAATCTTTCATTATCGGAAAACAACGTTTCTACAAAACTATATAAAGGATTAAGGCTAATATTATGAGTATAAAAGAACTCATGGAACTGGTCAAAGTTGAAGGCATTTTTAGCCTGCTGCAAAATACTCGCCTCAGCATTTTGAAAGTCTGTTTCAACTTGCGAGAATTTAACCCCTTCGCCTCTTGATTTATTTCCCACATAATGAATTGCCATTTTTTTGATGTGCTCTATTGAAATCTTCATGAAGGATTATTATTTAATTGTACATATAAAGGCACCATGCCATTCCCTCCAGTAAATTCGTCAACTGTATGGAAATATTCCATATCATTTTGCTCCCAATACTCTTTAGGAGCATGCTCAACCATAAAAATCTGGAATTCATTTTTCAGTTCCTCGACTATATATTTTAAAAATGAATTGAGAAGGCTGAAGGCATCTAAAAGTTTAGCCTTATCGTTATTTTTTACATCTCCCTCACCGGAGTAGTACGGGAAACTGGGTTGGTCGATAAATAAAAACTGTGGCACATGTTTTTGTTCTACTTTTATCATGTGTTCATGCAATCCAAGATAAAAACAGAGATGCAGGAACATGTAATTGGATGAGCTGCCGACAGTTTCAATCTCGAAAAGCTCCGAAGGGCTTTTCAATTTCAAGAATTTATCTTCAATTGAAAAACGGATTTTATAGCCGTTATAATTTGGCATCGAATTGACAAGGTCATAATTCCTTTGTATAGCTTTGTCAAGCTCTTCGCTCATCACAAATTTTGTACTATCAATATCATTTATTAATGATTCCAATGCTTCGGACTCCTTCACAAGCAGCTCCAACTCTTTAACTTCAGTCGTTGTAATACTGTTTCTCTGCTGTTCAATTTGCGCAAGTCTTTGCTTAATAGTACCCACAAAAATGTATTTAGTAGCTTCGCTTGAAAATGTTGGCTTTACTTTCGGTAGATCTGCTATTTGTTTTACAATTTTTTGCTGTTCTTGTTTTAAGGCTTCCAGATCTTCCTGTAATGTAAATGTTTTAAAATCTGATTTAAGATAGCTGCGCTTTATATCTGATAAGGATTTCTCAAGCTCACCCACAAAAAGTAAAACTTCATGGGATTTTATAATCTCATTGAAGTTTTCATTAATGTATTCAATTGGTTTTAAACTGTCTTCGTAGCTGGATAAGTTTTTATTGTAATCGGCAATTTCTTTTTTGTACCTCTCAATGGAATTGATTTTACGACTTACTTCTCTTTTTTGCTTATTTAATCCATCAATAGCAGAGAACGTTTTCTCGTTGTCAGCTAATACAGTATATTCCTCCACAATTCCACTTAAAATGGTGGTAGTCTCGATTGGTGTGGTTTCAAAATCAGGACTAAGAAGATTATTTTCTTTACATTCCCGAACAAGGGCAAACAAGCTTAAATCTATATTTTCTTTTTTCTTGCGTTCGCTATTAATCCGTCTGGTTACAGAAGCTATTTCTTTATTTAAATCATCTAATTTCTTCTTATTTTTCATATTCTCCATTCTGTCAACACCAATTGCCATCAACAATATCTGCTCAAGAGTCTCATCAGTATCTATTTCATAAAAGCTTCTATCGAAATAATTATTTGTGGTAATAATTATATCAGCCGATATGGATGTGAAAAGCAAAAATTGTCTGTAGCTAAAGGTTTTTAGATTATTTAAAAGGTAATCTTCAGATGTAGATATGCCAAATTCTGTATTTAGTATTTCTCTTAAATCATCAATTGTGGCATTGGCATATGGAAATTCAGGTTGCTCTCCAGTGTCAGAAAAAAAAATTTCAGATGACACAGTTCCGCTGTTGGCGCCTTTTCTCGCAATAACAAAGTTCTTTCCATTAATATGAAAATCAATTAAATACCATGAGACGTTTTCGTTTATAGTTTTTTCAATTATCCTGTTCTTATTTGATAGCAGACAGTAATCAATAACACTTAAAAAGCTCGTTTTGCCTGTCGTTGCATCCCCGGTTATGACATTAATTTTATTGGGAAGGAAATTATAGATTTTAGGCTTTGATTCATTTTTAAACCATAGCTTAATATTGTTGAGCCTAAATTTCATAATCTTATTTTTAATATTTTATATAATGTATTGGTTTCATAGCCTGAGGTCAGGTTGATAAAATTTTGCATTTGCCCTGATATATTTTCCAATCTATTGCTTAATGGTGGTTTCGAAAAATCAGTATGATTTGCATTGTAAAAAATTTTGTTTTTCCTTGTCGTCAAGACTCCCATTTCTTTGAGAAGTGTTAGTGAATTGATAGAAATAGGAATGAGATCGAGATAGCGGTCATTAAAATTTGCAAAAAGTGCAGGGTGTTTGCTAACTAATTCTCCAAAATCGGAAAAACTACCTGTCCTCATCTTGACAATGATTCTGTCTTCAAGAACTATTGGTAGGACAAGTAAAAATCTCGCAATTTCAATTTCATTTAAGAGGTGTAGTGCCTTTTCTAGTACCAATGACGCGATTGCTTCATTGTTATACACATAATAGCTTTTACTCATTGCTTATACTTGTTTTCCCAATCCAGATGCCATCCTATTAAAGGCTCGTTTGAAAGTAGGTAAAACTGCCCATTACTAAATTCTTCTGTAAGTTCGTTGTTCTTGATACTTAATTTTTCCCTTCGCATTTCATTAACGCATGCAATTGCACTTTCTTTTATCTCTTCTTCAAGATCGTCACTAGAAATCCCTGTTGTCATTTTTTTCTTAATTTCCCTGTATTTTTCTTTGAAAATCCGCTGCCATCTGAAAATAGCATCCTTATCCAAACTTGCTTTATCCGTTTCTAACAAGTCACCTTCAGTAACCCAGTCTTTAACCTGGTTAAAGAATTTTAGCATCGCTGTAGTATAATTTAAAATTTCTTCGTCCTGGTCAGTTTCACCGATTTCAATTAGTTGCTTTATAAACAGTTGCTCCTTTAACTTGTCAGGGAAAATTAATGGTAGGTTTCTAATGGGAAGATTGTTAGAAGCATACGCAAAATCGAAGCAAGTTTTGTATTTGTTTGAGAAATCTTCAAAAGTGATACTAAACTTTCCTCGTCCGGCAATAGTTAGGAATTTATCAACTTGGATATTTGTATAAAAAGCATTAAAGACGTCATCAATTCTCTCCGCCCTTCTGATTAATTTATGGATTCTTCCTTTTATTTGTGAGATAATATTTTCCTGATCCGACACTATATTAATCTTAGATAAAAAACTTTTTTTGACTTTTTGGTTCAACTTTATTAATTGATTTATTTTCTCTTTTAAAATATCGTCAGAAGTTCCTGAAGACAAAATTAAAATGTATGCATTCATTTCTTTTATGTCAATCTCGCCAGCTTGAAGTTTTGCAAGATTTTCCAGAAAAGTATTACTGTTAATAGATTTATTGGTGACAATAGTAAATGAAGTGTTTAGAATATATTTTTCTGCATCAGCTGCTGCGTTCACAAACGCAATCCAGTTGGAGATTGTTTTCCATAAATCAGAATCTCTTTCGGTAAGATTTATTTTTTCACCAGATGCATTTGTTTGGATTGTATGCTTCATTTGCAGCAATTCTAAATTTCCATTTGGAAATTCGATGTGAATATCATCAAGAATCTCAAATCCAAGCTTTTCTCCTGGATTTAAATCCAAGGATAAGTATAGAAAATAAAAAATTTGATAATCAAATCCTATTAATTGGGGGCCTGCAGTATGCTCGGTATGAATTTTTAAAGTGTCGGATATCATTTTGCAAATAAATAGTTAAATCAAATTTCAAACTAGGAAACATGTTAAAAGTAGTAATTTTTTTATTAACGTTTTTTTTTAATTTTTAAAAACACTTCTTTTTGATTTCTTTTTTCGAAATGACATACTATCAAATAAAAACAAAGTGAGAACTATATTATATTAATTAAAAATAAACAAATATTATTCTTTAATACAAATCTTTTTTGCGGAAAACCACATTGATTCTTTCAAATATATGATTAAAAAACATCAGCCATTACATATTTATACCTATTTTTATTTAAAACGACTAATATTCTCTTTGCATGAATTTATATATGATTATCAGTTTTTTGTTTTGAAATAAGTTGTTATCTATGATTTTTAAAAAAAGTGCTAAGTATCGGAACTTCTAAAGGAGTTTTTTTAGAATATAAGTCTATAGTTTAATAACTTTCAGCATGTTGTAAAATAAATAAGCTGGCAAGATATGTATTCAATGTCTTGCCAGCTAGTAATGAAAACAGGAGGTGAACACTGACCTCAGGGTTATGAAAATAAATTGAAATCTATAATTTTTTGTTTTGTATGCAACAGGTATTATAGGTGGTTTTTATGTTTAAATTGGCTCTTGTTGTTTTTTGTATTTTTCCTCACCCTTCAATTTTTCAGCGCGCATAATGTTTGCTAAAAATATATGAACATAAGTTTGTAGTCGGAATTTTATGACTTTATCAATAATTCTATTTTACTTTTATATCCCGGATGATATGAAGGCATGTATTTGAAATATCCCATTTCTTGTAATTGCTTAAAATACTTATGGTATGTTGGCAAGGTATGAATATGCGCTAAGTCCATAATTTTGCTTCTGCTTACATTTATAGACTTTTTTTGACCTTGTCGGCATCCTAGGTACAGAATAGCCATTAAGAGTGAAAAATGCCATACATTTAACCTCTTATCATTTTCTATATAGGCGACATAGTTCTGTAATTCATCTAAATCCATGAGTTCTATTCTTCGTTAAACAGACTCATTAAATCTGTTTTATTATAGTAGTAGGAGCCCAATACTTTCTTAAACCTAACTTTCCCCGTCACCCTTAAATTTTGTAGTGATCCTGGTGACATATCCATCAATTTTCTTGCCACCCGGCTTTTAAGCCATTCGGGGTCAATAGTATCTTGTCCACTTATATCTGTCTTTTCTATTATGTTGCGGATATCATTTATTAAGAGCAATCCAAATTGCCTCAAATCATCCTTTGTTACAAAATCATTCATCATCTACCTCTTTTTTAATCTGATTATTACAATTCCCAAAATTATATTGGCTATTAAATAAAAGTACTTAAGAACCTAATATCCCTATGTGAATGTCTTTTGATGGAATTAGTTGGCTTGATAAGTCATTCAAATCAATGCTTTCCTATTGCGCTCCTCTGCGCAAAATAATAGAATCAGACTATCCTGCCGGAACATTTCCCAATACGAAAAGGATAAAAAGGCAGCTAAGGTATTATGGACACCAGCCGCCCCTGCCACCAAAAGACTACGGCATAAACGGTTTCCTCCCCTAAAGGGTACCCCTCCAATTATTCCGTTTCCTTTTGGTTTTCTGCATTGTCCATACCTTTTTATGGCTTTCTTTTTTCCCTTTTTCTTTTGGAAAAATGCTTTTTGAGGCAGGCAGGTTAAGAGAAAAAAACGAAACAGGATTGTATAACATTTAAAGAACACAGATTATGAACATCATTGGAAGAGTGACAAAAGATGCGGAGGTACGCACATTGTCGAACAGTAAACAAGTAGTAAATTTTTCAGTAGCAACCAACGACAGCTACCGAAATAAAGCAGGCGAACGCATAGAGCAGACAACCTACTTCGATTGTGCTTATTGGATTAGTCCAAAGGTAGTGGGAATACTCACTAAAGGTTCTCTTGTGGAACTCACAGGCAGGCTAAGTGCAAGGGCATGGACAGGTAATAACGGAGAAACACACGCAGGGCTGAATTTCAATACCTCAATTATCAAACTGCACTTAGGGGGCAAAAAATCTGAAACGGTACAGGCTACTACAGAAACCAACAATAAAAAGCCAAAGAAAGACCTCCCATTTTAGCAACGTGTAATCAAACAATTTTCAAACTTTTTAAATTATTTTATCATGGCACATAATATCAATTTCAACAGCACAACAGGACGTTATTCATTCTTTAGCGTAAAAGAAAAAGCGTGGCACGGCTTAGGGCAAATCGTGGGACAATACCCAACAAGTGAAGAAGCTATCAAACACGCAGGATTAGACTATGAAGTCGCTAAAAGCCCGCTATACACAAAAGGTTCGGGCATTATCGAAACCGCAAACGGTATTGAGATAGGCAGTAGCGAATTGGAAGTACCCAACTATTACGCCAACATCCGTACCGATAACAATGCAGTATTGGGCGTTGTGGGTAAAGACTATCACATTGTACAAAACCGAGAAGCATTCAATTTTTTCGATGCTATTGTAGGCGGTGACGAGGGAATTTTGTATGAAACCGCAGGAGCGTTAGGCAATGGCGAACGCATATTTATCACAGCCAAACTGCCCGATTATATTCGAGTAGGCAATGGTGATGATGTTATTCAGAAGTATATCTTTCTGACCACTTCGCATGATGGAAGCGGAAGTATCACAGCCGCTTTTACTCCTATCCGCATCGTATGCCAAAACACTCTTAACGCTTCGCTTCGTTCGATGAGCAACGTGGTACGCATCAAACATACTTCGGGAGCAAAACAACGTTTGGATGATGCGCACAAGGTTATGGGATTGGCAAATACGTTAAGCACTCAGCTAGAGGGCATATTCAACCAGTGGGCGAAAGTTAAGGTAACAGACCAAGAAGTGAGAAAGCTAATCCAATTGGCACTCTGCCCGAATAAAGAGACTTTCGATTTGCTTAAAAAAGGTGCTGAAGATGAAGTTTCCACCTTGTTCAAAAACACCGTAGAAGATGCTTTTGCCTATGCTATGGTAAGCGATACACAGCAGATGGAAACTACCAAAGGCACATTGTTTGGGGCATACAATGCTGTGACGGGCTACTATCAAAATGTACGCAGTTACAAAGATAATGAAGCTAAGCTACAGAGTATTGTAATGGGCGGTACGGCACAGCTAAAGTCCCAAAAGGCTTTTGAACTGTGTGTCTCTTTTGCAACAGACGGAGCAGAAATCTTAAACCTTAATTAAACAACCACAGGCTACCGCCTTAATCGGTGGTAGCCTTATAAAATTCAAATTATGGAGCAATTAAAATCATTAGATGAGGCGAAAAGCCACGCCAAGACGAAAAGTCTTGACAAGGGTAACAAGGATGCGACCGTATACATCATTTACTGTACTCGAACGGAATACTTCTATGTTGATACCAATAACCTGATACGGCTTTGGGAACAGCTTTTCGGTTATTATATTAATGGAGCTTATGCCTCCGAAAAATTACCCTAATAAAGCTATGCAAATAACGGATTTGAACGGTTACCCCATTGAGGTAACAGACATAAACGAAGCTATCAGGATAACTGCCCAATACATGGAATACAGACACGAGAGCAAAAGTTTTTCTGAGTTTGACAAAAGGCAAAAAGCCTATTGGTTGGATATATACAAGAAGCTGATGGGGCTTAATCAACTTCTGAATGACCCTAAAAAGTAAGAAATCATGACGGAACAAAACAGGAATAATTTTGAATTTGTGGAATATCTCTATAATGAATTTGTAGAGAACCACCGTAAATACGGTAAAGAAGCCAGAGTATATTGGGGTGTTTTGGACAACTATATAGAACTGGGGCTTTCAAAAAAAAGCCAAACAGAAGAAAAACAATATGCTCAAAAACTTCGCAATATAATCGGGGAAGCCGTGAGCGAATTTAACAACCATCTGCTAATCCTTAGAGGAGATGAGGGAGAAAAGGAATATAAAGAAAATATGGAAAAATATATCCAACGCCTTTGGGCAATAGGGCATGATGAACAGAGTATCATAGAATTAATCATTAAAAAATTAAAATTAAATTATGGAAACGACAACTAATTTTTTCAATCAGATAGCACAGATGGACATACAAGGTGATTTGCACCTGACCATAGCAAAGGGAGCAGAAAACAACCTTATTGTATCGGTTATGCTGCAAAACGAACAATGCGGAGATAACGCAAAGAATATCATACCGCCCCTTAATCTTCGGGGAACAGCAGAAGAACTCGACAACGGTTTTTTTGAGAAAATAACCACACCTATACAGACCGCATCAGGCTTAATGGTCGATATGGAAGCGTATATGAAGCAATTGGAAGAAGCCAAAAAGCAATCCGCAATGGAGAAAGAAAAAGCCGATAGGCAGAAGAAAGAACTAGAAGGTAAAGACAAGAAGTTTAAAGACGGTATGGCAAAAGCGAATGAATTAGAAAAAGAAGGCAAATTCCGTGATGCATGGATGAAAGTACCCGAAATAACAGAGTTCCCCGAAAAGGCTGACGAGATACGCAGACGCAAAACGGAACTATCCGACAAGTTTTCCGCCCCAAGTCTTTTTGGAGCAGAATAGCAACAGAATGTATAACCGCAAAATTCAGAAATCATGTTATTAGCAACGCAATTGGAACGAGTGTTTGTACTCAAAGAGAAGGGGCAGGACATCATACTGACCGACCCCGAACCACGTTGGAGCGTGGAAGCGGTATTGAATTTTTATGCCAACAGATACCCCATTTTGACCACTGCCAAAATATCTGCACCCGCCATCAGGGACGATGCGGTCGAATACCGATTTGAGAGTGTGATGGGGACTAAAGGTTAAACCAAAATTTTAAAGCGATGAATTATGCACACACCTATCATATCGGGAACAATCAGCCCTCCCGAACAAAAAAGACAAAAGCAGTTGTACCAACAGCTCAGCGAGTTCGTTCATTGGATGCAAAAAATCAAAGATGCAAACGAGATTCAGAAAGACAAACGAAAATCAGTACCAACAGCAATGTTGCCAATGGTTTTCTAAAGACTTCTTTCCTGCCTAAACTCAAAGAAACGAAAACGGTACAGGCTTGTGAGAAAACAGCAAGAACGGAAAAGGATTTTTATAAATCCCTTTTCCAACTTGCCGAGCATTACAAGATAAAACCAATGCAGACCAACCAATATGACTATCCCTACAATATGGCATTGGCTCTATGGGATATGGAGGAAAAGCTAAAACAACGTGTTTTAAACTGGCAGGAAATACGTTTGCTACAGGACAGTAAGAAAACCTATTTTATCAGCGAGGAAAAATACAACACAGGCACAACCCTGTATTACATTCCGATTGAACCGCTTTATCAGATGCTGCACGACCCCAAACGGAAAAAAAATGCCCAACTGCTTATTTCCGTATGCTCTTACCTGTATCACATTGCGGATATTCCCTATTTCAGACAGGAAAACAGCTATCTGTATTGGATGTATGAAATGCACAAGGAATGGGCGGAGCAGGACGATGAAACAGACGAAGCAGAAAGGTATCAACTTGAATTTAGCCAAGCGGAATTGATTGGGGATTGTATAGAACAAAAGATTTTTAACCGTATCAATCTTCAGGTATTTGAACAGCGTTTAAATGCTTTTAAAAGCTGTGATACCTTCGACCACGATTGTCGGCAGGTGGCTTGTACTGCCTTGGCTTTATACACGGAGTATCCACAGGAAAGCATTTTCCGAAACGCACCCATAAAGGATGACCCCGACAATGAAGAGGACGAAAGCGAAACCATTGGCATGGAGAAGTACATTTCCTTTATATCGAACACCAAAGGATGGCTGTACGAGAGCATTACCGATAGCATCAACAACGAGTTTAATGAGTACGGAGCAATGCAGGAACCTACCATTTGCAAATGCTTTGACGCAAATGAGGTAGTGAATACCAGTCTTGATTTTGAGAACAGATTATTTGTCCTTTTGGACGATATATGCAGTCTATTGTATAACTATGAAACGACAAGAAAATGAACAACACAAACGACATAACCGCAAGTTTCGGGACATTATACCATCCAAAATCCGCTTTGGTTTTCTATGAAGCCAAAGGAGAGAATACCGATGTATATGTGGAACATTTTGATATGGATAAAAACGGCAGTCCTATTAATGCCCATCCACTCACAGAAAGGGAAGCCAATGCATTGGCAAAGTCATTGCAGACTGAAAAGAACAAGGATAAAGCCTTTTTAAAATCCAATGGGATATTGCCGACCAACATTCTGCATATCAATCCCAATACCGATAAAGGTGCAGTATTGTGGTACACCAAGACGCAAAGGCGACAATTGTATTTTGTAAGCGGTTTGGAGATCCCGAGCGGTATGGTGTATGTACCACCAATGATTTGGTATGCCAACAAAAATAGCCTTTCGGTATTTGCACTTGTAAGTGACAGAAGACCGACAGAAAAAACGGCTTTGTATTTCACGCCTTTTTTCAACATCTATGAAGACGGCAAAGTATGTATGGGTTCGGTGAATATCAATATTAAAAACTCCGCTTCGGTAGAGGAATTTATGGGTGCTTGGGAAGACTATTTTTTCAACAGCTATTTCAGTCATTTATTGGGAAGTAACAGCCCGATAAAAGGCAATTGTGTAAATCTTTGGAAAGACCTTATCGGGACAGGGAAACCCTTTCCTAAAGAAGTATTGAAAAAGAATAACAAAACACTTAAAAATCTATTGTGATGAATACCGAGAAAACAAAAATACATTTTACGGACAATTACCTGATAAGTCCGACAAATCCCATAACCGTAAACCTAATCGGTGCGGGTGGTACAGGCTCAAAAGTATTGACTGCCTTAATGGAAATGAACCACAGTTTAATTGAACTCGGACACGCAGGGTTATCCGTTCGCCTTTGGGATGATGATATTGTAACCAATGCCAATCTGGGCAGACAGCGTTTTGCAGAATGTGAAACAGGATTGTACAAATCCGTTGCCCTTGTAAACCGTGCAAACCGTTTTATGGGAACGAATTGGAAAGCGGAAACCGTGAAATTTGAAAAAGACGAATTGAAAAAATTGCCTAAACACGCAGAGGCAAGTATTTATATTTCCTGTGTAGACAGCGTGCAGTCCCGCTTTGATATTGCAGATATTTTGAACCTGCAAAACAACCGCAAACACCATAGGGATGCACCAAAATATTGGCTGGACTTTGGGAACAGTCAGCATACAGGACAGGTTATACTATCCACTATCGGAGCCATAAAGCAACCCAATTCTGAAAAGTACGAAACGGTGGCAAGCCTGCCATTTGTTACCGAAGAATTCGGAGAATTATTAAAGCAGTCCGAACAACAGGACGACACACCGAGTTGCTCATTGGCGGAAGCATTGGAGAAACAGGAATTGTTTATCAATTCTGCATTGGCTCAAATGGGATGCTCCCTTTTATGGAGCTTGTTCCGTTATGGAATGACACAGTACAGAGGTTTTTTCCTTAATCTGAAAGATTTCCGTTCTCAACCCATTCCAGTCGCCTGACTCGAACCCCGATAGTTATCGGGGCTGGCGGCAAAAAGACAGACCCTTCCGATGGTCGGGACAGTCTTTTTGCATTTAAGCGGTGCAACCACTTTGCCAAAAATATATGCCGATCCATAAACTCCTCTCTTATATTTTACCAAAGAGGTTGTGAAGTTTTCGTTAGGAACACACATCCCTAATAGATAAATTCTGAGGACTTCTTTTCTTTATCCTGTCTGGCGACCAAAGAAAAGAAGCAAAAGAAAGTCGCTTTGGAGGTACCCTTTCTATTGTTCTTTTAAGCCAATTTTTGTTTTACTTCATTCATGGGGATAAATTTAACTTTCCGTCAGGTTGATCCCCAGCAATAGCGATTTTATTATTTTATTACAAGTCCAAAAAACTGGTTTATAATTTATTATATTTGAAAGATGTATGATGATAAAAAACAGAATTTATCATCACAATCTACCTAAAAACTTGTTTATAATGATGAGCTAGTCATCATATAAACAAGTTAGCAGCAAGTTTAACAAACAGCACGTGTCTAAACTATTACCAAGGATTAAAATGTTGACATATAACGAACTAATAGAGCTAAGGAACAAATTGACGAATGGCGAAATTCAATTAGAACTAGCAAAGGCCCAGTTTTGGGGCTACTTCAAAGAAGGACAACGTTCTTGGAATACAAAAGACTGGCAAGAAAGAAGATTGAAATTTATTAAAAACAAATGTGAAATATGCTCTAGCAAAGAGACATTAACTATACAGCACCTTTCTCACCCAAGAAAATACTCTGAATATCTAAGAGAAATAACAAGGGAATATGCTAAAGACTACATGGAGACCAATCCAGAAATTAAAAAATCTGAGTTTACTGATTATGTACTAAAAAATTATGATTATGTGCCTGTTCCATTGTGTCCAAATTGTAAGAGTAAAAATCCAAGCGAAAGAGTGAGAAAAATTCCAAAATATCGTTGCGCGGATTGTAAGCACGAATTTGATGAAGCAATTTTCAAATCGGTAAATGAACTCATTTCTATTTTTCATGAAAATGAAGAAGCGTACGAAGTTCAAGATAGGTGTTTTGTATCAAAAGATAAATGGCGAAATAAGAATAATCTAGCAAGTGTTCAGTATTGGCTACAAAGAGAACACGCAAAAAACAAAGATTCTGAACAGATTGAGAAAGAGGCATTTTTGCTTCATCTAAATGACTGTATTAAATACCTTTCGTTTGAAGATGCAATAACTGCTTGTAAAAAATGTGCATATAATTTTGATATAAAAAACATGGAATTGTGTCCTAAATGCAAGCAACATTACAAAGGACTTCAGTATCCAACCTGTATTGAATGTTTACCAGAAGATAAGCGAAAAGCGGCATTAGAAAGTATTCAATTCGGAAAAGAATGGCATGAAATGCATAAAAGACTTGGAATAGACTAAAACCTGCTACTAAACCGCCTTAGCTGCAACCTTATCAGAACATTCTCATATGATGGAAACTTTAATTAATATCACAATACAAGATATTCTCACAAAGAGAGAAGACATTCTTCCTTTTTTCTTGAGGAAAAAATCTAAATTCGAGGGTTGGTTAAAATTTGAGTTGGCACTCTCAATCGAATCAGGACTGAAAATGGACAATGTTGAAGTGGAAACCAAAAATGAACATAATAAATGTAGATGCGATATTTCGTTTTCTTTTAAAGATGTCATATATAGAATTGAGTTGAAAACTTCCAATACGAATTGGAAAACTCCTGGCGTAATAAGTAGTAGAAAAGGAATTTCTAAAAATATCAAATCAATAATAAACGATGCTAAAAAATTAAATTGCCCAAATGGAATTGTCTCATTTGTGTTGTTTCCTATTCCTTTAAATAATGATAGCTGGAAAAAATACATTAAGCGAATAAGCGAAGAAACAGAAATTCATATAGATGAATCACATTGCACATTGCTGGAAGTGAATGTTGACGCTCAAAATAAATGTAACTTATTAATTTGTTCATTTCGCTCTAAAAACTACACGGAGAAAGTGCAAATGGCAGCAGTTAACAGCGATTTTGCACAATAGCTGGTTTTATTTTCCTTAGCAGGAAAATACTCAGGCGGAAATTTACATATATTTACAACAAAGCGGTAAGTTGCCGCCACTGCGCAAAACCGCGGAAAGTTGCTAGTAAGTATAAAAAGACGACACAACCACGACAGAATTTAAAAATCAGAATAAAATTAGGTAAGTAAACTACAGAATGAGTAATACAATAAAACTATTTTCAATCAGCGAACTTTTAGAAAGAAACTTTTATATTCCATCTTATCAACGCGGTTATCGCTGGACAAAGCAACAAGTAGAAGATTTATTAAATGATATTTATGCTTTTGCTATCCGGAAGAAAGCAGATAACGAATTTTATTGCCTGCAACCGGTAGTGGTAAAACCCCATAAGTGGGAAAGAACACTTTCAGATGGCAACACTGAAAATACTGAAGGTTGGGAGTTAGTTGACGGTCAGCAAAGGTTAACAACTATAAGGGTTTTATTTACATATCTCATAAAGGAACATTTAAAAGGTGATCCACTAAAAAAAGAATATGGAAAAGATGTTTTCAAGGTTGAATATGAAACAAGAGAAGACACAGAACGCTTTTTAAATAGCATCACTGAAAACAATACCGAAACAATTGATTATTATCACATATCAAATGCTTATAAGCATATTAGAGAGTGGTTTGAAAAGCAAGAAAGTCCACGAGGTGTAAGAGAAGCTATAATTAATACGCTTGTTTATGCACACGGTGATATCAATAATCCTATTAAAGGGGCGGTTCAAGTAATATGGTATCAAATTGAAGATGGTAAAAATCCAATTGATACTTTCATCCGAATTAACTTAGGTAAAATATCGCTTACCAATTCCGAACTTATAAAAGCATTATTTCTGCAAGAGGGAAATTTTGGAGCAGATAAAAATGAATTAGCCAAACTTCGCCAATTAGAAATTGCGAATGAATGGGACAGAATTGAAAACGCATTACAGGATGACGATTTTTGGTGGTTCTTGAATAGGAGCGAAAATAAAAAAGCTTCAAGAATTGAATTTATTTTCGACATCATTTGTGCTGTTGCACAAAGACATCAGCCTGATATTATTGAATCGATAGGCACAGATAAATACGCAACATTTCGATATTTCTATCAGCGTTTTGATGGTAAGAGTGATTTTAATTTCATAAAAAATGAATGGAGTACAGTAGCCCATTATTTCAATACCTTTTTGGAATGGTATAATAACCCGGTGTGGTATCATTATATTGGTTTTTTAATTTATTGTAGTGATAATATTGTAGAACTATTTGATTTAACTGATTCAAACACTAATACAAAAAATGATATAACCGAAGAATTAAAAAAAAGGGTTGAGAAAAGATTTCAAGGTATTAAATGGGCTATTGATGAAAATAAGCAACCATATCTGGATTTAAGCTATGCCAAACCAAAGCAAAAACAACAAATCAAAGAACTTTTATTGCTTTTGAACATTCAATATGTTATTGAACAATGCGAAAGCAAAAGCATCATTTTCAAATTCCCTTATAAATCATTTAAAGAAGAGCAATGGGATGTTGAACATATTGACTCCTTTACTGAAAATCCTTTAAGTGATAAACCTACGCAAATAGAATGGATAATAACTGCAAAGAGTGATTTGCAAGATACAGAAGAGTTTAATAAAGATTTAAAACTTGCCGAACGTATAAAGTCATTTATAGAAGATGAAAAATCAAAAGAAAGTTTTGAATTAATACAAGGCGAAATAATCCGAATTGCAGGTGAAGAAACAAATGATGAACTATTAAAAAATAACATTGGTAATCTAACATTGCTGGATGCCGAAACAAATCGTTCTTATGGCAATTCTCTGTTTCCAACCAAGCGAAGAATTATTATAGATAAAGATATGAATGGAACTTTTATTCCAATCTGGACAAAAAATCTGTTCCTAAAATATTTTGATTTAAAAGCGGGTAGCCGAACCAAATGGAACGAATCGGATATAAAAAAATATAGAAACATTATTGCCGATAAGTTGGAAGCCTTTTTGCCTAGTAAACCCTAATATGCCAACAGATGAATAAATATAATCTCATAGATATTTTATCAAAAGAGTTAATCATTGAAGAACAAGACATTTCAATAACATATAAGTTTGAGGGAATTCAAATCCCTATGATTCAACGTGATTATGCCCAAGGCAGAGCCGAAGAACTTGAAATTCGTAACCGGTTTCTTAAATCAATATTCAATGCTTTGATAAAGGATGAAAATTTGGAACTAGATTTTGTTTATGGTTCCATCAAAGAGTTGGACATGAAAATACATTTTATCCCTTTAGATGGACAACAACGATTAACTACTCTTTTCTTATTGCATTGGTATATCGGTAAAAGAGAGTTGAAAGCCAGCGAACTTGATTCATTACTTACAACATTAAAAGGTTTTACCTATGCAACAAGGAGTAGTGCAAGAGATTTCTGTGAAAAACTAATTGACATTTCAATAAGTTTTAAAGGAGAACCTAAAAAAGAAATTGCCAATTCAGCTTGGTTTTTTGGTCGTTTCGAGAAAGACCCAACTGTAACAGCAATGCTAATAATGTTGGATGCAATTCATTCCTTTTACGAACAAGAATTGACAAATAACGCTTCTATTAATTTGTTTCCATCATTATCCAAGCTGTCATTCTACATTTTGCCTTTAGGGGGCTTCAATCTATCGGATGAGCTATATATTAAAATGAATGCCAGGGGAAAACAACTCACAGATTTTGAGAATTTAAAAGCTGATTTAATCAATTGGATTAGAGATGAGAAAAATTCCAACAGCAAGGAGTTTCAAAATAAAGTAAAACTGAAAGGAAGGGAAATGCCTTATCATCTTTCATTTGCTACAAAGTTAGATAACAGTTGGACTCACTTATTTTGGGAATACATAAAACAATACAAAACCGACACAAACATCGATATTTATTACCTGCGTTTTTGGAATCGTTTTCTGCTTAATCATCATATTACTTCAAGTCTAGAGTTGCCTGATATGATTGAGAAGGGTGAGGTTTTTAAAAAATTATATGGCAATGGCGACAGTAAAGTGAATTTTAAATATGAAGGATTCGATTTTTATAAGCAACTTTTTGAAAAGCAGAATGTAATATCAGATGCTCAGCATACTCTTGACGGGTTGTCTGAGAATTTTAATGAAATCCAGAAAAGCCTTCAACCAGTTTGGGCAGTAAAAGACAGTTGGAATTTATTTGACGAAAAGATTAATCAACGTCAGAGAATCTTATTTCTTGCAATATCACTTTACCTTCAAAAGAATACTTTTAACATTGATAAATTCAAGAACTGGATAAGGGTTGTTTGGAATATCATCATTGACCCGGATATTAGAAGTATCACTGTAATGATTAACATTATGAGGATTGTAGACAAGCTATCAGCAGGTTCGGGGGATATATACAAATTCATAGCAGGTTCGTCGCTACAAGCCATTATTCAAAATGAAACATCATTTGTAAAAGCACAATTAGAGGAGGAGAAATTAAAGGCAGAATTGATTATTGCAGATCCAGCGTGGGAAGCTGAACTAATTTTAGCAGAAAAACATCAATTATTTCAAGGGAATATTGGCTTTTTACTTTTAAACAAACCTGACATTAAAAGTTTCAAACACCGCTTAGGTATTTCTCAAAAGTTCTTTTCATCTAAAGGGACAAAAGATTCTTTAGCAAATGAGCATATATTAATTAGAGCAGTAATTTCCAGTATAAACAATTGGGACGATTTATATGCCTTTAATTTTGGAGATAATTTCGACAACTGGCAATTGTTGCTCCGAAGAAATACTAAAGTTCAATCATTTGTTTGCACGTTATGTGATTTAACAGACGAAAAGACTGTGGTTTCAGATTTGAGTACAATGATAAAATCTGTATCAGATATTAATGGTTGGACAATAGAACAATCAGTAATAGATAAAGCAAAACATATTCATAGTCAATTGTATCAAGATGCTAATCTGCAAGTATGGATGCAAACTAAGGATGCGATGAAACTAAAATGGTCGAACAATCATATTTATATACACCGTCCAAGAAGTTGGTATGACTGGGTTGCCTTAGATACTTATCGGAACAAAATAGCTACAGAGCTGATATCGAAATTTGGGTTTGAATCAACTAATAAATGTGATAATGCAGATTTTTATTGGGGTCCAAAGTTCGAATTAAATGTTTCAAAAACTGATTTTAACATCACAGCAGAGTTTGATGATATAGGTGATTTAAAAATAGGAGTGAAAGATGATGGCAAAGCGACTTTACCAATCAATGTAAGCATCCAAACCATTGATATAGAATCCGATTGGCTGATAAGAAAAAGGTATTGCTACCAAAATGTTACGAGCACAACTCAAGTAGGAGTTTTGATAAATCAAATTCGAGATCAGATAATAGACTTAACAACAGAGATTACGCCTGTTGAACTGTCTTTTACCGATCCAGTACCCCTAAAAAACAAATCGTAAAAAATTGACCTGCTAAAATATAGCAGGTCAATTCACTTTATAGCAATCGTTACTAATTTTATCTGTTTATGCTGTTTAACTCAAAACTCAACTGCTTCTCATTACCAAAGGTATCCGAAATCCAGACAGTGAAAGACTGTGTCACAAAGGACTGCGACGTATAATACAGCCGGAATTTCTCCGCTGGTACCAGATATAAATCATTGGGAAGATAAGCATGCTGTTGGTCGTATCGCAGCAGGCCCAGACCATCATATTGAAAATAGCGGATAAAATACTGGGTACCGCTATATTTATCAGTTCTTTGAATCGCAAGCCTTATTTCAATGGTATTACCGTTGGCAATTTCCTTAGGAATCGGCATTACACTAACTTCAAATGGAAAATCTTTTTTGATTTCCAAATCCTCCTTACCACATGACGAAAGAAGGCTTGTGCTTAGCATTACCGCAAAAAACAGCCATAGATATTTAAAATGTACTGTAAAACCGATGTTTCTGTAATTGATTAATGATTTCATAATTGCTGTTTTTAAAAGTTATGTCGCAAACCAACACCTGCCGATGGTCGAAGCTGTTCCAGCGATGTTCCCCAAAATACTTTTGCCCTTGCCTGAACCAGCAATACAAAATGATCGGATAAATAGGTTTCCAGAGACAATTTTCCTCCCGCACCGTAGACAAAGTTCTCCTCATTGAGAATCTTTGCACCATCATATAGGATGTCATTTCCACGATTGATGGTTTCATAACCGATACCCCCGGTGATGGCTGCATTGAGGGAAATATTTTTTCTTGTATCTCCCAACAGATAGAAACTGTAGCCACCTTCCATACTGTACGTTTCCTGAGGTATTCTCAGTTCTTTGTATTTTGAATATTGGTGGGTATATTCCAATGCCCATAATCGGTAATTACCGTTTCTGCCATTTACGGTCAGCCCTATGCTGAGGTAATAATTTCTGCCGGGACTATCATTGAATAAGGTTCCTGTGTTTATTTCCAGTCCTTTTTGTTTGGGCAGCATTCGCTGTGCCTGTACAATAGTGATGCTTGTTACTACAAACAGCACTGCAAATAGATATTTTTTCATTTATTGTTTTTTTTATTGAGATTAATTATATTTTCAGATGCATATCCTTAATCAGTCGGGCTCTTATCAAATCCGAATTTTCTACCTGAAGTGTTTGATGCCTGCCGCCGTTCTTCTCGAAAATCTCAATCAACAGTACCTTGTCATCGGCAATGGTAAACTGGTCCAGCAGGAACACATTTTGTTCGACTGTTTTTCCGTTAATCTCATCCAGCGGCTTGTAAGTACGAAGCGGTATCATTGGTCTTTCCTGTACTACGGTACGCTTGGCTAACTTTTTGTCCACCACCTTGAAATTGACAAAATCAATCTGGAAAGGGACATTGGTGCGGTTGGCAAGTTCCGTATGGAAATAGTATTTCCCGTTGTGGATGTAAATGCCTTTCAGGATAAACTGTATGCCGAAACTTTTAGCGCCGATATGCTTTACGATGCGCTTGTTCTTTTTGTAGATCGTTTCCAGTAACAGACCTGCCAGAGATGGCGGGTTGTTTCCCAACTCTTCAAAAAGCACATCGTTTCCGCTGGCCTTATCCACCGTTTTTTGCATAGTCTGCAGGTCATAGCTCAACGTCTGTGGACAGGAACTGTAAAACACATTGAAGCTGTAAAAGCGACCGTCATTGGTAATCACCGAAAAATTGGTTTCGGGTTCAAATTCCTTTACCGATGCTTTTACGCGCAGCACATTTTCGGCATCCTCAGCCTTTCCTGCAATCAGGTATTCACTTCCCAGATCCACATAACGGATCGCAGTCGGAAAAATCAGATGGGAAGTCTTATCGAAAGTAACTTCCATTTGGTACGGTTCTATTTTGCCCAAAGCAAGTGGAGCTTTTACACTGTCTTGTGCAAAAGATTGTGTGGCGAAGCCGATCATCACGGCAAAAGCCCAAAAGGTTTTTAAATGATTTTTCATTGTTTAATTGATTTTAAGTTTACTATTACTTTTTATTTTTTAGAGACAAGGAAAACTTGATGCCCGGCCTTTAGGGTAACTTTTGGTGTCCTTACTTTTTTCGAGAAGTACCCCGAGATTCCCTGAACCACTCCTTTGCTCATCTCTGCGGCTATTTGCTGTCCTGCCGATTGGGTCAGCATGAGGCTTGTTCCCGAAGTCTGGCTCATATTGCCGGCCATTTCGGTAAGGGCATTCATTTCCGGTGAATACGGCACGAACAAACCTTGCTGGCCATCTAGGTCATAAATGGTGATATCCACAGGGATGATATTGCCCTCCAGTTCTATGGAAGTAACTTTTAACTGTAAACGTCCTGACTGAATCTTAGTATTAGCAGTTAAGATTGTGCCCTTCGGAATGATACGGTTAGGTGTTTTAGCAGGCTCCAATAAACGCAGTCGCACCACGCTTTCGCCGATAATGGTCTGTGTTTCCTGTACACAGGCTTTGATGCTGTTTTTTGGCTGTACAACTTGCTGCACCGAACCTGCGGTATAAAAACTGCGGTTTCTGGTTGTGCTCCAGTCCGCCAAAAAGGTACTGTCGTTGGGTTCACGGTACAGGGATGATACAGCACTTTTCCTTACTGGGGTGATTGCGGAAAAATATGCCGCCTGCGTAGCCACAGGAGTAACAGTACTACTGCTGTTGCTGTTTGGACCCTGAATGGTATTGGTTCCAGAAGGAAGATACTTTGCAGCCATCTGATAAGATTTCTCCATGAGTGCCAGTTGGTCATCTGCGGTTATACCGGCAGGTACCTCTTTTTCAGCCAGCTTTTCTTTCAGCTCGTCCAATTGCCTGCGGAGTTCCTGTGTTTCGCCATTATCGTCCTGATAGAAAGAACTCAGTGTGCTTTGTGCGTTGCGATAGCTGTTTAGTGCCGGGTTGCCGGGTTTTCCAGTGCTGCCGCCAGTTCCATTGTCTGGGTCTTCTTCATCGGCTGCTGTCTCTGTTACGTCATCGGATGAACTGTCCTCATTCCAATAGTCGGAGAGTGTGGTAAGGGCGTTGCGTTTTTCCTGATCTTTCTGTTCCAGCATTTCCTGCTCGTAGGCCTTTTGTTTGTCTGCCTGCATTCCCGCATCGCTCGCCTCTGGAACGGCATCGTTGAGTCCGATGTTTTCGATTTCCTTTTTCTCAGAAGACGGTTTAAATATCAGGTACATACAGCCTAAAAACACGATGCCCATTAAAACGAATATCAGGGGCTTTTTAAGTCGTTCCTTCTTGCTTTTTCCATCATCCGGAAGATTGGATGTTTTGTTTTGGCCGCCTTCCTCAACAAGAATGCTGACCTTTTTTTCATTTTCCTTCATAAATCTTATTTTTTAGAATTGTTATCAAAGTGTCCTGTATCGTTGCAGGACTTTCTTTCTTTTTACCGACAGGGTTTTCAATATGCTTTATCACCATGTCATTATCGGATCTTGTCGTATCGAGTCCTACTTTAAAAATGACCCCTATGGTAAGCAGCAGATACCCTGTAAAAAAGCACAGTGTATAGCTGTGTTGTTTCCTTACAGGCAGCACCTGCCAGCGCTGATCCAGCCTGTCAAACCACTCGCTCATATTTGTTCTTAAATTTTCCATACGGCATTTTTTAGCGTTCGATGACCTCTATATCCTTGTTCTCCGTCACTGTGAACTTTTCGATATTGAATCCTTGCGGGTTATTGTCCGAACGAACGGAGTTTACCAGAAAACAGGACGTAACCAGGTTACGTTTTGTCACGTTGCTGGAACGGATGATGAACTGTTTGGCATAGGTACGTACGGCATAGGGATAGGTCTCGAAATTGCAGACCACACTGTCTATTTCGATGCGCTGCTGTACATTGCCCGATATGATGCGGTTGTAATACCCTTTTTCCGAAAGGTCCTTGTAATAATCGAAGGCACTTTTATCGGCGAGATTGAACGCCCGTTTCATATTGCTTTCAATGGCGTTCTTGTCGGGAGCGAGCGTAAAGAACAGTTCGTGAAAACGTCTTACGTGTTCCCGGGCTTCCACCGGACGGTTGATGGATGCATCCTGTGCGAGTGCCAGCATTAATGATTTGCCATTGTCCAGGACATAGATCTTCTGCCGTTGCTGTTCCGCAAAACGGTAGGAATGCCATACGGCATATCCTGTGACCCCTGTGCAGAGTACAGCAAACACAATGGCGTACAGTCTGATCTGCCTGAAACTGTTTTCGATATTTCTTAGCGTTTTAAATTCCATTTTTCTCAATGATTAATTGTTTACTAACCTGCCACCAATATTTCCAACCGCTGAACCGGCTCCGGCTCCGGCTATATTTCCGGATTTTATTGCGGTCTGGTTGACATTACGGGCAAAGTTCCCTGCACCGCCGGCCTGAATAATCCAACCGGTCACCGTCGGAATGGTGAAGTATCCCACAATGCCTATAATCATAAAGATGATATACACGGTGTTTGAAGTGTCAGGGATGAATGTCGGATCGGAAAGCATTTCAATATCCCTTTCAATAATCAGGGATTGGATTTTGGCAAGCATCGAGCTGAATAGGTCTGCTACCGGAAGCCATAAATACACGCTGACATATCGGGTGAGCCACTGTGTGAGCGTAGATTGAAAGCCGTCCCATACCGATATGGCAAATGCTATCGGTCCGAGTATGGACAGGACAATCAGGAAAAAAGTCCGTATGGTATCAATGACCAAAGCTGCCGCCTGAAAAAGTATTTCCAGCAAATTGCGAAACCATTCCTTTATTGCTTTCTCTATCTTGTAAGCTTGTCTGTCCATATACATTCCTGCCATTGTGCCAACATCGGCGGGCGACCAGCCCAATTCTTCCAGTTTTTTGTCAAATTCTTCGTTTGACACCAAATAGGCAGTTTCAGGGTCGCGAAGCATCGCTTCCCGATCCAACTGGTCTTTTTTTGCCTGTAAATCGTTCAGATCAAGCACCTGATCTTCGAGGATGGAGTGGGTTCCTGTAACCACGGGACTTAGGACCGCATTGATGGTTCCCAGTACGATGGTGGGAAAAAACATGATGCAAAGGCCTAATGCAAAGGGACGCAGCAAAGGGTACATATCAATCGGCTCAGCCCGGCTGAGTGCCTGCCATACTTTAATGGCTACATAGAACAAGGCTCCCAAGCCAGCCAGTCCTTTGGACACTGCTGCCATATCGGCGGACAGTGGGAGCATCTCATCATATAATGAGCGCAGGACTTCGTGAAGATTATTAAATTCCATAGCTTACCAGTATTTTTGGTTTGGGGTTCCATAGAGTTCCAGTACTCTTTTGGTATTGTTCTGCTTCTTTGCCCTCAGGATGCTTATGGAGATATTCTTGTTGGTATAGTAGCGTACCAGACTGTGGTATTCTTTGACTTCTTTGTAAACACGGTCAATAATATCCATGCGCTCTTTGTCATTCAGAGAAAGGCCTGATGAGCTTACAATCTGTTTGAGTTCTTTCAGCAGCTCGGTACTCTCACCCAGCAGTGCTGAATAGCCATTGGCGATAGCTGCCAATTCCTGGGCAGAAAAATTGGGGTCGTTCATCATCTTGCCAAAATTCTGTACATACATTTCAGACACATTTCCGACTAGTAGTACAGTCTGCTGTACTTTGCGTGCATCTTTTACCAGATTGTTTACCGCCTGCAGCTTGTCGTAATATTCTTTGCCCTGCTTATATACCTTTTCCACTTCCTTGAAATTTTTAATAACATTGGATACCGTGGATGAAGTCTGTATGATTTCATTGGCACTGTTGAGAATCCCTGAAGCCAAATTTGCCGGATCGGTAACTACAAATTGAGCTTTCGCTGAAGGTGTGGCGGCAAGCATTATTGCCGTACACACCAGTAACATTAATTTTTTCATTGTTCTTCGTTTTTAAATTAGTAATCATTATTGATTTGCTTTATCACGACGCTCGATAGCGATGTGCTTGATGGCGAGTTCTACATTGCCGTCCAGTTCTGAGGCAAGCTGCATCACTTCCATTTTCTCGGTTTCTTCGGTGGTATAGGCGAGATATTCTTCGAGGCTGACTTCTGTGGCATATACCGCAGAGTGCGTACCGCCCAGACCTATCCATACTTCCTTGTAAAGCCGTGTAGGATCGTTGTTCATGTTGATGGAAAGTACCTGTGCCTTTTCTTTGTCGGTCAGACCCAGCATTGCCTGTATATCATCAAATTTGTTCATGTACTTGCGCTGGTCGAGCAGGATTTTACAATCGGAGTTGTTGATAATACTTTCTTTTACAATGGGTGACTGGATGATGTCATCTACTTCCTGCGTTACCACAATGGCTTCACCGAAAAATTTGCGGACAGTTTTAAAGAGATACTTTATGTATTCCGCCATTCCTTCTTTGGCGATCGCTTTCCAAGCCTCTTCAATGAGGATTAATTTCCGGATTCCTTTGAGCCTGCGCATCTTGTTAATGAATACCTCCATAATAATGATGGTCACTATCGGGAAAAGGATTTTGTGATCCTTTATCGCATCAATCTCAAACACAATAAACCGTTTGGAAAGCAGGTCTAACTGCTTATCGGAATTAAGCAGGTAATCATACTCGCCACCTTTGTAATACGGTTCGAGTACATTGAGGAAATTGGCAATGTCAAAGTCTTTTTCCCGTACTTGTTTTTCTTCCAGCACCTTGCGGTAATCGTCCTGAACGTATTCATAAAAGCCATTGAAAGAAGGATACACTTCACTTTGTTTGATACGCTCGATATAACCGCTTACCGCATTGGACAACGCCACTTCTTCTGAACGGGTTGGCGGTTCATCATCTCGTTTCCAAAGCGTCAGTATGAGGGTTTTGACACTTTCTCTCTTTTCAATATCGAACACACCATCATCGGTATAGAAAGGATTAAAGGCAATCGGGTTGTCTTCGGTATACGTAAAATAGACCCCGTCTTCGCCTTTGGTCTTGCCTTTGATGAGTTCACACAATCCTTGATACGAATTACCGGTATCTACAAGCAGGACGTGTGCGCCCTGCTCATAATACTGCCGAACCATATGGTTGGTAAAAAAAGATTTACCGCTTCCCGAAGGACCCAATATAAACTTGTTTCGGTTGGTAATGATACCCCGTTTCATGGGCAGGTCTGAAATGTCCAGATGGATGGGTTTGCCTGTGAGCCTGTCTGCCATCTTGATGCCAAACGGCGATGGTGAATTGTGGTAGTTGGTTTCTTCAGTAAAGAAGCACAAAGCCGGTTCAATGAACGTGTAAAAGCTTTCCTCACTTGGAAAATCCCCGGCATTGCCGGGCATTCCTGCCCAATACAGGGTAGCTGTATCGGTAGTGTTGTGGCGGGGCTTGCATTCCATTAGAGCGAGTGCGCTCCCGCTGTCATTCTTTATCTGTTTGAGTTCGCCGGGATCTTCCGACCATGCCATGATATTAAAGTGCGCCCTGATGGACGACAGCCCAAAAGAATGGGCTTCGTTCAGGTAACGCTCAATCCATTCCTTGTTGATCTGGTTGGCACGGCTGTAACGGGCCAGTGAGTGCATGTTTCGTGCGGACTTTTCAAACTTTTGCAGGCTCTCATCGCTGTTATCCAAAAACAGATATTGATTGTAGATATGATTGCAGCTGAGCAGTAATCCCACAGGAGCAGCAAATGACAAACGGCAGTCGCTTCGGTCGGTAGATAGTTTTTCGTAACGGGTATCTGCCGATACCGTTCCGGGCAGGTCGTCCGTGTCGGATAAGGTGTGCAGGCACAGCCTTTTGTTTCCGATACGTACCTCTTCGCCTCCTAGTGCGATGTCCTGCATTGGTGTTCCGGCTTCCCTTGATAGCGTTAAATACTGTTCCAGTAATCCCTGTTTTCCTTCTGCTCCGATGATGTCTTCTTCGCTCAGGCGCTGCAATTTGACAAATCCGCTATCGTTAACGATGCGCTCAAATTGTGCCACCGCTTCCATAAAACGATGGATTGCTTCCTTATCCCTGATTTCTTTTGGTATAAGAGCACCTTTGCAAAGCGATGAAAAATTGCTCTGCATACGTATTCTTTCCTTAGTGGTTTTAGTCAGGAAGAGATAGCAGTAATGGTTCAGGAACGGGCGCTCGTTGAAATGACGTTGGTAAGACTTTGCCAAAAAACTTTGGTCGTCTTCTGTCATATCAGGTGCGTAGCTCTCTTTGATGTACCAATCCTGTTTGTGTACCACAGTAAAATCAGGCAGGGTCTTGATGGCTTTATGCCAGGCGGAATGAATGGCTTCGTATTCGGCGGAAGCTACCGTGAACAGTTCCGGTAAATACACCAGAAAGCAGGCTGTAATATCCGCGTCTTTTGAAAGGATACAGTTGTTCTCTACCGCCAGTAATGGGAACTTGCTTTCCAGTGTTGTGGTTTTTGCTGCATTTCTCATACGGCAGTGGATTTAGCGGTGAACTTCAGATAGCGGTGTACGGGCTTACGGCAGATGATGTAATGGGGATGCCTTTTTCTTGCACCTACTTTCATCAGTCCGTGTTCTCCATACTTTCTGTTCAGGGAGAAGGTCTGCCATACAATCAGCGAAGCACCGCCGCCTCCGAGAAACAGACAGATGTAGGAATTGACCCCTGCCATATACATTATCATCACGAGGATGAGTGTACCAAGTAGTCCGCCTGCGAAAATGAACAGGTATTGTGCTTTGAGTCCCTTAAATTCCACCGTTCTTCCGATGCCTTTGTTGATATTGTAATTCATAAGACAAGGGATTAAAGGAAGAATGAACGCAGAACGGTTGCGGCTACGATCAGGAAGATACACGCACCAAACCAGCTTGCTGCAGTCTTACTGGTATCGGGATCTCCGCTACTGAATTTGTTATACACTTTAACACCTCCGATGAGACCAACCACGGCTCCTATGGCATAGATGAGTTGTGTGGCGGGATCGAAATAGGACGTTACCATCTGGGTCGCTTCATTAATACCGGCTGTGCCGTTTCCCTGTGCAAATGCACTGAGACCTGTCAGCATTACTACTGTTGCTAGCAAGATTTTTTTTCTTTGTTTTTCCATGATTAAACACATTAATTTGTTGTTATTTCCCGCATTATGCGGGCTTTAACGACAAAGGTGCCATGGAAATGGAGGCGTTATAACAAAGTGGCAATCAGAGGAATTATTTGTCGGTGAGTGGCATTTACAAATAGCATTTTAATATCTTAGTCCTCTAATTATTTATATAGTTAATGTGTTTCATCTCCTGGTTAATCAGAAGGCGAAGATGATTGGGGTAAATATAATAGTTTTGGAGGACCAGATAATCCAATCGAACTTGCTGGTGTAGTTATTGGCGTCGGGGAATATTTAGTTTGAATGAAAATATATATCATTTCATCTTTACGGAAAACCTCATTTAATTTAAATTTTAATGTTCTATATTTAAAAAATATATAAGCTAATTTTTACCAGTAAAATAATATACATTGGTATTTGCAATTAGTAATAAATGATAAATACTTAATTATGGATGGTGGATATTATGCTATAAAAGGCTTTGAATTTCAAATTGATAAAACAATCCTGGAAATATTTAATACGGGAGATGAAAATAAAAAGATTAGTCTTGAACAAATTCAAGATATTAATAGTTCTGATTATGTTATGCAGATTAAATATAAAGAAACGCAGAACTATACACCAAATAAAATTCGGGAGCCTATAGTTCAATTAATTGAAGAGTTTAAAAAAAACGACAATATTAATTATTTGCTATTTTGCTATTTTAAAGATAAAATGGAGCAAAAAACAATATTAACATTAAAGGAACTTGACGATATACTGCAAATTACATTAAAAAGGAACTCTTCAAAAAAATTAAAGGATCTTAAATTAAAAATTGATTCATTTACTATAGCTGATAGAAAAAACTTTATAAAAAATTTCAACTTAATTTTTGCTCCAAATTTTCAAAGTCAATTTGAGGATGTAATATCTAAAATTAGGAATTTAAGTTTTTGCCATTCTGATGATGAAGCAATTTTTTACTATTCAAACATAACAGATTACTTTAGAAAATTGGTTGTAAATAATCCAAACGGGATAAACAGAAATTGTACACAAAAGGATATATTAAATTATATTAAGGATGGTAGAAAATTAGTCTTTACATCTTCATTTACTGAATATAAAGGAGAAGTTGAATACATGAAATATTTGAAGACTAATTTTGAAAAACCTTTAAAAAACCAAGAGCAGTTTGTTTTTATAGGTAGTATTATTAAAGCAAAAGAATTAACAATTGGACAATTGATTATTAGTGTAGTCGAAAAGTACTATGAGAAAGCTACTTATGACATAAAACCTCTGACCTTTATTGTCCCTGACAACGATGTAATAGAAATAAAAAAACAAATAATAAATAGCCATATTCTTTTTAATGATGGCTACGAATCGATTCAGTTTAATTCTGAGTTATTTTTTCAAAAACCAATAGTAAATAGAAAAACATCAGGTGTTAAAGCAACAGATAGTTTATCGAAGACGTCATTTAAATTAAGAATTATTACTAAAAGTACATTTGAAAAAATATTTAATAATGAAATCAATCCAAGAAGAGTTTATTATTTCATGGAAGCATTGAATGATAAATTAAAAGAAAATTCTTTTATAAAAATTGATCAGATAGATACAAAACAAATTCAAAAACTTTTTAATAATTAAATAATGAATTCAGAAAATTTTAAAATAGTAAGTGTTTCTTCAAACTTTATAAAAATTGAAGTGATAGATCCTTCTTTATTTGAGAATCAATTTAACATTGGAAGTTATATCAAAATTCCATACAAAAATATTGAAAATAAATATGTTGTTGGTGTCATTGAAAATTATAATATAAAAGATAATAATATTTCAAAGGGAGATGGAACTGCTGAAACAGCTTCAACTGAACCGTCTTTTGTTCTTGAAGTTAAATTGACTGGTACTTTGACTAAAACAATAGACTCTGATGTATTTGAAAGGGGCGGTCATGGTATACCACTCCCTCCCAACAACGGGATTGAATTGTTAAATGAAAAAGAATTGAACAATATTTATTCTGGAAAATTAGTAGAAAATGATAAATTTTGCTTTTCTAAGTTAGTTCAAAATATTGAGATTGATGTGCCAATTAGTGGTAACAAATTCTTTAATAAGCACTTTGCGATTGTTGGTTCAACTGGTTCAGGTAAATCCCATACTGTTGCTAAAATATTACAGGAGGCTATAAAGGCGAAAAAAGGCAGTTATGCAGGTTTAAATAATTCTCATATTGTGATTTTTGATATTCACGGAGAATATAAAACAGCTTTCCCAGAAGCTAATTATATTGATATTCAAAATCTTGTACTGCCTTATTGGCTTTTAAATAGTGAAGAATTAGAAGAATTGTTTATTGAAACTGAGGCCAATGACCACAATCAAAGAAGTGCGTTTCAAGAATCTATTACATCAAATAAGAAATTAAAGAGCACATTAGATCCAAAATTAATAGCCAAATTAAATTATGATTCCCCAACTTTTTTCGATTTAAGTGAAATATTGACATACTTTAAAAATAGAAATAATGAACAAAAACAAAAAATAAATACTATCGAATGGCTTGATTTGAAAGGTGAAAGATTTACATTCAATGAAAGCACAAATCATCATTTATTTTCAGGTGTGTTAAAAGCAGTTGATGGAGCTGCAACCAATACACAGAATGGAAAATTTATTAACTTTATCAGCAGACTAGAAATAAAATTAAATGATAAACGACTGGAATTTTTATTAGGAGAAGCATCAAAAAAGATAAGTTTTATAGATACCATTAAGCAATTTATAGGCTATCCCTGTCAAGTACAAAATGAAGATGGTGAAATAATTAATAAAGAAAAATCAAATGTGACAATAATTGATTTAGGAGGTATTCCTTTTGAGGTTCTTAGTATTACTGTGTCATTAATTTCCAGAATGCTTTTTGAATATGGTTATCATTCGACAAAACTTGCTAAGCAAGATCATGATTGCGATGTTCCTTTATTGTTAGTTTATGAGGAGGCACATAAGTACGTTCCAAAATCTGACTTAGTAAAATTTAGAGCATCAAAAAATGCAATAGAAAGAATTGCCAAAGAAGGCAGGAAATATGGAGTTACATTGGCGATTGTAAGCCAAAGACCATCTGAGATTTCAGATACAATTTTTTCCCAATGTAATAATTTTGTAACAATGAGATTAACTAATCCGGAAGATCAAAACTATGTTAAAAAGTTATTGCCGGATACTTTGGGAAATTTAACTGATTCATTGTCTACTCTTCAATCTGGAGAAGCCTTAATTATAGGAGAATCAATTGCTTTGCCTTCCTTAGTAAAAATTAATCCTTGTGGGCCAGAACCTAAATCCTCTGACATCAAATATTTTGAAATTTGGAAAAATCCTTGGACTGAGGCAGAAATAAATAAAGTTATTGATCTTTGGCAAAAATAATATTGAATTTGTAACAACTAATTATAGCAATATGTCTGAGCACGCTGTAAATATTGATGGAGAATTGCTTGATTCAAATTTATTTGAAGATGAATCTTGGGATAAACTGAAAAAGAATTACAAAATAGGTGATTTGAAAATGATTTGCTGTGGAGCTAATGCAATTCCTAAAACAAGTATAAAGTATAAAAGATTTTTTTCGCATCAAGCTGATGAATGTGCAACTGCGCCAGAGACGATTTGGCACAAGACCTCAAAAAAAATAATTGTTGAGGAATTTGTTAAATTAGGTTTTAAAGCACTTGAGGAACAAATTGGAAATGGATGGATTGCTGATGTATATGTTGAATTAAATGGCAGGAAAATTGCAATTGAACTTCAGCAATCTCCTCAGACACTAAGAGTTTATTTTGAAAGACAAAAAAAATATTCAGAATCTCAAGTTGAAGCGTATTGGCTTCTATTTCCTCCTAGATATCTGACAATAAAAAAAGCAATAGGTCAATATCGATTAAAAAATGAGTTCAATAATAAATGCCCTAATCCAGGCTTTTTCCCATCATTGAATGATCTTCCTGTTTTCTATATTGATGAGAAAGAATATAGGATAAAAGGTGTAGGGTTATTTAATCATTCTATTAAAGATTTTATTTTGAGCCTTGTAAAAAGTAAACTAGCTTATGGTAGAACTTGGTATATAGAAGGAACAATGTCTTTAGGAATATAGCACATCTATTATTAGACTTTCTAGATGTGCTAACTTAGTATTGATTGCCAATAATAAGTTGAGACAAAAGTTAAGGACATAAAAATACATCCTTAACTTGTTTCAATCCCATCACATGACCATGATTTGATTTACAACTTATTCATACAAACTCACCAATATTAAAATCTTCCAAATCATTTTTCCGCAAAATGGAAGAACCGGCATCCGCTTCAGAAGAAAGACCCCCGTCTAATAGCTCGGCTATTTTACGGGAGGCCCTTTCCATGGAATTTTCCAGCAGACTGAATAATTCGGTTCCTTGTATTTTCTGAACAACCGCAACCGCTGTTTCCTTTTGAGAAGGCTCCAATTTTTCTTTTTGCAGCAGCATCCCCACGGAGCTTAGTTCTTCAAAGGTAACCCCTTGGGCAAAACCGTAATCCTCGCCAGATATTCCATACCTGTTCCATTCTTCCTCTTCTTCCTCAAAATCAGGCATATTTCTGAAAACATCGTCCAGTTCTTCCTGCGGAATTTGTATGTCAAAATCGTTTTCTTCGATTTCTGATTCAAAATTATCAATCTCTTTTACCAAATCTTCGTTTAGGCTTTTGGAGGTACTAGTTGGCACCGAAAGTCTTTTCATTGATTTGGGAATACCCATGATTTCAGGTAGATTGGGATTTACGAATGGCGGCTGCTCTTGTGTTGAAACCACCTTTTTTATGATGATCTTGTCCTTTGATAAAAGGACAATGACAATCAGCAAACAGATAATAATCAATATTTCCATAGCTATAATATTGGTTTCTGTTTTTCATTGAAGATTGCTTTGATATCTTCTCCATATTCATTGAAATGCTGCTCCAATATATTATGCAGGTAATTAAATATAGTCAGCTTATTACCTCCGATGACATGAACAATCCGCTGTAAACGTTCATGGAATTCGGGAATGATGTAGACCGATTTACCTTCTCTTGCGGTCCTGTCGTTGCCTTTCATAAAGGAGGTTTTGTATTGACTTATACGGGCTTTCTTTCTTGCCCTTTTTTCATTTTGTGTCATGATTATATTGTTTAAAAAATGGGTTTATATTTATTATTAAAATCCTCTGTAATTGTTTTTTCAAACAGTTCAAAATGATGTTCCAGGATATTGTCCAGATAGGCATATAATGGTATCTTGTCTTCACCGATGACCTGTACAATCCGAGATAACCGCTCGTGATATTCCTGACGGATATATATGCTTTTATCTCCCCTGCGTGTCATCGTGTGGCTGTTCAGAAAGCGATCTTGATATGATGTATCTGAAGTCTTTTTGTTACGGTTTTTTTCACGGAGTATCGGTTTTTCTATGTCAGGTTCTTTGGGTGGTGGTATCTGTCCTGGCTTTCTCACACCTCCGGCCATAATGGACATGATAAATTCTTCATCAACCGGCTGGTCCTCGTTTTTTTGATCCTTATTATCCATACGATTTACAATTTGAGTGTCCTGATAAATTCATCGATAAAGAGATCAAGATGGCAGGCTTTCATTAGCCTTTCATCGGGAGGAAGCAAGGTGGAGCGAAAAACGGTTTTTGCTTCCGCTTCGCTTTCTTTACGAAAGCGTTTACTGTCGCTAATCTGCGTTTTCATCAGTTGTTGTCCCAGATCTGTGATCACTTTTCCATAGAATTCGTACAGTGGCGATTTTTCTCTGCCATCTACCTGGTTCCAGAATAAACTGATAGTCTCAATGGAGGTTCCGTCTTTTTTCATGAGTACATTGGTCAGCACATCGGTAAAAGTCAGTGTACTTTCTATTACTACACGGTCAGCTGTAATAGGGGAAAAGATATGGTGCATTCTCGTCATTGTATTCAGGATACCTGGTGTGTTGACTGTTCCCGGCAAATCGAAAAAGATAAGATCGACAGGTACAGTTGAGGAAGCTAAAAAATCCCCGGCTTGTTTGATCGCTTCATCTGCCCTGCATTGCAGCACAGGATATGCTTTTTTGTTGATCGTTAGGAACTGCCGGTGTGCCAGCTTTTTGAATGCCTCATTTTGCATAACGGCTTTCATATCCCGTTCCCTCATCAGGGAAAGACTATACTGGGGGTAGTCGCAATCAAAGATGGCAACGTTATAACCCATTCGATAATGCATAATACTGGCAACGATTGCCGTAAATGTGCTTTTCCCTACGCCACCTTTTTGGCTCGAAAAGGCAATAAATAATGTCTTGTTCTTTCTTTCCATTGTTTTTATTTTTTATAGTTCTACATATGTTCTTTCTATACTGCATGAGAGCATTCGTGCTATGGGGGATAGTCTCCGACCAGCTCTCCGGTACACACCAGTGGTATCCAGCAGGTCTTCCCGACCACTTGCTGTCTTGTGTTTCAACTTGTGCGCCGGCATTGATGTGTTCTTCACCACTGTCTTTTATTCCTAAAAGTTTTCCCGCTGTTCATCCTGCCCGCCGCCAGACATGAAGGTGATCGGTATAATCTTCGCTCTCGGCTTGTTCTCTCGTCTTCCTGAAATTGGTCGATCCTCTTTTCCAGCGTGCCTGACGGCAAGAAGTCCGGCCATTTCCCGATCCGGAATATCCCCATTTTTGTACTCAGGAACGAGCACGGGAATGAGCCTTTGCCTGATTGCTATCACAAAGGATGATTATTCTTTTTAATGTAAATACCACCTGTCCTTCATTGGCGTTAGGTGGCACTCTTTGGCAGTGAAACACACTGCAATGGTTCCATTTTGAGGACTTTACTTTGTAAAGGTTTTGATAAGTCGAACAGATGAAAAACTCAAATCAATTTTGGGGTGACAACCGGAACGGCGTCAAGCCGTTTTTCCCTGCTAACTTTAATCCGCCTGGAAGGGCGGATTTTCCTTTCACCCGAAAGGAGCAAGTTGTGTTTTGAGCTGCTCGAAATGAATTCCGCTGCTCAAAACAACTTGCTCTGCTGAGAGCTGAAAACATTCTCCAAAGTCGATGTTTATAAATATATAATTAGATTTTTATGGACCAAAGCAATAACAGACAACCAAAGAAATCAGGACGCAATCTTAAAAAGGACCCTGCTATATTCCGATACTCCATATCATTGAGTGCAGAAGAAAACGCCCGTTTTCTTTCTCTTTTTGAACAATCAGAAATGAATGTAATGGCACATTTTATCACTGCCTGTATTTTTCAGAAGACCATTAAGACCATCAAAGTTGACAAAGTTACCATGGATTATTATATGCGACTGACCACACTATACGGTCAGTTCCGGTCAGTTGGAGTGAATTATAACCAGATTGTAAAGCTGCTTTATCGCAATTTTTCACAGAAAAAAGCATCCGCTTATCTCTATAAACTTGAAAAACAAACGGCTGAAATGGCAGGATTATGTCAGCAAATCATTCAGCTTACAGGAGAATTTGAAACAAAATATCTTAAAAAAAGCGACTGATATGGTGGCTAAAATCGGCAGAGGACTAAATTTGACAGGTGTACTTACCTATAATCAACTCAAAATAGAGAAAGAAAATGCAGAGGTTCTCTTTACCCATAAGATGCTGGAAACACCTGATGGTCATTATTCTGTTGCTCAAATGTTCCGCTCTTTCGAGCCCTATTTGCTGGCGAATCGTAAAACGGAGAAAACAGTATTGCATATTTCCCTCAATCCGGATCCAAAGGACAATGTCAGTAATGAAAAATTTAATGCTATTGCACAGGAGTATATGCAAAAAATGGGATACGGAGAACAGCCTTTCGTAGTGTTCAAGCATACTGATATTGAGCGTACCCACATTCATATCGTTTCGGTTTGCGTGGATGAAGAAGGCAGGAAAATTTCGGATAGTTATGAGCGTAAACGTTCGATGGATATATGCCGTGAGCTGGAACGAAAATACGGATTAGCCTGCGCAACAGGCAAAGAATACAAACAAAACGAGAATGCATTCCGCCCAGTGAATTACAAAACCAATGACATTAAAGGCCAAATCGCTTCGGTCGTTCGGTATCTGCCTAAACATTATCAGTTTCAAAGTTTGGGAGAATACAATGCTTTGTTATCCTTGTTTAATATTACGGCAGAAGAGGTCAAGGGAGAACTGCACGGGCAGCCCAAACAAGGGCTGGTCTATTTTGCCCTGAATGAAAATGGAGAAAAAACAAGTAACCCGTTTAAAGCATCTCTTTTTGGAAAAAGTGCAGGATATATCGAACTTCAAAATCATTTTACAACGTCCAAAGAAGCATTAAGGGAAAGTGATGTTAAACTATCCATCAGGAAAGCAATTGAAACAGTGCTACAATCTGCAACTGATGAAGGGGACTTTAAAAAGCAATTGGGTGAAAGAGGAATTAATGTTGTTGTCCGCCGAAATGAAACAGACCGCATTTATGGAATTACATTCATTGACCATAACTCTAAATCCGTATGGAATGGTTCACGTTTGGGGAAAGAACTCTCAGCAAATGTGTTCAACGACTGGTGGAATAACGCACTACAACCGCAAGTCAAAAACACTGAGGATACAGAAACAGTTTTAACCAAAACAGTATCCGAAATTTTACCAGATGACAAACCACACGATTTATTTGATTTCCTAAGTAATCAAGATCCTGTGCAAGTTGACGATGGACATAGCATTATAGAATGTTTCGGTGGGTTATTACCAGAAGCTCAGGGAGAAGATTACCAGGAACAGGATTTTGCCAATAAGATGAAGAAGAAAAGGAAACGTAAAAGAGGTCAATAGGTTTTGCTTTTCATTATGAACTCTTGATTATGATGACACTTTCAATCCCCCAGCATAACTCCAGTACAAAATCTTCGGAGCAGTTGGTGTCTTGAACTGATAAATACCATAGATGTATAATGAAAAAAGTATAAATGCTCCCCAACTAAATCCAATACACAATATACCCTGGCGTTCTGTCGGACTGAACATACCAGCAACCAATGATTTTACTATAAATGAGGGGATAATACAGCATAATAAAACACAGATTACCCACGGTAATATCCATAACTTCTGGTTCTTTGCCCGCAATCCGATGATAGTTCCTTTAAAGAAATAAATGATGCAGAAAATTAGGTAGGTAAATAATATGGAAAAAGCCCAAATTTTGAATTTGTTGGTTTCTTCTCCCCACAACTTTTGAGACAGTAAAAATCCGGCATAAAAGAAAATACCGAAAATTGCAGCCATTTTTAAGACGAAAATAAAAACCCCAGCGATACCAAACATTAATCCTGTTGCAGATTTACTTTCTTCATTTTTCCGGGCTTCATATTCTTGTTCACTTTCTCCCGGATCAGCATCAGGATTATAGTAATTCATATTATTTTTTCTTTAATGTTGATATTTAAATTGATGAGATACCCAAAATAATTTTCAGGACTATAAATTTAATAAAAAAATCATTATAAAATCTAAACCTGATTGAAACCACGTAACGCCAAACACTGCCACGCACCTCCAATGCCTGCCACATTTTTATAGCCACGCTGCACAGCCTTTAAATTCACGCCCTAACATTTAATAATTAGAAAATGCAGGGAGAAGATGACTTAAGGGGATTGGCCAAGATTATGGAGTTTATGCGTGCCGTAAGTATTTTATTAGTACTGATGCACTGCTATTGGTTTTGTTACGAGTTCTTCAAAGAAGAACAATGGACATTATCTATTATTGATAAAATATTGACAAACTTTCAGCGAACGGCCGGGCTGTTTTCCCATACGTTGTATACGAAACTATTTGCTTTGGTTCTTCTGGCATTAAGCTGTTTGGGCAGTAAAGGCGTGAAAAACGAAAAGATCACATGGGAAAAAATCTATATAGCGCTCACAATAGGTTTTGTTTTTTTCTTTCTCAATACTCCATTACTTAGGCTACCTGTAGAAATGGCCACATTCTTATATATTTTCACCTTGAGTTTGGGGTATATCTCCCTGCTGATGGCAGGTGTATGGATGAGTAGGTTACTCAAAAATAACCTCATGGATGATGTCTTTAATACTGAAAATGAAAGTTTCATGCAGGAAACCCTGTTGATGCAAAATGAGTATTCTGTCAATCTGCCAACCAAATTCTGGTATCAAAAAAAACAGCATAATGGCTGGATCAATATTGTAAATCCTTTCAGGGCAACTATTGTGCTGGGTACACCAGGATCTGGAAAGAGTTATGCAATTGTAAACAATTACATTAAGCAACAAATCGAAAAAGGTTTTTCGATGTATATCTATGATTTTAAGTTTGATGACCTTTCCACTATTGCTTACAACCATCTGTTGAAACACACCGACAAATACAAAGTTAAACCAAAGTTTTACGTAATCAATTTTGATGACCCCAGAAGAAGCCATCGATGCAATCCTATAAATCCCGATTTCATGACCGACATCTCCGATGCCTATGAATCAGCATATACCATTATGCTGAACCTAAACCGTTCCTGGATACAGAAGCAGGGTGATTTTTTCGTCGAAAGCCCGATTATCCTTTTGGCAGCTATTATTTGGTTTTTGAAGATTTATGATAATGGAAAGTATTGCACTTTTCCTCACGCGATTGAACTGCTCAACAAAAAATACGCAGACGTCTTTACAATTTTGACCACATATTCCGAATTAGAAAATTATCTCTCTCCATTTATGGATGCGTGGCAGGGTGGCGCTCAAGATCAGCTGCAAGGACAGATTGCTTCTGCTAAAATTCCTTTGTCAAGGATGATCTCGCCACAGTTGTACTGGGTAATGACTGGTGATGATTTTTCACTGGATATAAATAATCCTGCAGCCCCTAAAATCCTCTGTGTGGGAAATAATCCTGATCGGCAAAATATTTATTCTGCTGCCTTAGGATTGTACAATTCCAGAATTGTAAAACTCATTAATAAAAAAGGACAGCTCAAAAGTTCAGTAATCATAGACGAATTGCCCACAATATATTTTCGCGGGTTGGACAATCTTATTGCCACTGCACGAAGCAATGAGGTGGCAGTATGTTTGGGATTTCAGGATTATTCGCAATTGACAAGAGATTATGGAGATAAGGAAAGTAAAGTAATTCAAAATACCGTAGGGAATATTTTTAGCGGGCAGGTTGTAGGTGAAACTGCTAAAAGCCTTTCGGAACGTTTTGGTAAAATATTGCAACGACGCCAAAGTATGACAATCAATCGGAATGATAAATCAACTTCTATTTCCACACAATTGGAAAGCCTGATTCCAGCCTCCAAAATCTCTACGCTGACACAGGGAATGTTTGTAGGTGCCGTTTCGGATAATTTTGATGAACGCATCGAGCAAAAGATTTTTCATGCGGAGATTGTTGTAGATAATGAAAAAGTTGCTGCTGAAACCAAAAAATATCAGAAAATCCCAGAGATACTTTCTTTTGTAAATGAACAGGGAGAAGATATGATGAAAGCTGAAATAGAGGCTAATTATAAACAGATCAAACAGGATATTATTGGGATAGTGTCGGATGAACTCGAGCGAATTAAAAATGATCCCGACCTGCAACATTTGGTACCAAAAACAAATGATAAAAAAGGCGATACTCCCAAATAAACACACTTTTTTCAGAGCTGCAATCAGGAGATTTTTACTTTCTGAAGAGGCTGCGATGTTTGATCCTCTTGTGGTTTTTGTTCGGGGTCCTGTATTTGTTGTTCCGGAGTAATTGATAGTTGTATTTCCCTTTCCAGTGCCGCCAATTCGTTTTTTAATTCCCCCAGTGCATTCTCTTTAGTCCATACGGTGTTTACTAATTCTTCAAGGACAGGGATGTCTTTTTCAATCTCCCTTATCTTCTTCTGTTCCTGTCCTATCAATCCCGGTAGTTTCTCCAGTGCATTTAAAAAATTCATAGAGGCCAGTTTATGATCGGTCGCCATCTGTCCATTGTTATAGGTATATTTGATATTGCCTTCTCCTTGTATAAAGAAGCGGTTATCCTTGATAGTAATTCCTTCTTTTTGCGAAACCTCTGTTTTTACCAAAAGTGTAAATCCATACAATGTGCCGATTTCCTCATATTGTCCCTCTGTACGTGCTTTATCAGCAAGCAGATTCAGCTTTTGACCAATCTGTTTTATATCCGCATCCGGAGCTAGTCCAATGAGTTGGACCGGATTCAATACTGTACCGTCCTTATTTTTCTGGATACGTTTTTCAATATTCTGCCAATCGATGGAAATTCGTTCCATTAGGGATTTTGCAGATTCAAGGGTCGCCGTACTATTTTCCAGTTTATATCTTGACATAGACTTGGAACGGGTGAAAGCCTGTCTTTCGCTTTCCAAAGAAGTAATCTTTTTTTCCAATTTGGCTTTTTCCAGCAAATCGGTATTGCCGGAAAGAATGGCAACATATTCTGAGAAATTCATTCCCGATTTTTCATCCATACCGCCTTCATCAATGGTACGTTTCCCGAGGCTATTATTTTTGAGCTGATCGATAAATAATTGTTTATTGTGTAACAGGTTAAATTTGTAGCTATCCAAAGATTTTTCAACTGCATAGATGATTATATCAACTTTGTTATCTGCAAAAAACTTTGCAATCTCATTGCCTTTACGGATGGCTCTGCCATCCCTCTGCGCCAGATCACTCGGTCTCCACGGTGTGTCCAGATGATGTACGGCAACTGCACGTTTCTGGGCATTGACTCCCGTTCCCAGCATATCGGTTGATCCAAACAATATTCTGATTTTCCCTTCATTCATAGCGCTGATGAACTCCTTGCGCATCTTGTCGGTTTTTGCTTCCTGAATAAAACGTATTTCATGTGCCGGAATTCCATGATCCTCCACTAGCTTGCGTTTGATTTCCGAATACACATTCCATTCTGTCTGTTTGTAGGTCCCTAAATCGGAGAATACAAACTGGGTTCCTTTTTGGGCATTAAAACGATAGTAATATGCTGCCACCTTTGCTGCGCAATGGGAGGCTTTGCTGTCCGGGTGGTCATCGTACTTCTGACTGATCATACGCATATCTAGCGACATTTTTCGGGCATAGTCGGTAGCGATTAACATTTTTGCTTTTTCTTCGGAGGGAGATAATTTTGATCTTCCCAATAGCGTTGCATCACCTGTTTTTGCAAACTCCATCAGTTTTTGGATGAATATCTCCTGTTGCGGGGTTGGTGGAATATTATGCAGTATTTCATTCTTTTGTGGACGATCAATGCCAATATCTTTTGCCGTACGGTAATCCGTAATCTCCGTG
The DNA here is from genome assembly GCF_041431375.1 of Flavobacterium sp. Arc3. NCBI lineage: Bacteria > Pseudomonadati > Bacteroidota > Flavobacteriia > Flavobacteriales > Flavobacteriaceae > Flavobacterium > Flavobacterium sp. Arc3. The sequence continues at coordinate 42,555 of NZ_JASMRI010000004.1, read as the reverse complement.
TAAAACTGAGCCAGTTCCGGTACTTTTATAAAATATCGGAAGCGTTCTTTCTGAACAATATTGTTGGCTACTGAGAATTCATAATCGGTAGTCTTTCGGGCATAGATAGCTGCCCATGCATCAAAACAATTGACACCTTGTTTTTCTAATGCCTGTGGACGAAGGTATTTAAACAATAAATAAAGTTCGGTCAGTGAGTTGCTAATGGTGGTCCCTGAAAGAAAAGTAGCGCCTAAATCTTTTCCGCTTCGTTCCTGTATCGTTCTAATGGCAAATAGCAGATTTAATGCCTTTTGGCTTCCCTGCGTATTACCCAGTCCCGCTACACGGTCATGTCGGGTGTTGAACATCAAGTTTTTGAATCGGTGGCTTTCATCCACCAACAAATGGTCAATGCCCATCATCTTAAAATCGACTATATCATCCTTGCGGTTTTCAATATCATATTGCAGTGTTTTGAGTTTGACTTCCAGATTTTGCTTTCGTATGATAACTCCCTTGAGCATGGCACGTGATATTTCTTTTCCCTGTGACTGCAATGCCTCAAGGTTTTCTTCAACACTATCCAATTCTGCCTGTAATATCTCTTTTTGCATTTCCGGTGATTGCGGGATCATCCCAAATTGGTCATGGGTCAGGATAATACAATCCCAATTGTTGTTTTTAATCTCTCCGAAAATACGCAGGCGTTTTTGAGGTGTAAAATCTTCCTTGCCTGGATATAATATTTTAGCATGTGGATACGCTTTGCGATAGGTTTCTGCTATTTCATGAACATTGGCTTTCAGGCCAATAATTATAGGCTTGTGTGCCAATCCCAAACGTTTCATTTCCTGGGCAGCCGTACACATAATGAGTGTTTTTCCTGCACCCACCTCGTGGTCACAGATGGCTCCTCCGTTTAGTTTGATCATCCATACCGCATCCTTCTGGCTGGAATACAAATCTTCTATGCCTAAAGCTGTTCGATCCAGTCCGGGAAAGTCCTGATGGCTGCCGTCATATTGTGGACGGACGAAGCAGTTAAAGGTGTCATTATATTTATCGGTCAGACGTTTCTTAAATTCATCGTTTTGAGCATACAGCCACTCAGAAAATGCTTTGCGGATTTCGTCAATCTTATTATTGGCCATCTGGATCGCTTCCATATCCCGAACCTTTATTTCCTGGTCGCCATGCATTACTTTTTTGGTAATGTCCGGTGTGGTATTGACCAAGCCATGTTTAAGCAGCGTAATTCCGTCATAAGACCGGCTTTGGGATTTTATAGCATACTTCTCCGTTATATGGATATTTTTGGTATCACAATTAATTGAAAAGTCATCCGTATTCTCCGTGTAATAGATCCGTACATCGGTATCAAACAAATGAGAAGCAAAATGGTTGTAAATACCCGTGGGTATCCAGCGCTCGCCTAAATTAAAATCCAGTTCTTCAAATTCAATGCGTCTCGGAACAGCTTGCTGCAGAGCGGACAGACTATCTCTGGCTTGCAGATCTTCAGGCTTTAATTCTAAATAGTCCTTTATCGTCTGGGCTTTTTCCACCACATTTCCTGAAATCCATCGCTCTGATATTTCATATGCTTTTTCTAAAGGATTATAAAAAATGCGTCCTTTCAGGGTCTCTTTCAGATTATCAACTGATAATCCGCTGATTTGCGACATATAATCCAAATCGACAGTCCCATACTTGTTGAGTGATGCCGCTAATGCCTCATCAGGATTATCGGTGGATAGCGTACTAACGGAAAAACTGACCGGATGGTGGAAGATATCCGATTTATGAACCACACCGCCAACCACTCGTTCCAAATAGGGGATTTCGTTTCCGGCACTATCAGTTTTGATAAGCTGGATGTTCTCGGCACTGTTCAGGTTTCCAAATCTTTTGACAAAGGCGTCATACAGACGGTTGAATGTTTCCCTTTCTTCCTTATGTTCGGTCTGCTTTTCAGTTTCTCTCTGGTATAAGTCAAGATAGACATCTCTTATGGAAACATAAGCCTCAGCTCTTGCTTTTTGGATTGGCGTTAAGTGTAGGGGAAGGAATATTGCCTGCTTGTTGTCGTTATCGAAGTCTTTTAGATAACCAATATGGTCTTTATCAATAACAAGGCATTCATTACGGTGGAACGGCTGGATTTTCCCCGTATAAACAGTGGGACCTGGAATTTCATTGATTACCGGAGTTGCTTGATTTTGACTGTTACCGTTCGTACCTGAAAATAAATCCCCAATCGAAGCCTGCTTATTGCGATTGTGAGGAGTAGTGGAAGCCGATGGCGTGTAGAGCTGCTGCGCTCCGCTGAACAAATTTCCCTGATGGCCATTTATTGCCTTTTTCCTTTGGGAATTTGGCTTTTTAGTTTTGGCAGGACTGGCTGTGGCCACGGTCTGTACCTCATTTTCAAAAAGGCCAAACAAGCTCAACTGAACTTCATTGGCATTGCTGTTTGTTGAGGTAAATGAATCCTGTTGTCTCTGTTTTATTGTTTGTTCTTCTGACACAGAAGACATAAGCTTTGGCTTATCGGGAATATGCAATGTAGTACCTGTGTTATGTTGCCCATTGTACAATCCAATATCCACACGATTAGCAAAGTCGGCAGTAAGCATCTCTTTAAGGTCTTTGGCAATACCTTCTATGCCGTCCTGATGCTCATAGATCCACGTGGGCTTCCCGTACATATCGGTGCCTTTGTACAAAGAGGTATGCACGACACGTTGCAGATTTTCAAATAGTGTATTATTGATAGTGTTATCTGAGGTTATATAGGTTTGGCAGAAGCGATTTTCCAGTTCGGACAACCCTTGCTTCCCAGTATTCTTTTGCAGGATTATCAAGTCACTCCCAACTTCAGTTCCGGCATAATCCGTAAAGAGGTTATTTGGCAAACGTATCGCTGAAATCAGGTTACAGTTTTGCATCAATACCTGACGTATTGGCTCATTTTTCTGGCTATTAAGAACGCCTTGTGAGGTAATAAACGCCATTAAGCCTCCATCACGAAGCACATCTACACCTTTTAAAAAGAAATAATTGTGAATACTTCGGGCAGCCTGCACACGAGCAGTATCTTTACTGCGCACAAAGGAAAGGTCAAATACCGATATATCTCCAAAAGGAATATTGCTGGCAATCACGTCATAACTTTCTTTCTCTCTATACGGGATTTCTTCAAATCCCGTAATGCGAGTGCTGCTATCTGGATAGAGTTGTTTTAATACCTTTCCTGTAAGTAACTCCTTTTCGTATGCTGTTATTTGTGATACCCCATCATTTTTAAAGGCTTCAATAAATGCACCTATTCCTGCCGATGGTTCCAAAAATCGTTGGATACTTATTCCGTTTCCCTTTATGGAGTCTACTATGGCTTTAATTACAGTAGACGGGGTGTAAAAAGCCGTCAATACGGAGCTTCTCATGCTATCCACATATTGACGGTATTGCTTTTCATCTGCAGTGTTTTCGCGTAAGAGTTGATGAAGCTCTTGGGTGAGGGGAAATAAATCCTGTTCGGATTTTACCCATTTCCCGATGGCATCGGGCGTATATATAGGATTGAGCACAAATTTAAGGCCACCAAAACCACTGTAGAGCATCATTTGCTGCCGTTCGGTTTCGGTAGACTGGCGTTTTTCTTGCTCTAAGCGAAAAGCAATTCGTAACGCTACAATGTTGTGCTTAAGGTGCTCTTTTTTACTGAAGGCCATTTTCTTCAATCCAGATTTGAATGGTTCCTACCAGTTCAGTATAGAGCAAGTCAAATTCGGGACTGTCAGCAAAATCATCGGATAGCTTATATCCAGCAAAGACAGCTTTGCAAACAGGCATCATCTTCAGGGCAAAGGGGAGGAGCTCTTCATCTGCCATCAATGTATCAAACTCATTGCATACAACTTGAAACACCGTATCAAATTTTGAAAAGTGTAATCCTTCAAATAATATATACTGGGCAATCTCATTGCATTGTTCAATTGTATTACCAGCCATAAAGGCGTCATTGTATGATTTTGCTGCTATTCGTCCACGTTTGTCAATAAAATCGTTATTTCCGGATAGCTTAGGAAAACTTGTGTTGAGTAATTCCTTTAATCTCAATGAGTAATAGGATATTTTATTTTCTGCTGCCATAAGTGTTTATTATTAGGGGATTGTAAATTTACTTCATTAGAAAATAAAGTGATGGATAGTATTGAAGATTCTTAAGGCATTATTTGACGGGAAAAGGCTTTAATTGGCATTTTATTTTGTATTGTACCTATCCAATTCCATTGAAAAATTATCTTTACCTATAGGTAATCCAGCATGACCTGCTTGTTGCGGATTGTATAAATAAGAGGTTCAATTTTTTGCTGAGATATCATGGCGTTATTGTTCATTATTTCTTTTTTTGGTTTTTTCAAATTCAAAGGAAGTTTCCGCTCTTTCATTCATAACGATATAGGCATCAAACTTTTTCCCCGATTTGCTTTTCATTCCTTTAATAAGGGAGGTTTTTCCGTTTCTAATTAGGCACTCTAAATCCGGCACATTCAATTTTATACTGCATATATTTCTGAACTGAATCCAATTGCAAAGCTCGTCAGGACACTTGACAATGTTATCCCTGATTAATAGGTGCTGCTTTTTGCATTTCGGACAAGTAAGGTCAGGGATTATTTCGGATACGATGGATAAGGCTAATAATTCCTGTGTAATTGAAGTTGCATAGTTTTCCATTTCTTTTTGAAATGTCGTGGCATCTGCTTCGTTACTTTCAATTTTATGCAAAGCCAGTTCCCATTCTGCGGTCATAGTCGCATCAGCAATTTTCTTGTCTTTGACTAGTTCATATACCTGCATCCCTTTTTCGGTAGGGACAAGGGATTTTTTATCCCTTCTGATATAGTCTCTTTTAAAAAGGGTTTCAATAATTGCTGCCCGTGTTGCTGGAGTCCCGATTCCTATGTTCTGTAGAGCTTTTCGCTCCTCTATGTTTTCAATTTCTTTTCCGATATTTTCCATGGCAGACAATAATCCGGCTTCAGTATATAAAACAGGAGCCTTGGTTTTCTTTTCCAGTATGACGACATTTTTGATTTTCAATTCATCATTATTTTGAAGCTCGGGCAAATCCTGTATCGTATCCTCATTGTCATCTGAAAAATTGCCCCTAATAGCTCTCCATCCTGGCTCAATCACTTTCCTGCCTTTCATTGTAAAATCATGATGTAAAACTTGTAAAATAACATTAGTTATTTCTTTTGAACAGGCTTGCGAAACCGATTCCAACAAACGCAAAGCAATCATTTCATAAATAGCATTTTCTTTAGCGGATAATGCTGAGGGAATCTTATCAGTAATGAACAATCCATGATGGTCCGTTACTTTAAGATTATTGACTATCCGATTATTTAATCTTCCCCATTTCACCTTGGAAACGGCATCTTTGAAAGAGCTATGATGTTCCAATGCTTTTAAAAGATTAGGAATTTCCTGCCAGAGATCTTCAGGGATATATTTGCTGCCAGTTCTGGGGTAGGTTATGAACTTTTTCTCATAAAGATTTTGGGCAATGGAAAGGGTTTCCTCTGCAGAAAAATTTAATTTTTTGTTGGCCTCTTTTTGTAAGCCAGTCAGATCAAACAGTAAGGGAGGTTGTTCTGTAACCGTTTTGCTCTCAATAAAAGTAACGGTAGCTATTGGGTTCCGCTGGATGGATTTTAGGGTATCTTCCGCTAGTTTCTTATTCTCCCATTTGTACTTGGAAAGACTTTTAAAATTGCTATATCCTTTTTGGTGATCCAATTGCACTTGCCAATAGGTCTGAATGGAAAAGTTTTTGTTCTCCTGATATCTCCTACATATTAACGCTAGTGTGGGTGTCTGTACTCTTCCCAAAGAATATATGCCATTTCCTGCGGCAATGCTCAAAGCCTGTGACGCATTAATGCCTACTAGCCAATCCGCCCTGCTTCTGCCTTGTGCTGCGTTGTATAGTCCGTCGAATTCGGCTCCTAGCTTAAGATTATCAAACCCTTCTCGGATTGCCTTTTCTGTTAATGAACTAATCCATAAACGTTGAAATGGCTTTTGGCAGTTCAGGAATTCATATATGTAGCGGAAGATTAATTCCCCTTCACGCCCTGCATCCGTAGCTACAATAATACTGTCACAGCGACTTGTGACCTGTTCAATGATTTTTAGTTGCTTTAAAGCCCCTATATCGGCCAAATAGATCTTACCCTTCTTAATTTTTCGGACTGTCAATAAAAATGGATTAGGCAATATAGGCAGTGAGGTTTTTTGAAATCCGGAAATTCCATAATCTTCCGGCATGCCTAAACCTACCAAATGCCCGAAAGCCCAGGTAACACAATAGCCATTCCCTATGATATAACCCTCTTTTTTTTCAGTGGCTCCTAATAGAACGGCTATTTCTCGGGCTACACTCGGTTTTTCTGCAATAACTACTTTCATAAGACATTACATTTTACGTCCTTTGGACTTTGTAGTTGCTTCGGGTTCTTCCTGTTGCTCCTGTTGTTTTTTGTTATCGGGATTTGTTTGCCCAGATTGTAAAGGCTCTTTGATGTTCTTGGTCGCTTTATTGGTTTTGCCTTCCGAATTGACCGCAGTTTGTATTTTATGGGCTTCAGTAGGATTTATCTGTTCTTTGATCTTATTTGGATTTTGGAAAGAGAAGTCTGTTTTATTGGTTTCCTTGTTGAAAGTGATGTAACCATTATATTCCTTGCCTTTCTTATCCACCAATCCGCTAACATAAACAGTCTGCCCGTCTTTGAACTTTTGATATTGCTCATTATCCAACTCTTTATCTCTAAAGGTTTTCGGAGCTTCCTGCAATTGGGTTTGCTGACTGCCTTGAGTCTGTTTATTGGTGTTGCTCCTGTCAAACAAGAACTCTACAAAACGTTTGTCGGCATTGAATTGTACGGTTGCATCAAACGCAGTTCCTTTCTTGGAAATCATCCCTTCAATATAAAGTGGTTTGCCTTCCAGCAAGGTTTGTTTTTGCTCTTCGTTCAGTTTTACCCCTTTGATTTCATTCGGTATGTTTATTTTATCGGTACGAAGGGCTACCAATTCATTGGTCAACCTATCCACACTGATGATTGAGGGAATCTTTTCTCCTGTTTTGAGATTGGTAAGATCCACAACATGTCCCATATTGCTTGTTTTAAGGAGATTGTCTTTATCTTCCTTGCTGAATTCGTGCCCAAAAAAAGGAAAACTCAATTGTGGCTCTTTTCGAATGCCATGAATTGCCATAACCACTTTCCCATCCTCAGTGGGTTGAAGAGATAAACGGGCATCCATGCGGGTAATAGCTGTCCCTAAATTAAGGCTGATGGGAACCAGTTCATTGGTTTTATAGCCTTTAAGTAAAGGCTCAAGCAGATTCATCTTTTCGAGTTTCTCTTTACTCAGTCCCAAATTGTTCATTGTTTCCCAATCAATCTGTTCTGGTTTAAAACGATATTCGTTTGCTTCCGGAGTTGTTTGTGTTGTTTCCATATTTTTTTGATTTTCTTGGTTATGTGCTACTGGTTCCTTGACTTCAAGTTTTGTCAGGAACGCTTCACCTTCTTTCGTTGGTGTGTCTACATTCTTTTGTATTTCCTTAGCCGTATCAATTGCTTCGGAGGCCGGGACTTTAAAGAACGAGAAATGGGTTGGATTCTTTAACTGGCTGAAAAAATTGGCAAAGAAGTTTGAAAAAACATCACCATGTTTGTCCACACGCATAAATTGATTTTGATTTTTTTTGTCAACGGGAACCGTTTCTAACTTTCCGTCTTTATCAATTCCTTTTACAGCTTCGATCCTCATTTTTTCTTTGTTCAAGACTAACAGAATATCTGTCAGTTCTTCCAAAAGAGGATTTTTGATTTTATTCTGTTCACTCATAATCTTAATTTTTAGGTTTTTTAAATATGGTCGAAAGTAAATCAAGGCCAAAGGTATATACGCTTTATGTCCTTGTGAGGCTCTATTTGGCGGGAATCGTCTAGATCTATTTTCTAAGAGGAACTGAAAAACTTTCTCTGATAAACTGGTGTACGTCTGATAGCTTGTAATATAGCTTGCCACTGATCGTATAATAAGGGAGCTTACCAGAAGAGCGATAACGTTGTAAAGAGCGGGCGCTTACCTTTAGAATCATAAAAAGGTCCTGATTGTCTAATAATTCCTCCCCGTCAATGGAATTCTTCTGTTTTTGAACATTCTCTAGGCGTTCACCAAGTATATCGAAACGATCCATGATGCGTTCCATCCATGCTATAAATTCCATTCTATCGATATTCATATAGATATGTTTTAATCATTTATACAAAGTTGGAAAGCATTTGTAATATATTCTGCCAAGCTTAGCCAATTGAAAATGATATTTTTGAAACTTCTCAAAAAATATATAGTTGATTGTTTTTCAGATAATCTCGTTTTCTGTGGCAAGAAAAATTTTATTGCGGAGGGAGTTTTACCAATGGGTAGATATGGGCAGCTATAATAAAAAAGCAGTGTTTTAAAAACACTGCTTTTAACTGAGGCGAATCATGTCACTTATTATAAATCTTTATCCATATATTGCTCCAATGAAGATTTGAGCTGATCTAAGAATAAAGTTCGATTATTGGTTCTGTCTTTCATACGATGGAAAGCATGGTGAATATCACCTAGTTGGGTGCGGAATAAGATTTGGAAAACTAAACTGATTTTACGAATTCCGACCTTACCATTAGAAATTGCTCCAGATGCGTAAAGGGCATAAATCAATTCTATCAGTGCATTTTTGGATTCTGTCCAGAAAACGTCTTTGGTGGATTCGGCATTCTGTAAAACCATGCCTGGCTTGTCAACGGGATTAATTTTGATAATCAAATAATTATAAAGCAGTTCATCCGCTATAATACGGGAAACTTTGTAATCATAATAAGTAGAGAATTGGGTGTCAACTTCAAAGATAAAACTGTTAAGACCAGTATTAAGATTTATCTTCCCCAATTTGAAAAAATCGTGATCCCTGTCAGTTCGTCCAGAACGATAATACCGGTAAAAATCGGAATTGCAAATATGTTCCTTATATTCCTGCTTTAGCTGCTGTAATTCACTGGAAAAATATTTATAATACATTTTTCCTGTACTCACTGGACAAGAGGTCTCTATTCTGTACATCTTGTTGTAATAGATTAACTTACCCAGTATTTGCGGTTTTATGATTCTGAAGAATTCAATTTCTTCAGAATCATCTGTAAAATGATGCTCCAAAACATGGTTTTTCATACATGATAATAAATCCTGAAGGAATTTAGTCATACGATAGGATTCGTCTATTACATGCACAGATTCCAAGCTGATTTCCTGTTCTTTTTTCAGGATACTGTAGAGGGCATCTTTGTAAGTGGACTGCATCATACTGGCAATATTAAAGTGAATAAGTAATCAATTTATGTTCCATCTTTTAAGTATGTTTTGAATCTTCAATTAACTGACCATTCATCATTCAAACTTTAGCTTCAAACGGTATTCAGATAGGGACATGGAAGTATGTTTTCTAAAAAAAATCAATAAACTCATTGGCATGGGTTTGATATTTTTGAAAAAATCGATTTCTTCCGGAGCAGCGTTGAAATCTTTTTTATCCAGTATCTCTTTTAAGCCCGTTAATGTTTTGTTGCATAATGTTATGCCGCTACCTGCCTTCCTGATTGTTGTTTCGTTTGCTTCTAAAATTTCATTGCAGGCAACATTAAATGATTCAATCGTTTTTTTAAGCATTTTTTTAAATATTAGTTGTCAATATGCTTTCATTCTTTTGCAATTGATTTGTAATCGTTTTGCAAGGTATTCATAAGTTCCATTGCGTAATTGTCTCTTGCCTGAATGTAGGCTACTTTTGGAATTATTTTGGCTCCTAATTTTCTTTTTTCAAAAGAGGCTGACACCCCAAAGTCTATTTTTGTGAACTGTAATGTATTAGCTCTTTTTACGGTTTGAAACAACAATTGTCTATAGAGTTGGTATTCTTTCGCCCATTTATAATCCATACCTATTAATTCCGGGACGTAGGTGTGATTGTTGTTTTTGTAGCAAAACATAACACCTACGAATGGATTTTCGGCATCTGTTTTTAATGCTAATACTATGAATTCCCAGTTTGGACTTTCATTCATGTTTTCAAAAATCTCTTGTGTATATCTGAATGTATTGATAGCGTAATTATTATCTTTTACATTGTTATAGAGTTGGTATGCTCTTGCCATTTCTGATTTGGTTAGCCTGTCTTTTATTGCAACATTATAATATTTCTCATAAGGTTCTATCTCCTTATTGAAATGTTTACGGGAACGGAGAGATAATGTTTTTGTAAATTCTTCGTAGGTATGCCAACTTTGGTTTTCAATTACACAGGATTCCGGCATGTCTATTTTGAAATATCCTTGATCTACTATTGTTTTGTTGTAGTTGTTGCCTTCTTCAAAATCTCTTAAAACCAACATATCAGCATTTAAGGCATTGTATTTTTCTTCTATTTTGTTCAATAAAAGGGTTAATGCTTTTACAGCTAAAAGATACTCATTATTTATGAAACAGTGTTTTCCTTCTGTAAATAAAGACCCCATATTCAATACTTTTGAAGTGAGGTATAATGGATTGTTCTTTCTAATTTCTTCCAAATGCATAGAAACAGATTCAGTAGCCAGCATATCGTCTTTCCAAAGCCCATAAGTAAAAAAGGTCATTAGTACTATGTTCCCTTTTTTATTTCTAATTGTGTAATAGTAAAAATCCCATTGGTTGGCTGGGTCAGGATGCTGGCTGAATGTTTTTTCTAAATAAACCATTCCTTCCCAATCAAAAATATTTTGTTTTCCCATGTATTGGTTCCATTCTGATTTTTCGATATCCTGAATGGTATTTTTTTCTTCGATAAAAAGTTTTAATTCTTTTGATTCCGAACTCTTTTCTGTTTTTCTACTGTCTATTCCAAAAGCCTGTCTGATTTTATTTTCGCTGTTATTTGTTTCTTCCAAAGCTTTAGGGATATGGTATTCCATTGCTTCAGCTAAGGCCGTAATGTCCTGTTGTTGATTGTGACTGGACAGTGTAATTCTAATTCCTGTATTCTTGATTGGTACAGCAGGATAAATTCCCAAATTCAGGAAAAAGCCTTCCTTGAATAAACGGTGCACAAAGTTATATGCCGTTACGGGTGTGCCCATTCCCAAAAAGAAAACCGGTGAATCGTTTTTTGAGATTATGGGAAGATTTTCTTGTGAGAGCAATTGGTTGAAGTTGGCAATTTTATCCGACAAGTCTTTTTGTTTTTTTGTTATCTCAGGAGATAAATGAATGTCTGCCGAGGCAATTGCCGCGGCCACAGATGCAGGTTCTAATTGAGCAGAAAAAGTTAGAGGTCCTCCAAAGTTTTTAATCTTGTCTCTCAATTTCTGGTTTCTGCAAAATATTGTTGCGCCACTGGCTCCAAAAGTTTTGCTTAGTGTGCTTACCACAATGCAATTTTCGGGTAATTCTCTAATAGCGTCAAAAATGAAGCCAGTTCCATTTTTGCCTTTCCAACTCATTCCATGAACATCGTCAAAATAGAGATTGAGTTGTGTATATTTTTGAGTTAAAGCCAATAATTCCGGAATGGGTGCATAATCTCCAAACATAGAATATACACCATCAGCCATGTACCAAATTTTGTTGCATTTTGTGGTTAGTTGTTTGATTTTATCTTCGAGCATATCCAAATTACTGTGTCTGATCATTTCTACAGGAATTCCTCTTAGTTTTAAGAGTTGACAAGCATTTTGAACACTCCAGTGTACCTGATGATCCATTATAACTGCATCTTCATCTCTTACCAATGTCGGAATAACAGCTAAATGTCCTAATGTACTGTTCTTTGTTATAATTGGAGGTAGCCCATACATTAATTCTATTTTTTGCTCTAGTTCATTGTAAAGCGGATGTGAAATATATGATTTTGAAAGTGGAAACTGCGTACCATAATTGTGTATGGCCGCTATTGCTGCCTCCTTCAACCGGATGTCTTGTTCGAGTCCCAAATAGCCGGTTGTTCCGAAATGAAACATTTCCTTTCCCTTTATTTGGATTGTCCTGCCAGTTAAAATTTTGTCTTCTGCATATAAATGTAGCACCCCTTCTTTTTTTGCGCCAGATAAAACTTCATCTACTGTGTCGATAAAATTATTGTGTTTGATTTTTGCCATTTTTTAGTTGTTTTGATTGTTAAAAAAAAAATAGAATTCTAAAAGTCATAATAAAAAATAAAAGTTTTTTCATGTTACTCTTTAATGCTCCCAATATGACAAGTCAAAGTCCCGAATTGACAACTAAAACACCAAATTGCAACAAATAATCCCAAATTAGCAACTGTCTTATTAGTAAATGTTTATAATTTTGCTGAATTACAATATTTTAATTCATAGAACATGATTGCAGCCCATGATCTTTATGAAAATGATTTTGCCCGGTTTTGGATAACCGATGGTATTCTTTTTTTTGAATATAAACCCAATACTATTATTGATCTTAAAGTAGCCCAGTGTGTTGTAACCGATAGGATTCATTTTCAAAACGAAAGGTCTTATCCTGTTCTGTGTGATATTCGAGGTGTCGTTGCCACTAAGAAATCAGGTAGAGATTATTTGGCACAATCAGGGTCTATATTGACACAAGCCGTTGGTCTTATTGTGCACGAGAAAGTATTGTTGACCATTAGCACTTTTTATTTACAGATTAGCAGGCCCACTGTGCCTACTCAAATTTTCACTGAAGAAGAAGACGCTTTGGTTTATCTGAAAGGGTTTATTTAGGATTTAGTTTATAGAGAGAAGAATTAAGAGTTGAATCTTATGAAAAAAGCACATAACGAAGAACGTATTGTTACAATACATCAAATGTTATTTGAGATGGCACGTGGGAATTTTAATAGTCACATTCCCTTAAGTTCCAATGATGACGAATTGGAAACGCTAGTTGTTTTAATTAATATGGTTGCGGAAGAAATCAAAGAGTCGATTTTTCGTGTCGGCTATGTTAATCCCCATAGGACACATCAGTTTATAGCCCAAACCACATTTATTTTGGATGTTTCTTTTTTAATCAAAAGTTTTACTCCTGAGGCTACTTACTTTTTAGGTTATTCAGAGTCCGAGTTAATTGATCTACCTTTGACGGGCATTATTACTACGGCATCTTTGGAACAACTTCAAGGTATACTCAATGCAAGTGTTTCATTGCCTACAATTATTACATTAGATTTCACACCTAAAGAACAATTGCCTGTTTCTGTTTCTTGTAGTATTGGAAAGTTAATTAATCGTTCGGAAATTATATTAAATCTTGTGACACCTGCTCGTCAAGATTTTTACAATCGTTTGGTATGTGTAGATGAAAACGAGAAACATAATAAAACCCGAAAAGCAGATGCACTTTTGATTCAGAAACTTTATGACTATATATTAGCGAATCTTGGAGAACCACTTCCATCATTAAAAATGCTTTCATGTGAATTTGGCACCAATGATCGTAAATTAAAAGATGGTTTTCGTCAATTTTTTAAGACCAGTATTTACCAGTTTTATAATGATGAGCGTTTGAAAAGAGCCTATTTTATGATTGAACACACAACAATACCTTTGAAAAATATATCGGTGATGAATGGTTTTAATAATTATTCCAATTTTTCAAAATCCTTTAAAAAACGATTTGGTTTTTCACCATACGAAATGAAGCGGAATGAAACCGGTTCTACTTCTCTACCAGAAGGTTAAATTTTAGTTTTTTAAACTTTGTCCGTTTTGGTCAAGTTTTGTTCCCAATAAGACAAGTGTTTTGGTTTTGGATTTCTGAATTTTGCTTTGTGGAATTAAAATTCATAAAGCCATGAGACTGAATACCAAAATACAAAAGCTGTTTTTAGAATTTATTTGTTTGCTGTATATACTTCTTTTTGTTTATGCAGCAGTAAGTAAACTACTGGATTTTGAGAACTTCCGTGTGCAGCTCGGACAATCACCATTATTAAGTGCTTTTGCAGGATCAATTGCATGGATTGTGCCAGTACTTGAACTATTCATTTCATTATTGATTGTTTTAAAAAGATGGAGAATTATCGGTCTGTTTGCTGCTTTTAGCTTGATGGTTATGTTTACGTCATATATCTATATTATTTTAAATTACAGTTCTTTCGTTCCCTGTTCCTGTGGAGGCATTCTTGAAAAAATGGGATGGATGGAACATTTCTTTTTTAATTCAGTTTTCATAATTCTGGCAGCAGCAGGTATTCTGATACTGGCTGGTATGATGCCACAAGTGCATCCTATTTCAAAACCTGCTGCACTCGCCAGTGCTTTTTCGTTGACATCTTTTTTTAGTATTGGTATCGTCGCCCTACTGTTTATGTTATCGGAAGACATAATGCATCATCGAAATAATTTTGTTCGTCGTTTTCCAGGAGACGCTGTAAAAGTTGATGAAATCGATCTCAAATTTAGTTCCTATTATTTTGCAGGGTCTGCTAATGACCAAATATATCTAGGCAATTATACTGCACCACTTTTAGTTACAAAACTGGACACAGTATTACAGAAAAAAAAGGAATTTAAGATTCATCCCAATCGGACAAATTTTTTATTTCAATCTGTTCAGGTTCGTATTTTACCTCCTTATTTTTATCTTATTGACGGATCTGTCCCTGTAATTTTTAAAGGAAAAATAAAGGACTGGAACGCATATGTGAAATGGAACGGGGCTACTACTTTTTCTCATTACCAACTCATCGATTCTCTCACCTTGGCATTCCGTTCCAATAACACTAGAAAAGGTGAAAGCATACTCGGATCTCTGTATTTTGGCGACAAATCTAAAGCTCATTTTAATGCAAATTTATTACAGAAACAGATTGATGGGATTTTCGATGTGGATGGGATGCTACATTATGACAAAGACCTTCAGAAGTTGCTATACATTTATCTGTACCGCAATCAATTTATTGTAGCAGACAAGGCGCTTAATCTCAATTATCGTGGCAAGACGGTAGATACCATCAGCAAAGCCCAAATAAAAGTGGCTAACGTTGCAAGCAGACAGGAACGAAAGCTGGCAACACCCCCATTAGTCGTTAATAAAACAAGTGCTGTTTGCAAAAATTTGTTGTTTGTCAATTCCGCATTACTCGGTAAATATGAACCAACAGAGATGTGGAAAGAGGCAAGTATTATTGACATCTATAATCTAAATACCAATACCTATCAGGGTAGCTTTTACATCTACAATATTAAAAAAGAAAAGCTCAAGAACTTTTTTGTTCTCGATGACAATTTTTATGGATTTGTCGGGCATTATTTAGTTCACTATAAGCTTAGTAATAGGCTAACAGATTCGTATCAAAATAAAAGGCCGAAATAGATTTTGCCATTAAAATACACTGCAGCGTCAGGGAAAAGATCGAAAACCTGTAAAAGAGTAGATCGCTAACAATTTTAAATTTTATAATCATGAAAACAAATTTTGTAAAACAGGTTGTACCTGTTGCCGTATTTGCGCTTGCGATAGCTGGTGCTTTTACAACCCATGCCATGAATGAGCGTTCCAAAACAACAGCTATAGTTCCAGGGTATATTAAACTGAACCCACAAGGAACTTCTTGTGAGCAACGCGATTTATGTTCAAATGTCAATACGGGAAACATTTGTACCGTAGGGCAAGTGCCTGGCGGCACCCAATTATTTGATAAAAATTCTGCCAACCAATGTACGGTGCCGCTTTATAGACCATAGTTCCATTTGTTTGTAGAAATGGCAATGCAGTTCCTTATGGGAACTGCATTGTTTTTTTATGGATTGTTCCGATTTGTTTTAAAAAGGCTCCGGTATTTTATCTCCTTTTAAATAATGGTCAAACCACTGTTCAATACTCAGGGTAAGATGTTGCTGATGTACAGGACTCATAAGCACATGTCCCTCATCGGGATACAGCAACATTGTATTGGTTCTACCAAGGCGTCGGAGCGCCAAATAAAATTCGATACTTTGATAATAATGTACATGGTAGTCCTGTTCACCAGACCATGACAATAGTGGTGTATTCACTTTTTCCGCATGGTATATTGGAGAATTTTGCAGGTATGCTGCGTAGTTCTCGTATAGTGATTTGCCTATTCTCAATTGTCCGAATTCATAGTGCCAAAAATTTGGCTTTTGCATATCTGACACATACAGATAGCCACTTACATAATCAGTAATGGCCGCCCCTGCCACTGCTGTCGCGAACATATTGGTTTGGGTAATGATATAGTCTGTTTCATAGCCGCCATAAGAGTGACCGACAAGACCAATTCGGGCGCTGTCAATGGATTCACTGGCGATGACTTTTTTTGTGGCGGAGACCACGCAATCCGTTGCGGACGGACCTGGACTTCCAATTTCATAAACTATGTCCGGTAAAAAAACGAAGTATCCTTTTGACGTAAAATTGGCAATATTAAATCCTGTAGGATTGTTCTGCGATGGATTTACATAGTTATACAATTCCTTGGACAACTTCTCATAGACATATACCACCATAGGATATTTTGTATCGGCATGATAATTTGCAGGATAGAACAGCACACCATTTAAAACGGTCCCTTTGGAATTGGTATAGGCAATCAGCTTGGAGTTTCCCCAATTGTATTTAAAATGCTGCGGGTTGCTTTGAAAAAGTACTTTTTCTTTTGAATTTCGTTTCTCTTTAATCATTATTCTCGGTGGTGTATTAAAGTTTTCCTCGACATAAATATAGCCGTCATTTTTCTCAGAGCCTATGAACTGACTAGTCTTCATTTTCTTGTTCAGCAGCGGTTCTAAACCGGTTTTCTTGCTCCAAAAACAATAACCTGTATGTTCCAGTGCTTCGGTCTTGATCAGTAGCCTGTCATTGGGTTGAAACTGCCCTTTATAACTACCGTCATAATTCATTTTCTTGGACTGGTCTGTAGATTGGACCACTATTCGGTGCGTTGTTTTATTTTCGCGTCCCCGGGTCAACCGAATGGCAGTGGATCCATCCAGCGCAATGCTCCAGATATCGTATTGGTCGTAAATAAACAGTGTTTGGTCTTGTGGTACCCATCCCGGATTGCCAAAAGGGGCCGATTCTTCAGGCCAGTCGGACTCCGTATCTGAAAAAGTCACACCAAGATCTTTGGTGAGATTCCTGTGGAGTCCGCTCGAAATATCATAGGTCCACCAATGGCGCTCCTTAAAATAAACAAACTGTTTGTCATATATAGAAACAGAAACCCCGCCATTGCTCCCAGTTTGGTTTTGCGACACTAATTTCCGTTCTCCTGTTGTCAGATCCATTATATAAATATCCAAAGGAGCATCAAAATTTGCCTGGGGTTCGTACTGCTGCGGATTATAGAGGTAAGCGTGTTCTTGGTCTGCACTTAACATCATGTTCGGGAACTCATTGTCCGTAATACGGCTAAAGCGGTTTTCGTTGGGCCACCATACGGCTACTTTTGGTATCCTGTCCCAATCCTCATTATACACTTTGATAGGATAAATAAATTTATCCTGCGTATTCCAGGTTTGTACCTGCGAAGTATCGACAGGAATTACAGCCTTCTGTAACCCGAAGAATATGCTGCTGACATCCTTAGCAATGCTAAGATTGGCAAATGAAGAGGAAATGATTTCCATGTCTATGGGAAAATTATCTTGTCCTGCCGGATTGAAAGTCTGTAACTTACCTTCGGCAATGATGTAGTAGCCCACCGAAGTACGGATTGTTTTTTTAGCATCATCCAAAGGTTGCTTTAAAAAAGCAATGGACTTGCCGCTCTCTTGCCAAACGATATCGGTATATGTGCAGGCCTCGGTTGTACTGGCTATCACAGCGGTTGTCTTATTACGTAAATTGAGTAAGGCAATTGTCGTATTGTTTCCCGATTTTGTAGTGTAGACCACTGCATCGGCTTTGGGGTTATATGAGTAAAGATCAACATCGCTTAAAACAATAGATTGGTTGGTTGCTATATTTTTTAGCTCCAACTGTTTTTTGCCATTGCTTTCCTTTTTTAAAATGATTAGATCTTTGGTATCCGCCCTCAAATCGTATTGGAGCACCTCTTGTACCGTCTCTTGTTTTGAAGTCAGCAGGTTGGTGATTTTCAGTTCTCCCTTTGCATTGGTCGTAACGAACCAATTATCTCCACTAAATTCCCCTTTGCTGGCTCCGGGAAAATTATAGGTCTTATTCCCTTTGCTGTTTTTGACAAATAAGGTGTCGTTGCCATTTTCATAATAAAGGGAAAAATTCACCCATTTTCCGTTTTTGGAAAGTTTCCCCATCCTAAGGGAACTCCATAAATGATAATCGGCAGCGGTAAGGTCTTTTTTCTGATTGTTTTGACTAAATCCGATAAATGAAATCAAAAAAGTGATTAGCACTATAAAGCGCTTCCTTGACTTCTTTATTGTCGGGTGATGGCTATTTATACTGTATTTTATGTTATCTTTTTTCATTTTAATAGCCTGGGTTTTGTGGATTAAGATTGGGATTCAATGAAAGTTCCGATTCAGGTAGAGACAAGAGCCTGTCAGTAGTGTTCCAACCCGCTTTTATCGGTAATAACACTTCATCCAAGCGATTAGCCCTTTTTAAGTCAAAAAATCGGTGTCCCAGTTCTGTGAAAAATTCCACTTTTCTCTCCTGCAAGATGGCATTGAGTATGTCTTGCTGGCTAACGGCAGTAGTTCCCGCAAGTCCGGCGGTGTTTCTGATTTTATCTAAATCTTCTTTCGCTCCTATAAGATCACCTTGTTGAGCGCGAGCTTCAGAGCGAATCAGGTATTGCTCCGCTAGACGAAATAGTATCGAATACTCCAATGAACTCGAAGTATTTGATTTCTCTTTGTACTTATTGGCATGATACCAAGTATCTGTGCCGTTTGTTATCGCAGCTACCCAGTGATTCTTACGCTCATCTCCGGGTTCAAACCCATTGACCAATTGTTCACTTAAAGCCACGAGTGATGGCGGTCCTGCCGTGAATATGAATGTTTCTCCCTCTTGAGTGTTTTGACCATCGGTAC
The DNA here is from genome assembly GCF_041431375.1 of Flavobacterium sp. Arc3. NCBI lineage: Bacteria > Pseudomonadati > Bacteroidota > Flavobacteriia > Flavobacteriales > Flavobacteriaceae > Flavobacterium > Flavobacterium sp. Arc3. The sequence continues at coordinate 23,431 of NZ_JASMRI010000004.1, read as the reverse complement.
GTGGTATCAATTGCAAAATTGTTGTGCTGCTTTCTTTCAGGAATATATTATCCAGATTCGTTTCCCAAGGATACATAACAGTATTGTTGATCAGATAAGACGCTGCATTGGCGGCTTCCGCCCACAGGCCATCGTAAAGGTATACCCGTGCCAATAATGCCATTGCTGCCGATTTATTGGGACGAACCCGGTCGCTGGAAATATACGCTTCAGGCAATAATGAAACTGCCAGTTCCAGATCATCTATAATACGAGGATAGAGCTCAGCCGATGGCATTCTATGTGCCACTTTATTCTGCTGATAATTTGTTGTGGTGATATAAGGCACAGCTCCATACAGATTGAGAAGATAAAAATGCAACAGCGACCGTACGAACAAGGCTTCCCCTGTGAATTGGTTTTTATCCGCAACAGTCAATGCTGTAGAAGCAGAAACGCCTTCGATAATGGCATTTGCCGCGTAAATCTGATTGTAGCTGCTGCTCCACCAATTAGAGATCTCCCCATTAGAAGGAAGAATTGTATTGTTGTAGAAATCTCGGGGCGTACCGGAAACATCACCGTAATACACTAATTCATCTGTATAATTTCCCATTTGATTGGACATACCTGATAGATTTCCGCTTAAAATCCCCGTGTCCCTCATTTTAGCATAAATACTTACCATAGCGGCATTTGCTGTAGCCTTGTCCTGAAAAACAGCATTTGCAGTAAGTTGAGAGGACGGGAGGTCAACCTCCACAAAATGATCACAGGCACTCAGAAAGAAAGTAGAGCAAAGCAATATTCTTATCAACAGTCTATTGTTGAGGGTTTCGATTTTATTTTTTTGGATCAATCGAAAAAATGATTTCTTTTCCATACTATTTGAATTAAGAGGTTAGAAAGTAAGTTGAAGCCCAGTTGTAAAGACTTTTAATGGAGGAAGACTTGTCCTAAATCTAGATTCGGGGTCAGCACCCTCGTAAGAAGTGATCGTAAAAAGATTTTGCCCCTGAAATACCAATCGGCATTTCATCCCTTTGAGCCATTGTTCCGGGATGGTATAGGATAAAGATAAATTCTTAAGCCGTACATAGGAGGCATCCGTTATCATAGCATCGCTCACATAATATTTGTAAAAAGCATCTACGGCTTCACTATTTACCCCTGTGGTATATTGTTGATGAAGTGCATTGTCTCCAGGGGTTTGCCAACGGTCGATGACCGTTTCGGGCTGATTGGTCATGGTGCCCGGTATCCCTGTACCATAGGATCCTATATAGTTCAGTTGATTGACGAACTGGAACAGAAAATCGAATTGCCAGTTTTGGTAAGTAAAGGTATTTTGAAATCCTCCAAAATATTTTGGATTCAGATCCCGTATAGATTGCTTGTCCTCAGCCGCCGTAATTAAACCATCTGAATTGAAATCCTCAAATTGGTAGATACCGGTTGTAGGATCTATTCCTGTGTAATGGTATACTTTTTTAATGTTTAAGGGTTGACCAATTACATACTGATTCTCATAGGTTGACCCTTCGAGATCAGGAAAAGACAACAGTTTATTGCGAGCGATTGTCAAATTAAAACTGCTTGTCCAATTAAAGGGCTGTCTTTGAAAGTTAACCGTTCGCAAGGTGAGTTCGACACCTCTATTTTGAACCGTGGCGTCTAAATTGGCTTGAATTGAATTAAACCCTGTAGTTGCGGGAAGAGGAATCCCGACCAATTGATTGGAAGAACGATTGCTGTACCAGCCTGCTGTTATAAAAATGCGGTCTTTATAGAAACCGGTTTCCAATGCCACTTCCAGTTTTTTATTGGTTTCCCAACCAAAATTGGGATTGAATAATCGTGTCGGTTCCATGCCATTCACACCGCCATAATTGTTTCCTGAAGAGCCATAAGTATCCAAAAACTGGTAATCACCAATCTGGTCATTTCCGCTTGTACCGTAACTGGCTCGAAGTTTTCCAAAACTTAGAAAACCCAGGTTCTCTTTTACGAATGTTTCGTTTGAAAAGAGCCATGCACTTCCGATGGCTCCAAAGGTGGCAAACTGTTTGTCGGGGCCAAATCTACTTGAACCGTCCCTGCGTCCGGTGGCGTTTAGGATGTAACGCTCATTCCATGATACATTAACTCTCCCGAAAAAGGCCTGATATTTATAGACCGATTCGCTGTGTAACAAGTCAAATACATGAAAGGCTGAGGAAAGATTATAGATCAGGCTATTACTGCTGAATCCGTCGGCTTCCTGCACCAGCTGGCTGGCTGTTTGCTGCTGAAAGGTACTGCCGATTAGGATTTCTGTTTTTCCTTTGCCCATTTTTTTCGACCATGATAGTTGGGGCTCAATGATCCAAGATTTTCTAGTAGTGTTATTGACATAGATGGATGAAAATTCGCTGCCGACTTCATAGGCTGGATCATAAATAGTGGATGGTTGTGTTCGACTATCATCAAAACGGGTATCAGTAAAACCAAAACTTGCTTTAGCAATTAAATTGGGTAGAATATTGTAAGATAGCAAGCTATTGGCAAAAAGGTCATTGGATCTCGAGGTATATTTTCCTGCCAGATTGCTCAGCGGGTTGTTCCAAGTGCTGTTTTCCCAGTTTAAATTTCCCTGCGTGTCGTATAATGCGGGGGCATTCGGTGCAAGAAGAATGGCTTGCTGTGTAATATCAATTCCTGGTTGGTTATTTTCCTGTGCCGTATATCCCATTGAAAAATTGATATGGAATTTTTTGTTCTCGGATTCATGGTTCAAATTTGCATGTAGATTCCCTTTCCTGTAATTATAGTCGCCGGGAAAAACAGTTGTTTCCTTATGATAATTGCCATTGATAAGGAATTGTGTTTGGGAGGAACCTCCCGATATTGACGTTTGTATATCGTTGATTTCTGAAGTTCCTCCAATGAGTGTTTTTTGCCAGTCGGTATATCGGTTTTGATCCCATGTTCCATTTACGTCATAATCAGTTGGGCCATACGGGATGCCATCATTGGCAAAAGCTTCTCTGCGCAGTTGCAGGTACTGCTCGGTATGCATCAAATCCATAAATCGGGTTACTTTGCCTAAACCACCCGACAGATTTGCAGTGAATTTTGTTTTGCCTTCTTTGCCTTTTTTTGTAGTAATCAAGATCACTGCGTTAGCACCTCTCGAACCATAAATAGCCGTTGCATCGGCATCTTTAAGTACCTCAATGCTCTCTATGTCACCGGGATTGATACTGTTTAAGGGACTCGTCGGGCCAGGAAGGACAATGCCTGTAAGATCGGATCCAACTGCCTCGGAGGAATAAGGCACCCCATCAATAATATACAGCGGTCTGTTGCCATCAGAGCGTAAACTGTTTTGCCCTCGTATCTGTATATCGAAACCGCCTCCCGCTACTCCCGTATTTTGGGTAATATTAACGCCAGCAATCCGTCCCTGCATGGCTGCCAATACATTGGTGACGGGCTGTTTTTCTATGTCTTTGGATGTTATTTTTGCGATGCTTCCTGTGCGTTCGCTTTCTTTTACGGAATAGTATCCTGCATTGATCTTGACCTCTTGTAGAGCAGTCGCGTCTTCTTGCATTTTGATATTAATTATAGAACGGCCAGCAACAGGAATTGTAAGGGTTTTAAAACCTATATATGTAAAAATGAGAATATCGTTGGGTAATGCCATTATAGCAAACTTCCCGTCGAAATCGGTGGCAATTGTTGTTTGCCGTCCCTTTATCGAAATACTTACCCCTGAAAGGGGAAGAGTACCATCGGTCACGATACCGCTGACCTGCGTTTGTTGTTGTGGATAAGAAAACCGCAAAGTGTTCCTTGCTAAGGCTGGCGTGCAAAAGAGGTAAAATCCGAAAATAAACGGATACCAAAGTGCCGCCAACCCTTTATTTAATGAAAAATTTTTCATAATATTGGGTTAGTTTAATGAAACGTTAGTTTTGTTGGCTTTGATCCTCTATACTAGTTTTGCCGGCCGGTTAGAGGATCTTTTTTTTAAAGTCTTAAAGTCAAAGGTCGAAGACTAAAGTTTTAATGTCTTGAAGTCGAAAGTTTAACGATGACTGAAAGAGTGGATGAGATTTTTTTTATTGCATAGGCTTTAGATTTAAAGTTTTTTTAAAAGGAAAGCCTACTGCCGTTGCCTGTTGCAGCCAGACGGTGGCAGTGCCTTTCCTAACTAATTCATTTAGTTAATGGTATTGCGAAACTTAAAATGGAAGCGGTGCTAAGAACATAAGCTATGAATTGTGCCAAGAGAATAAAAAAATGGCATGGAACTCAGCTTATATCGCTTTCAAGGTACTAGTATACCCACACACGAATAAGTGAGCCCACGCCATGGGACGTGAGCATCTTACTTATCATCTCGCGTGTTAAAAGTACTAGTTTTTGAAAACGAGATTCAAAGCGAATGCTTCAAATATTTTATATGAAGGATCGCAAAATTACATTTTTAGATGTAATTATTTTGACAAATATAGTGAATAATTTATTCGATACAAATTTGTATCGAATAAATTAAGCTTTTTTCTCAAATTTTACTTTATGGAAAAGGATAATGAATTAGAACTAGAATTATTAAACATTCAAATAGGATGTATGCTTAGATTAGCTAGATTGAAGAAGGGTCTATCTCAGAATGATCTTGCTGTGCTATTGGAATATAATCCAACTATGATAGGAAGAGTGGAACGATTTGAAAATATAAGTGCGTGGGATAAAGTATTTTCAATAAGTAAACAATTAAATATTGATTTTTGTAATCTATTTATTTTACGGAATAAAGATGAGTTGTTGTCAATTGTTGAAGAATCTTTTAAGTTTGAAGTCAAGCTGACTCAAGAAAAGAAGGACTATTACAGTTTTCTGAAGAAAACCATTTTAATAAAATATAGTTTATTAGCTAAATAATTAGAAGAAAAAAGATGCTTTAGGCATCTTTTTTTATTTTATAAATACTTGTAAATTCGGAATTTAAAGTTGTCAATAACGGAGTAACAAGCTTCATAATGAAAGAGTAACTTTCTAGACGTTCTATATTTGAGGTATGGAATGGTACAAAATAATTATAGTAGTTGTGTTGTGGTTTGTGAGGCTTTACCTGAGAGGGATGTTTTATGAACAATTGAGTAAAAGGAAATAGGAAAGATGCTGCGAAGTTTTTTTATATTTTTTTTAAAATGTAAGAAATGATACTAAATAATAAAAACTATTTTGTATGTTTGGCAATGTATAATAAAAACGAAACAAACTTTCGCCAATCTGCCCAAGTAGTAGGTATATACTCGAAGGTTTGTGTCTATAATACAAGTTGGACAAAAAAGCCGAAGCCACTTTGTCCAACTCGCTGTTAAGCACAATCGCAAATGCCTTCGCCTAGCGACCGTCTATTGGAAGTAATTGTTCGACCGACCATCAATAACATACACTTTTCCTATGGACAACATAATATTATTTTCAGAAAGACAACGCTTCAAAAAAATTTGGCTTTGGTTAATCTTGATTGGAATAAATGGGCTTTTCATTTTTAGTTTGACAAAGCAAGTGATTTTTAGACACCAATTTGGAGATAAACCAATTTCTAATATTGGACTTATTTTAGTAACAATATTGACGCTTTTATTTTCATTTTTATTCTTCAGTTTGCGACTTGAAACAAACATTAAAACAGACGGAATTTATGTACGATTTTTTCCGTTTCAATTGGGATTTAAATATTATCCATGGGACAAAATAAATCAATCATTTGTTAGGCAGTATAATCCAATTAGAGAGTTTGGTGGTTGGGGAATTCGTGGACTTGGAAAAAATAGAGCTTTAAATGTTTCAGGCGACATAGGGATTCAACTTGTAATGCAGGACGGAACTAGACTTCTTATTGGAACTAACAAAGTTGAGGAAGCAACCTTGACTTTAAAGCGACTTGGACATTTAACCGCAACTTAATGAGAGAATACAACTACTGCCAACAGCTAAGGTCGTTGCGTGCGCAGCACGAAAATGAAACCTGAGTTGAACGGAACCGGAATTAGTTTTAAAAAGAAAAATAATTGTAGTTCAAATCAAACATATTTACTTTCTAATTAATAAAATCAAAGATTGTTTGGAGGTTTTTAGACGAGCTGACAGTTATCAAATCTTGAAATAGATTTACTAAAATTAAACACTTTTTGTAAACTATGAAACTTATAGAAAAATAATTATTTAACATAAAAAACTAAAATGAAAAAGAAAACCCTATTATTCCTAATTTTATTTATAAATTTTATAAATGCACAAAGTTCAAAAGAAATAACTTTTGAAGAATCAAAAAAAATTCTAAACATAAATTCAGAAGAAATTTTCGGAACTTTAACAACTTTAAGTTTATCTAAGAAATATCCAGTAGTACTTATAATAGCTGGTTCAGGTCCAACCGACAGAGATGGAAATAATTCCATGATGAAAAATAATTCCTTAAAAATGTTATCAATAGAATTAGCTAAAAATGGCATTGCCTCATTAAGATATGATAAAAGAGGAGTTGGAGAAAGTAAAAATGCAACAAAATCAGAAGCAAATTTAAGATTCGAAGATTATATAACAGATGTGGAAAATTGGATAGATTTGTTAGAAAAAGACAAACGCTTTTCAAAAATTGTTGTTATTGGACATAGTGAAGGATCTTTAATCGGAATGATAGCAAGTGCAAAAGCTGATAAATTTATTTCAATCGCTGGTGCTGGAAATTCTGCAGACAAAATAATAAAAGAACAATTATCTAAACAACCTAAACAAGTTCAAGATTTAACTTTTCCTATTATTGACAGCTTAAAAAACGGAAAACTTGTAGAAAATGTTCCACCTATGCTTTCTTCTCTTTTTAGACCAAGTGTTCAACCTTATATGATTTCTTGGTTTAAATATAATCCACAAACAGAAATCAAAAAATTGAGTATACCAATACTTATAATACAAGGAAATAATGATATTCAAGTAACCGTAGCAGATGCAGAAAATTTATCACAAGCCAATAAAAAATCAGAATTATTAGTAATTAATAAAATGAATCACATTATGAAAATTATAGATGGGGATAACCAATCAAATTTAAAGAGTTACAATGATGAAACCTTACCTATTTCAGTAGAAATGATTAATAAAATAGGATCCTTTATTAAAAACTAAGCCACTCCTATGGACTGAAAATCCATAGGAGTGGCTAGCAGACTTAAAGACTGTATGGTTGACACTATCCCGCAAAGCGGTGTAAGCTGAAAAGTTAGGGCTTCGATTTTATAATCGGGGCCTTTTTTCAAATATAGGGGTTTAAAACAATTCCTAATTTCAATAGGCATTGACCATTTTTTTGTTGCTCTCTTAAAGCAAAATATACAGATTTCAAGACAGCGACATCAGTTGGGAATGACATTTTATACCAAAACCATTGCACTAAAATATAATGCGGAATGGCATTGTTTTTAGTGTGTCTTCGGATTTTACCATTAAGATTTTCAATTAAATTTGTAGTGTAAATACAATAAATTTATTAATTGCGTTGTAATTAAACCATGCTCTGTTTATTCCATAAATCGTAATATTTCCCATTTTTAGATAATAAATCATTATGAACACCTTCTTCTATTATTGTACCATTTTCCATTACGAGTATTGTGTCCGAATTTGCTATTGTACTTAATCGATGCGCTATAATAATAATTGTTTTCCCTTGCTTTTTGTAATTATCAATAACATCTTTTACTATTTTTTCAGAATTCGTATCTAATGATGATGTCGCTTCGTCCATTAATAATATTTTTGGATTTTTATATAAAGCTCTAGCAATAGCAATACGCTGTTTTTGCCCTCCTGATAGCATCGCTCCATTTTCTCCTATTTGAGTATCAAAACCGTTTGGCAGTTTTTCAACAAATTCAGTTATTCCTAATTGTTTTGATAAATCTAAAACACGATGCATATTTGGAACAGAATCTCCTAAAGCAATGTTTTCTATAATATTTCCTGAAAATAAATTGAGCTGTTGTGGAATGACACCAATGCAATTGCGTAAACTCTTGTAGTGAATAAATTGCGAGTCGTATTCCCCAAAGAAGATTTTACCTTCTGTTATTGGATACAAATTTTGCAACAATGAAATTAAAGTTGTCTTACCACTTCCACTTTCGCCCACAATCGCAGTTGTCTTGTTTTTTTTAAAAACGGCATTAAAGTTTTTAAAAACTTCCGTTCGAGATCCATACCGGAATGAAACATTTTCAAATTTTATATCATCAATATTTTCTTCTTGTAAATCAATTTTATTTTCAGTTTCCTCACGTTCTAAATCCATAATCTCAAAAAGTCTGTCTGCTGCTATTAGAGCATTTTGTGCAGTTTTATTCATTCCAATTAAGGAAGCTACAGGAGAAGTGAAATAACCAATCAAAGCATAAAATGAAAATAATTCCCCGGGGCTTATTGTTCTATCTATAACATATCCTGAGCCAATCCACATGAGAATAACCGTAAAAAACGAAGCTAAAAACTGAGTAGATGTTCCTGCGAAAATACCATTCAGTCCTGATTTATATGTTGTAAATAACAATTTTATAAATTTATTTTCTGTTTTTAAATTAGAAAAATCTTCTATTCCAAATTCTTTTACAGTTCGAATGTGAGTCACACTTTCTACCAATTGTGTTTGTAATTCCGCAGAGTTTTCCATTATATTTCGCTCCACTTTTTTGTTGAATTTATTTAGAATAAAATAAATAAATACATAAAAAGGGATAACAAGTAAAATTACTAAAGCAAGTTTCCAATAATACGTAAACATAAGTGTAAAGGAAAAAAAAACTATAAATATATTTACTATCATTTCTATAGCAACTTCATTTATAAATGATCTAATTTTTACTGCATCATTTATTCTTGAGACAATTTCTCCAATTTGCATAGTATCAAAAAACTGTTGCGGTAAATGAAGTAAATGTTTGTAATAACCCAGAATTAATTTTGCATCAATTAATTGTCCCGTTTTCATTACAAAAATACTTTTTTGAGAGCCTATATAAGCCTGAATTAAAATAATGACAAGCATAGAAATACTTAATAAATTTAATAGATTTCTATTACCTCCGACTAGGACATAATCTGTTATTTTTTGTATATATATAGACATCGCCAAACCTAAAACAGTAAAAACAATTGCTCCTACTAAAGCTTGAACTAAAATTATTTTATGTGGTTGTACTAAATGCCAAAATCTTTCTGTCGAGGATATTTTTTCGTTAAAAATTTTAAAGTCATCATTTTTAGCAAAAAGAACTAAAACCCCAGTCCATATTTTTTGAAAATCTTCATAGTGATATGTTACAATTTTCCCAATTGCAGGATCCATAGCTTCAATTTTATCTTTATTTACTGAATATATAACGATATAATGTGGCTGTTGTTCTTTGATAATCACGTGAGCTATAGCAGGCAGTGGAATTTTATCAACAGCATCTATACCTCCTTTTACTCCTTTTGCTATAAACCCCATTTTTTCAGCAGCTTCAATAATACCTAATACATTTGTACCTTGTTTGTCTGTATTAGCGTATTGACGAATACGAGCTATTGAAAGGTTAACCTTAAAATAATTCCCAATAGATGCCAAACATGCAGCACCACAATCTTTAATATCGTGTTGTTTTACTTTTATTGATGTCATTTATTTTGCAATTTGTTTAGGGTTCAACCAATCATCCACTTTATCAAACAATAAGTCAAATAAGCTTCTTTGAGTTATAGCATACCTACTTGTAAGTGTCATCCCTTTAGAAATCGAAGTTTTATAACCCGACTTTAATTCAAACGTAGTAGAATTCAATTTGCATCTTACTTTGAAAAAAGCTTGATTCTCATTAATTGTAATATTGTGATCTATATCTATAACTTTACCCTCTAGTAATCCCCATTGATTATAATTGAAAGCGTCTAATTGAAATTGTACCTTTTGATTTCTACGTATCAATCCAATATCATTAGGAGAAACGGTATTTTCTACAATCAGATGATCAATTGCCGAAATCGTGGCAATAGGTTGCGAAGCATTAATAAATGATCCCACTTGTAGTCCAGAAAAGTTTTCAATTGAGCCAGAAATTGGTGCTAAAACAACGTAATTGTTAGATTCTACATTTATCTTATTTACAGTTCCATTTAAATTTTTCATTTGTTCCTCCAAATCTCTTTTTTGATTTTCCCAAGTGGCTTTTTGTTGACTAACATAACTTTGCAACGCTTGATTGACAAAACGTAATTCGTACAAATATTTTTCAAATTCCGCTTTAGCAATAATGTCCTTATCATACAGTTCTTTATTGCGATTGAAGTTAAGCTGTGCTTGAGATATTTTACTCTGTAGTTCGTTTCTATGATCTTGGAATTTTGCAAAATCTTCTCGTGCTGACGCAGTTTTTAAACTATTCGTTTTGTCTTGTAAAACATTAGACACATCGTTAAGCAATGTAAAAACTGAACTTGACAGTTTACCTTGAGTATTTTTGTCGGTCTCTAGACTTTGTTTAGAAATCTTAATAAGAGTATCTCCTTTATTGACTGTAGCATTATTTTTTAATGCCAACCATGTTATCCTGCCACTTACTATGGTTGCAATTGGCACATTGTCTATTTTACTACGAACAATGCCTCTACTTTGGCTACTTATATCTACTTTAATAACTGGTAATAATGCAACCAAAATGATAATAACCAAAAGAATTACCAAGTAAATAGAAAAACTTTTAATTTTATTTTTGAAGACAAGATTTTCAAGAGTATTTATTGGGTCAGAACTGAAGTTCATAGAAAATATGTTAAACTAAAAATTAATTATAATTTCACGGGAAAAATATTATCGAAATATTTCACATAAGCTAATAACTTTTTTCTCATTCTTATGATTGAGTAAGTTTTGCTAATTTAGAGATTAAATTCTAATTTTGATGGGAAATCCTACCTACTGCTGATCTATAATATTTCCATAAAAAATGATATAAAACAAACTCATGTTTTCGAGGATTACTTCTAAATAATCTGTTGCATGACATATGAATATAACTGACCAGAATTTTAACTAATTCGTCATTATTTAATTTAGCTTTTATTTTTTTAATATCATCTGAAATATTTGATGATCGTAATCTTAAAAGAGACTCAAAATCTTTATTCCCATCATTTAATAATTGAGTGATTTTATCTTTTTCGAATCTAAATTTACTATCTAATTGTTTTGTCAAGCCTTTATTAATATTGAATTCTTTACTAAATGATTCATTTAATAATTCCATGATTTTAAAACGGTCATGTAACTCAAATCCGAAGTCTTTAATTAAAAAATCAATAGAATAAATACCAAATAACCATCTATAATTTTCATCAAGATTAAACTTATGTAATGCCGATAAAAATTCAAGCGTAACCAAACTATCATGATAAAATATATTTTCTGAATAAATTACACAATCACCATAGTATCTTTCAAGTTCCCGCTCATAAGTATCAACTTGTATCTTATAAATAATGTTTTTTTCAAAACTTTCTTTAATCATTTTATTAAAAGTGTCTATTACAGTACTGATTTTCGAGTTATTTACAAGATGAAACCTTACTCTTATGTGATAACCATTTTCATTATAACGAATAAAAAAAAATTTATCAATAATCTTATTTTCAATAAATTTTTTAGAAATATTACTAATCAAATCAACTAATACTAAATCTGAAGCATATTCTCCTAAATAGATTTTATAATAAATCCACTCATCTCCTAATATAAACTTTCTTTGTGTTTTCATATATTATTTTTATAAAATGAGAAAATAAACTCATTGGTATATAAATCCTTTTTACCATTATTTACTATTGAATCATATTCGTTGTATAGAAACTCTTCGATAATAAAATTATCTCTATTTTTTAAAGCATTCAAAAACAATTCTACAGACAGTATGTTATTAAAATTTATATATAATTTATTATCAAAATCCTTAATAATTACTTCGTCTTTTATAAAGTATTTATGTCTCCATTTTTTTATTTCTTGCAATAATTCTGCTGTTTGAAATGTGTATAAATATTCAATATGTTTTTTCTTCAAATTCCAATATGCTTTTGATATTATTATATTTTTGTACTGTAACCGTGGCAAATAAATGAAGTTTTCCGAAATTATTCCCCAACTAAAACCAATATTGGCTCTGCTGTTTTGATTTTGAATATCACATAAAAACCGATACACAGAAACTAAAAAAGGATTATTGAAATTATGAGCGGTAGTCAGTCTAGGCAAAATGAATTTGTTTAGTTTCTTTGATTTTAAAAGAATTTTATTATTTCTAAAGGACACGTAAATATCCTTAAGAAATATTTGACTTTCGACTGGTAAGTTAGACTTAGCTAAATAAGGTATTTCATATTCTCTTAATTGTGGCCGCAATAAAATGTTGCCAACTCTTGATTCTGGCAAATGGGTTATTTCAGCGAGAATATGACTATCCTCAATTAAATTATTTTCTGTTGCTATAATTTCATTTTCAACATATTTTGATATTTCAACATTTGAATTACAAAATCTCGCTAATATATTTGCTGCAGAACTACCACCACAATTACTAATCGAATATAAATTCTCAGAATCATTTTTTTTGTAAATCTCTACCATTGATGACATAGTAAGTGGTAAATCATCCCAATTAAGGTCAAATTTATCTAAATCCTCATCATTTAAGTTTATTGTTTTTTCATTCATTAAATATGCTTCGGATAATTTGTAGGTAAAAAATGATGTGATTTTATCGGATTGAATCAAACGATTATTTATTGAACCTGGGAAATTTAAGTCTTCTAATAAAGGAGAGGTCGTTTTACTAGACATACTTGTATATCCAATCCCATTGTCTATATCTAAAACTTCCAATAATGAAACTTCTTGATCTTGATACCTAATATAAAATTCTTTCTTAAAATTTTCTAAATTATTATTTGATTGTCTGGATGTTAGCCGATTAATTATCTCAATACCTTTAAGAATTTCTTTTTGAGTTCTATCTGACAGATTATTTTTTTCTAAAGATATATTCAGATTAGATTGAAATAAGTCTTTTGGATTGAATGTAATGTTTAATTCTTTTAAAATTTCATGAATTTTAGTATATGAATGTATATTATTAGTTTTTGAAAATGAAGTTCCAATTTCATTTAAAATTTCATTTATTTCAATTAGCTTAATATGCAATTCTGTTAACTCATTTATATTTTTAATTTTGTCAATAATAAAATTCAAAGGCTCATCCCCAGTGGTGTATGGTTCTAATTCATTAATTAATATCTGTGAATCTATGAGGTCATTAATGAATTCAAAAGCATCTTCTGATTCAATTTCTTCGCTAATTAATAAATCAACTAGATCGTTAAATTTCATCCCATTTACGGTTTTTTCTAAAATTAATTCTAGATATGAACTGTTTGAAACAGAAGTTAAAAGGTGATTTCTTTTGCCATTTTTATATACATATTCAATATAATTTAAAGAGCTTTGATAGAAATTATTGTTTATTGAAGTGTTTGGATAATAGTTAAAATATTTCCTGATATCCTTATTTTGATTTATTGTTTGAAATATTGAAAATAATACATTCATATCTAACTGAATGTGATTTTTATACTCCGAAGTTTTATTTAATTTAAATTCACTTTTATTGTTAGTAAATTCTCCTAATGATATTCCAGCAAATGTTCCGAAAGGAGTGCATCGAGTACTCATTCTAGAAACGTATTTTAAGATAGAATATAAACTTTCCTTACTGATTTTATTATCTGTTTCTAATTGCTTGTTTATAATTTCAAGAAGTTCTTTTGAAGCTAAAAATAGAGATTCCTGAATTTTATCTTCTTTTAGTAGATTTACAATATCATCTTGATTCAATTTTTCGAAGAAATTAGAATCAAAGTCAAGCAATGGAGTTCTTAAAATAAATTTATTAAATAATTTATAATTACTATTTTTCATAAATTCTTTTTTTGTCTATTATGTAAGAAATAGTAGAAATGGTTAAAACTGTGAGTATCATCAAAATTCCAATTGGTCCAAACAACTCATTGTTATGCAATAAAAAAGGGCTTGCAGCTAATAATGGTGTAAAAGCATTGAAGCTACCATGCAAAGCCCCCATTACAAATAGACTTTTCGTTTTTCTCAAAATAAATGAATAATAAAAAGAGAGGGTTATACATAAAAATACCATCATTAATATTCCCCAATATGGATAATTTGGAAAGTTATGTCCACATAATATGATTGGAGCATGCCATAATCCCCATATACTGCCTATTAAAATATTTTTAGTTATAAAATTTAATTTAATATTTTTCTCCAAAAAACCTCTCCAACCAATTTCTTCTCCTAAAGCAACTAAAGCATTAACAGAGCAACCCGCGATTAAACTAATCACAGATATGATTATCGAGACAACCACTAATGGATATTTAACATTAAAAATCATTGATGGCATTCTAAACAGCTTAGGATCAACTTGTTTAATAGAGGTAGCTAGTTCGCCAAACTGTTCGATTTTTAAAAAATTACCTAAGAAGTACCCATATCCCAATATAAGTATTGGGATAATAATATTTGTTATTAAAAGATATTTTATAGTTGATTTCCAATTAATGTTTTTAAAATTTAATTGATATTTATTTGTAAAATCTTTAAACTTTTTATTTTCAATCCAATAAGCTACAAGAGCAGGTGTAAACATCAACCCAACAGTGAGAACCAATTGGTAAGGAGATGGAGATATTGCATTTGAATTTCCTTTCAATTCCCAAATTATAATTCCAAACAATATTGAAATTGAATAGCATGATATTATAAATAAAATAATTTTTCTCATTTGATATTATTAAAATTTGATATTAATTTTCGATTAGTCATTATACAAATACACAACTTTGCCAAGTCGTTCTTTGAAACTATAAGTTAAATCAAAAAATTCTTTTTCTTGGCCTTCAGTAAACACTTTGTCAATTAAAATTGAAAATTTACCATCAATAAAGTGCTCTAATGCCAAGTCAAAATCTTCCTTTAAACCGATGCAGTTACCAATAATAGAAATGTTTTTTATCATTGCTAATTTAATTACATCCTCAAATGAATTCTTTTGATTAAACTTCGTATCTAAAAAAGTTGGGAATTGGTTATATAAACCACAGGTAACATATTTTGCATCATTATTCATTAATTTAATGACCTTTCCAAGATGTATATCGAAAAGAGGATCTATAACTGCATCAAAAAGACCCTTTTCTTTGACAAACTCAAAAATATCTTTATCATCCAAATAATTATCCAACTCATGATTTACTACGAATATTTTTTTCACACCATTTTCATATAATATATCACAATTATCAGAAGATGAAGTCATTGCGTAAACTTCGACAGGAAAATTCCTTAAAGCACTGATGACAGCTAAAGATGTATTGGACTTAGCAGCTGTAACCAGTATTTTTGCATTTGGTTTTACAACTTTACGTATCATTGAATATGCTGTAAATGCTCCTACTACAAAGGCAGATGCAATTTCATCAGATAAAACATCAGGAATTTTTATAAGTTTATTTTCTTTAAAATCATCAATTCTTCGTGAAGCATGATTTGAAGGCAAACCCCCAATATAATCATCGGAATAAGAAGGATAAGTTGCATTTGCAACAACTCTATCACCAATTTTTAAAGATTTAACATTCTTACCAATATCTATTACTTCTCCCACAAACTCAGAACCGATATAAGAAAAAGCGACCTCTCCCTTTTCTCCTAGAATATTCAGTTGCTTATCGTAATTTAATATTAAAGTCTTATCTCTATAATTACAGGAGATTCCTTTTTTCTTCACTAAAACCCTATTGTCTGGATCATTAGAATCAGATAATGAGAAGTCATCCTCTTCAACTAATCCAACATTTATTTTTTCATTTTCAAGTTTAAAATGTCCTGTATGCATAATGTTTTCAGACACATTTAAGTTATTACCAATAAGAGAGACACTCTTCATATTTTTTATTTTTAAAGATTAATTTTAAATTGTAACTCTATATAAATAAATTCATAAAAATATTTTAATTTGAATAATTTATATAGAGTTATATGACAGTTGTTATGTGCAATTTATTCACATAGCTCCTATCAAATAGTATAAGTCATTGTAGCTGGTTGTGGAATAGTGAACGTGAATGTTGCAGGAAATTGACCTGACATATTTCCGCCTTTAATAGTTTCCATTTCTATTTTATTTAAATTGGCAATCACTTTTTTATCAAATTTTAATTGATTCTTTTTTTTAGCAATTTGTTTCATAATAATTTTTTTTTTGTTAATAAATATTCCTATCCAATAGTGTAAGAAATTGTAAGTGTAAGTGATAGGGAATCTGTTACAGAAAATATACTTGACATATTTCCTCCTTTAATAGTTTCCATTTCTATTTTAT